>JAOPXY010000035.1 GCA_025964895.1 Aeromicrobium sp.
GGGCAGGGCGGCGGCAACCGCGGTCCCAAGCCGGCCGTGACGCCACCCCCGCCGCCTCCGCCGGCTCCAGTGGCGCCGGCTGCCGAGGCGCCCACGCCGTCCACCCCGGCCCCGACCGCCGAGACACCCGCCCCCGCCGCCCAGGCGCCCGCTCAGGCACCTGTCCCGGCACCCGAGGCCCCGGTACCCGTCGAGGCTCCCGCGAGCGTCGAGGCACCGGCACCCGTCGAGGCACCCGCTCCGGTCAAGCGGGCAACGCGCCGTCGCGGCTCCGCGAGCAAGCCCGCCGGGCCTCCGGCGGCGCCGGCGACGGCCCCCGAGACGCCCGCCGCACCGGTGGGAAAAGATGGTGGAGAAGGCCCCGTTTTGACCAGCGAGGGTCAGGCTCCGTAAACTAGTCCTTCGGTGCGCTCTGCGCGCCGTTCTCGCGCGTCCCGCTGTCAGTGCGGACCGTGCCCCAAGAGCTGAAATGAGTGAGGATTCCCGTGGTGTACGCAATCGTGCGCAGTGGCGGCAACCAGCAGAAGGTTGCTGTCGGCGACGTCATCCAGATCGACAAGGTCACGCAGGCCGAGGGCGACACGCTCACGCTGCCCGCCGTCCTGTTCGTCGACGGTGACAAGGTGACGGCCGACGCCGCATCGCTGGCCAAGATCTCGGTGACCGCCGAGATCGTCGGTGACGCCAAGGGCCCCAAGATCGTCATCCAGAAGTACAAGAACAAGACCGGCTACAAGAAGCGCCAGGGTCACCGTCAGAAGTACACCCAGGTCAAGATCACCGAGATCAAGTAGAGGACTGAACTCATGGCACACAAAAAGGGCGCAGCCTCCACCAAGAACGGCCGCGACTCCAACTCACAGCGCCTCGGCGTGAAGCGCTTCGGCGGTCAGCTCGTCAACGCCGGCGAGATCATCGTCCGTCAGCGTGGCACGCACTTCCACCCCGGCACCAACGTCGGCCGTGGCGGCGACGACACGCTGTTCGCGCTGTCCGCCGGTGCGGTCGAGTTCGGACGCCGTCGTGGACGCAAGGTCGTCAACATCGTCCCGGGTCTCCCGGTCGAGTAATACGCGCACACTCGCATTCGTTGGGGCGTTCCGCAGCTTGCGGACCGCCCCAACGTTCATTTCCGGCCCCTGAGGGGCCCCAGCACGAAAGGAGCGGCCGATGGCTGTCCCCAGCTTCGTCGACAAGGTGACGCTCCACGTCGCGGGCGGGTCCGGTGGCGACGGTGTCGCGTCCGTCCACCGCGAGAAGTTCAAGCCCCTCGGTGGTCCCGACGGCGGCAACGGCGGCAACGGCGGCAGCGTCATCTTGTCGGTCGGCGCCGACGTGACGACGCTGATCGACTTCCACCACGAGCCGCACCGGCGGGGCACCAACGGCGCTCCCGGTGCCGGCAACAACCGCAGCGGCAGCAACGGCGACGACCTCGTGCTGCGGGTGCCCGACGGCACCGTCATCAAGGACGCGAGCGGTGAGGTGCTGGCCGACCTGATCGGTCCCGGCACGGAACTCGTCATCGCCCAGGGCGGTCGCGGCGGCCTCGGCAACGCGGCGCTCGCGTCGTCGAAGCGCAAGGCGCCCGGCTTCGCGCTCAAGGGCGAGCCCGGCGACGAGCTGACCATCACGATGGAGCTCAAGGTCGTCGCCGACATCGGCCTGATCGGGTTTCCCAGCGCCGGGAAGTCCAGCCTCATCGCGGCCGTCTCGCGTGCCCGGCCCAAGATCGCCGACTACCCGTTCACGACCCTGGCGCCGAACCTCGGCGTCGTCACCGCCGGCTCGACGACCTTCACGGTCGCCGACGTGCCGGGACTCATCGAGGGTGCCAGCGAGGGCCGTGGCCTGGGCCACGACTTCCTGCGGCACGTCGAGCGCTGCGCCGCGCTGGTGCACGTCATCGACTGCGCGACGGTCGATCCCGGCCGTGATCCGCTGACGGATCTCGACGTCATCGAGGCTGAGCTCAAGGCGTACTCGGAGGCGACCGGCAGCGACCTGCTCGACCGCCCGCGCCTCGTCGCGCTCAACAAGACCGACGTGCCCGACGCGAAGGAGATCGCCGGCTTCGTGCGCGGCGAGCTCGAGGAGCGCGGGCTCGACGTCTTCGACGTGTCGGCGGCGAGCCACGCCGGACTGCGCGAGCTGTCGTTCGCGATGGCCGAGATCGTCGCGTCCCGTCGCGCCGCCGCGCCCGTCGCGGAGGTCACCCGCATCGTCCTGCGGCCCAAGGCCGAGGCCGGCGTGGGCCGCGAGTTCACGATCACTCGCATCAACGACCAGTGGGTCGTCCGCGGCGAGAAGCCCAAGCGCTGGGTGCGCCAGACCGACTTCAGCAACGACGAGGCGGTCGGCTTCCTCGCCGACCGGCTCAACCGGCTCGGCGTCGAGGACGAGCTGCTCAAGCTCGGCGCCACGGCCGGCGACGACGTCGTCATCGGCGACGAGACCGACGCGGTCGTGTTCGACTTCGACCCGCAGATCTCCGCCGGCGCCGAGGTGCTCGGCCGCCGCGGCGAGGACCTGCGCATCGACCAGTCCGACCGGCGCACCAACGTGCAGCGCCGTGAGGAGCTCGCGGCGCGCCGTGCGTTCGAGGCCGAGAAGCGCGAGGCCCGCACCGACAGCCGTGAGCCGGACTGGTCGTTCCCCGAAGACGAGGACGATCTCGACGGTGCCGCACTGGACGGTGATGGTCCCGGCGAGGACACCCCTCGATGAGCCGGATCGTCGTCAAGGTCGGCTCTTCGTCCCTCAGCACGGCCGGGGGCGGCCTCGACGGTGAGCGGGTCGACGCCCTCGTCGACGCGCTGGCTGCGGCCCGCGCCCGCGGTGACGAGGTCGTGCTGGTCAGCTCCGGCGCCATCGCCGCCGGACTGGCTCCGCTCGGCCTGGCCCGGCGGCCCCGCGATCTCGCGACCCAGCAGGCCGCGGCGAGCGTGGGCCAGGGCGCGCTGATCGCCCGGTACGCCGAGCGGTTCTCGAGCCACGGGCTCGTCGTCGGCCAGGTGCTGCTGACGGCTGACGACGTCACGCGGCGCAGCCACTACCGCAACGCGTACCAGACCTTCGCGCGCCTGCTCGAGCTCGGCGTCGTGCCGGTCGTCAACGAGAACGACACGGTCGCGACCAGTGAGATCCGCTTCGGCGACAACGACCGGCTCGCGGCACTCGTGTCGCACCTCGTGCACGCCGACCGGCTCGTCCTGCTGTCGGACGTCGACGGCCTCTACGACGGCGATCCCTCGGTCGAGGGATCGCAGCTCGTGCCCGACATCCACGGCGAGGACGATCTCGCGGCCCTCGACATCGTGCGGCCCAGCGCCTCGGCGATCGGCACGGGCGGCATGGTGACCAAGGTCGAGGCGGCCCGCATCGCGACGGGCGCCGGCATCCCGGTGCTGCTCACGTCGGCCGCGCAGGTCGGCCCCGCGCTCGCCGGCGCCACGGTCGGCACGCGGTTCCACCCCACCGGCCGCCGCCGTCCCACCCGGCTGCTGTGGCTGGCCCACGCGAGCGACACCAAGGGCGCGGTGCACCTCGACGCCGGCGCGGTGCGCGCGCTGACGCTGCGCAAGGCCTCGCTGCTGCCGGCCGGCATCACGTCCGTCAGCGGCACGTTCACCGCTGGTGACCCGATCGACCTCGTCGGCCCGGACGCGGTCGTGATCGCCCGCGGCATCGTCAACTACGACAGCGCCGAGCTGCCCGAGCTGCTGGGCCGGTCGACGCACGAGCTGGCCGCCGCCCTCGGCGCCGGCTATGAGCGCGAGGTCGTCCACCGCGACGACCTGATGCTCATCTGAGCTCCCTCCCCTCAGGGTCGCTCGGCGGGGACCGACGATGAGGGGTTCGGGTCGCTGAGCCTACCCAAACCCCTCATCGTCCGTCGGTGGACGAACGCACGATGATGGATAGCGGTACCTGTGGCTACCGCAACCCCTCCTCGTCCGTCCGAGCACGCGGCGGGAGCGAGGGAGTCCGCGGTACGACTCCTGCGTCGTGAGCTGCGCACTAGGATGCGTCGCATGAAGGAACAGGTCCACGCCGCCGCCCGCGCCGCCCGCACGGCCGCCGCGACACTCGCCGTCACGAACCGCGCCGGCAAGGACGCCGCGCTCCACGCGATGGCCGATGCCCTGGTCGCCGGCACCGACGCGATCGTCGAGGCCAACTCCGTCGACGTCGAGACCGCGCGCGCCGCCGGCACCGGAGAGCACGTCATCGACCGGCTGCGGCTCGACGCCGACCGGATCGCCGCGGTCGCCGACGGCCTGCGCGACATCGCGGCGCTGCCCGATCCCGTCGGGGAGGTCGTCCGCGGCTCGACGCTGCCCAACGGCCTGCGCATGCAGCAGGTCCGCGTGCCGATGGGCGTCATCGGCATGATCTACGAGGGCCGCCCCAACGTCACCGCCGACGCCGCGGCGATCTGCCTCAAGGCCGGCAGCGCCGTGCTCCTGCGCGGCTCGTCGTCCGCGGCGCGCACCAACGCGGCGATGATCGACGTCATGCGCGACGCCCTCGTCGCCTCGGGCCTGCCGGCCGACGCGATCCAGCAGATCCCGGCCGACGACCGCTCGTCGGCGACGCACCTGATGCAGGCGCGCGGTCTCGTCGACCTCGTGATCCCCCGCGGCGGCGCGGGCCTCATCCAGGCCGTGGTCGAGCAGTCGACCGTTCCCGTCATCGAGACCGGCGTCGGCAACTGCCACGTGTACGTCGACGCGGACGCCGATCTCGACATGGCCCTGTCGATCGTCCTCAACGCGAAGACGCACCGCACGAGCGTCTGCAACGCCGCCGAGTCGCTGCTGGTGCATAAGGCCGTCGCCGACTCGTTCCTGCCGCGCGTCGTGGCCGCCCTGCACGAGCACGGTGTGACGATCCACGGCGACGCGGCGTTCCGCGCCGTCGACGCCGGCGTCGTCCCGGCCACCGACGACGACTACGCCGCGGAGTACCTCTCGCTCGACATCTCCGCGCGGGTCGTGGAGTCGCTCGACGAGGCCGTCGCGCACATCCGGGCGTTCTCGTCAGGGCACACCGAGGCGATCGTGACGTCGTCGCTCGCCGCGTCCGCCCGCTTCACCGCCGGGGTCGACTCGGCCGCGGTCATGGTCAACGCGTCGACCCGGTTCACCGACGGGGGCGAGCTGGGCTTCGGCGCGGAGATCGGCATCTCCACGCAGAAGCTCCACGCGCGCGGGCCCATGGGCCTGACGGAGATGACCACGACGACCTACGTCGTGACGGGCAACGGCCACATCCGCTGATCCATCGGATAGATTGGCCCCATGCACTCGTTCATCACCGCCGCCGCCGAAGAGTCCGAGCACCTGCGCGACATCGGCATCAACCCCTACGGTGTAGGCGCGATCGCCCTCGGCATCCTGGTGGTCCTGGTGCTCGGCCTGCTGGCGTTCGGCAAGGGTCGCGAGCACTCCTGACCCGCATGAGCAGCGGACGTCGACGAGTCGGCGTCATGGGCGGCACGTTCGACCCCATCCACCACGGGCACCTGGTGGCCGCCAGCGAGGTGCAGTCGTGGTTCGACCTCGACGAGGTCGTGTTCGTGCCGACCGGTCAGCCCTGGCAGAAGGCCGACCGCGAGGTGTCGCCGGGCGAGGACCGCTACCTCATGACGGTGATCGCGACCGCCGCCAACCCGCGCTTCAACGTCAGTCGTGTCGACATCGACCGCAGTGGACCGACGTACACGATCGACACCCTGCGTGACCTGTCGGCGCTGCACCCCGACGCGGACCTGTACTTCATCACGGGTGCCGATGCGATGGCGGCGCTGCTGACGTGGCGTGACCACGAGGAGCTGTTCGAGCTCGCCCAGTTCGTCGGCTGCACCCGTCCGGGCCACGAGATGGACGACACGACCCTCGCGGGCCTGCCCCACGACCGCATCACGCTCGTCGAGATCCCCGCCCTGGCGATCTCGTCGACGGACTGCCGCCTGCGGGTCCAGCGCGACGAGCCGGTCTGGTACCTCGTGCCCGACGGCGTCGTCCAGTACATCGGCAAGCACGGTCTGTACCGCACACCGTCCATCGAAGACGCGTCTTCATGATCCACCGGGACCACCCATGACAGCCACCGAACGAGCAGTCGAGCTGACCCGTGCGGCCGCCGCCGCGGCCGAGGACAAGCTCGCGCAGGACATCATCGCGTTCGATGTCTCCGACCAGCTCGCCCTCACCGACGTCTTCCTCGTCTGCTCGGCCTCGAGCCAGCGACAGGTCAAGGCCGTGCAGGACGCCGTCGAGGAGCGCATGATCGCCCTCGGCGTCAAGGCGGTCCGCCGCGAGGGTGAGCGGGAGGGCCGCTGGGTCCTGCTCGACTTCCAGGACATCGTCGTGCACGTCCAGCACCAGGAGGAGCGTGTGTTCTACGCCCTCGAGCGCCTCTGGAGCGACTGCCCGACCCTGTTGCTCTCATGAGCCGTCAGGTCATCCTGTGGCGCCACGGGCGCACCGAGTGGAACGTCGCGGGCCGTGTGCAGGGTCAGAGCGACACCCCGCTCGACGAGGTCGGGCACGTCCAGGCGCGCGACGCGGCGAGCCGGCTCGCGGCGCTCAGGCCGCACCGCATCATCAGCTCGGACCTGCAGCGGGCCCGCGACACCGCGGCGTACCTGGGCGCGTTCACGGGCCTCGAGGTTGATCTCGACGAGCGGTTCCGCGAGCTCA
Source organism: Aeromicrobium sp. (assembly GCA_025964895.1). Classification (GTDB taxonomy): domain Bacteria; phylum Actinomycetota; class Actinomycetes; order Propionibacteriales; family Nocardioidaceae; genus Aeromicrobium. The sequence goes on from JAOPXY010000035.1 coordinate 6,708, forward strand.
ACTTCGGCGCCCGCGAGGGACTCACCTGGCGTGAGGCGTGGGACCAGATGCCCGAGGGCATGCAGGCGTGGGTCGACGGGGACGAGACGCAGATCCCCGGCAGCGAGACGCACCTGCAGGCGGGGGAGCGCTTCGCGGAGGGACTGACGGCCGCCCTGGCGTCGCTGCCCGCCGGCGGCGTCCTGGTCATCGTCGCGCACGGCGCCGTGCTGCGCACCGGCATCTGCTCGTTCCTCGGATTCCCCCGTGAGCACTGGGGCACCTTCGGCGCGCTGAACAACTGCGCGTGGTCGGTGCTGGAGGAGACGCCGTGGCGTCCCGACACCAGCTGGCGGCTGACGGAATGGAACGCGGGGACGCTCCCGGTGCCGGTCATGGCCGACGAGGAGTGACCCGGTTTGGGGAAGCGGACGGGCACGGGCTAGGATTGGCGAGGCCCTGAACGAGGGGGTCACGCGGGGCATTGGCGCAGTTGGTAGCGCGCTTCCATGGCATGGAAGAGGTCAGGAGTTCGAATCTCCTATGCTCCACCGCGATGTATGAACGGCCCCGCCCCCTCCTGGGAGCGGGGCCGTTCCGGCGTGTCGCCTCAGGTGAGCGCTCCCGTTGTGCGCTGAGAGCCGGATCACGCACTGTCATACGTCCCGCCACGGCCGTTGGTAGCGTGTGCGCGTGCCCCGCGTGACCCTGCGTTCTGCCTTCATCGCAGTGGCCGTCGCACTCGTCGGGCTGCACCTCGTGTCCGTGACGCTCGCCGCGCTGCCACCCAACCGGTATTCCGACGCCGCCCGCGAGCAGACCGCGTACCTGAGTCCGTACTTCGCCCAGAACTGGCGCCTGTTCGCTCCCAGCCCCATCTCCGAGGACCGCGACCTGCTGTTCCAGGGCGCCTACCTGGCGGCCGACGGCACGCCGGCCACGACCGGGTGGATCGACTGGACCGACGTCGAGCTCGATCTCGTCAGGCACCGCCTGATCGGCGGACGCGCGGGCTACGTGACGAACAAGCTCGTGACGCCACTGCGCGCCCGCACTGCGGCTCTGACGGACCTGCAACGTGTCGTGGCGACCGGGACGTCGCAGGAGACGCCGTTGTCGTTCAACGAGCTGGCCAGCGCACTTCGAGGCGCCGACGCGCCGGTGGCCACCGTCACGCCGTTCCTGCGCTACGAGCGGGCCGCGACGCGCCTCGCGACCGATGTGCTCGAGGCGAGGTATCCGGACGTCGAGCTCACCGCGGTCCGGTACTCGGTGCGCCGGCACCCCGTGGTCCCGTTCTCGGCACGGCAGGGCACCGCCGCGGAGCGGGCCGCGAATCGTCCGGCGGCCGTCGAGGACGTGGGCGGGTGGCGCCGGCCCGCCAGGGGGCGCGAGGGCGACCGGGCGTCGGTCGCCGACTTCCTGCGGCGGCACGGATGATCGCGCGGGCCGTCGGCTGGCTGACCGACGAGAAGCACTCGACCTACGGATTGTCGGTCACCCGCATCATCTTGGGCTTCATCGTGGGGAGCCAGCTGCTCGTGAACTGGCCCGACCGGCACTACACCTGGGGCGATGGGGCCGGCTGGGTCGAGCCGGTGCGCGACGGTCGCGGGTGGCCGTCCTTCCTGGGCCTGTTCTCGCAGTCCGGGGGAGTGGCCTTCGACCTGTTCTACGCAGCGACGATCCTGTTCAGCGCCCTCATGATGCTGGGCGTGTACACGCGGGCGTCGACGATCATGACCCTCTTCCTGTGGGTGTCGCTGTACGTGAGCAACCCGTTCGTCGGGTCCGGTGGCGACGCGATCTTGCGGATGGTGCTGCTCTACATGTGCTTCACGGACTCCGGCCGGCACTGGTCGGTCGACGCGCGCATCCGCGAGCGGCGCGGGGAGGTGCGCGGCATCGTCCCGTCCTGGATGACCTCGACCCTGCACAACCTGGCCGCGATCCTGATCGTCCACCAGATCGTCATGGTGTATCTAGGATCTTCTTTCTGGAAACTCCAGAGCGACGTCTGGAAGGACGGCTCGGCGGTCTACTACCCGCTGCAGACCGAGGCCTACTCGCCGTGGCATGACGTGCTGCAGCCCGTGTTCGCGAACTCGGTGTTCATCGCCGGCGCGACGTACACCGCAATATTCGTACAATTGTTTTTCCCGGTGCTGCTGCTGTACAAACCCACCCGTTTTCTGGCCCTTATCGCGATCACCGGGATGCATCTCGGTATCGGGATATTGATGGGAATCATGTACTTCTCGCTCGTCATGATCGCCGTCGACATGATCCTCGTCAGCGACGGATCGTGGATCGCCGCGCGAGACCGGCTTCGTCGTCGACGGGAAAATCGGCTGCATTCTCAGTGAATCCTGAAGGCCTGTCTTCGCGACCCCGAATCGCGGGTGTGATCGAGGTCAAGGTCAGCCACGGCTGAGAATGTGATTAGACTCCTGTGAGCAGCCATGGCGCTGTGACTCGACTCATGTGCCCCCGGGACTCCCACGCACGACCCGGCGCACATAAAATCAAGGAGCGCTCCCAGATGAAAAAGCTCGCCAGGAACACCTTGGCTCTCGGAACAGCAACGCTGATCGTCACCGCCGGCCTGTCCTTCGCCGCGACCGGTGCGGACGCCACGGCGTCCTATTCGACGGGCCGGTTCCTCACCGGCTCGATCGGCGGCACCAACCTCGACCAGCTCGCCCAGCTGCGTGGCGTCAAGGCGGCCAATCCCGGCAACCCGGGCGCCAACAAGAACCCGCTCGACCTCACGGTCCTGTCGGCACTCCCGGTCAACGTCCCCGGGGGCCTGAACCTGAATCTCGCGAACTTCCTGAGCCCGAGCGGCTCGGCAGGCGCGATCAACCAGTTCGCCAGCGCCGCATCGCCCAACAAGGCCATCGGCGCCTCCGGCCTGGTCAACGACTCCGGCGCCGTGCTGGCCCCGAACAGCGCCACGCCGCCGACCAATGCTCGCGTCACGCTGCTCGACGGGCCCCTGGCGGGTGCGACGGGCAACCTGGCCGACGTCGACCTGCTGGTCGGCGCGCTCTCGTCGTCGACGACCGTCACTGGCGGCACCCCCTCGCGTGACTACCAGATCGCCGGTCTCCGCCTCGAGCTGGACGTGCCGGTGCTCGGCGACCTCGTCGAGGACATCACGACGGCGGGAGGACCGTTGGCTGCCGCGAACGTCGACGACATCACCCTGTCACCGGCGGTGCTGTGCTCGATCTCGAGCACCGCGCTGAACGTGCCGGCGGCCACGATCTTGAACCTCATCCCGGACCCCACCGCCCGCGCGACGATCGACGCACTGCTCAACCCGGTGGGCCTGCCCGCCATCAGCACCGTCAACCTGTGCGACACGAGCGTGCCGCTGGTCAGCACGGTTCTGGGCGCTCTGTCGAGTGACGCGGTCGCCGGACTGATCTCGGTCAACGTGACCGGTGTCGGGGGCCTGCTCGACGCCCTGAAGGACGCCAGCGGCGATGGCATCGCCGTGGACCTCACGGGCGCCGACGCCGGCAAGGTGACGATCGACCTGGAGAAGATTCTCGCCGCCGCGGGCGCCAACCTGAACGACCTGCCGCCGAACTCCGACATCCTCGCCTTCGTGACGAACAACCTCGTCGGAGGAAAGATCTCGTCCTTGGTCAGGTCGGTCACCGACAACCTCGTCACGGCCGTCGGTGACGTGGACGCGACGGTCACCGTGGCGGGCACCGAGCTGCCGCTGACCCTCGACCAGCTCACCGACCCGGTCAGCACGAATCTGGTGACACTGCTCGACGGTCTCTCCGACGCGCTCGACGCGGTCGGTACGGGCATGGACCCGGCACTGAACCAGCTGGTCCCCAACCTCAAGCAGCTCGTCCAGCTCACGGGCAACAACCAGTCGACGTCGACCAAGCCCACGCTCGACACGGGCACGGTCAACGCGGGCAGCGTCGTCGCCGCCGCGGTCGGCGACTACTACCGGACGTCGGCGCTCAAGCTGAACGTGCTGAACAGCGCGCTCAACCTCGACCTCGCCGCCTCCGAGGGCGCCGTCGTTGCCGTGCAGGACGTCGACGGCCCGGCCGCCGATGACGACGACTCCGACACGCCGACCAACAACGACAGCGACAACGACGGCGACTCCGACGCGCAGTCCGACGCCGACGCCGGTGGCGCGGCCGCCGCGGGCGACGACTCCGACACGGTGGCCGACGCCGATGCACAGGCCGACGCCGACGTGACGACGACGCTGCCCAGCACCGGTGCGCCGAATCTGCTGCCGTTCTGGCTGCTCGGCATCGCGCTGCTGCTGTTCGGTGGCGCGGTCCTGGTCAACGAGAAGCGTCGACTGAGCGCGAGCTAGTCGATCCGACCCCGGCTGCCGGTGACCCCGCGGGGTTGCCGGCAGTCGTGCGTTGCAGGTCGTACGTCCACGAGAGGAGGTCAGCATGCTCCCCGAAGAACCGGTCGTGACCCCGGCACGCCCGCGGTCCCGCTGGGTCGTGGAGCTCCTGCTGGTCGTCGTGGTGGCGCACTCGGTGATGCTCGCGCTGTGGCTCGCCCCGTCCAGCCCGGTCCGGGGCGCCGTCGGCGACAGGCGGCTGGCGTCGTACGTCGATCCGTACTTCCAGCAGGGCCGCGACGTGGTCGGCATCGGCACGCAGCGGGTGGACGAGTCGTTCAGCATCCGCGCGTTCGTGGCCCCCGACGGGGGCGGCAAGGGCAAGGCGACGGCATGGGTCGACGTGACCGCCCGTGACCTGAGCGCGACGCGGCACGACCTGTTCGCGCCCCGTGTCCGTGTCATCGCCCGGCGCCTGGCGACGAACCTGAATCTCGCGATGTTCACCCTGTCCGAGCCGCAGCGCGCCATCGTGGCCGAGCTGACCGCCGACGACCTGCCCAGCACGGTCAAGACCCGGCTCGAGGCGGCCGGGGGCGACGCCGACGCGGTGCGGTTCTTCCAGGCGTACGACCAGATGGCGACCCAGTTCGCGTCGCTCTACGCCCAGTCGGAGTGGGACGGAAGGGTCGTCCAGGTGCAGTTCCGCGTCGGCCGCCGCACCGTCCCGCCCCGCACCGGCCGCACCGAGCTGGACGACGTGGAGCTCGCGACGTTCTCGTTCGGCTGGCGGCGCGCCTTCCGTGGCTCCGCCGAGGCGCGGGCGGCCTTCGACTCCGCCGTGAGGGAGTGGTGACGTGAACCGGTGGCGGGCGATGGTCGACGGGGTGCGACGTCTGCGCGACGGCGTCGACGACTGGGCGCTGGGGCGCAGGCACGCCCTCGTGGCGTCCGCGGTCTGCCGCATCGGGACGGCCCTGGCGGTGCTGGGCCTGCTCGCGTCGAACCTCTCGACGCGCGACATGTGGGTCGGCCAGGGATCGGTGTGGGCCGAGCCGGCGCGCTCGATCAGCACGTTCCCCGAGCTGACCCTGCTCGACGGCGTCAGCCCCGACATCCTCACGGTGATCTACGGCGTGACGATGCTCGCGAGCCTCGCCCTCCTGCTGGGCTGGCACGCGAAGGCGGCGAACGTCATCACGTTCATCGGCTTCATCGCGGTGGTCGGCCAGAATCCCGTCGTCGGGTCACCCGGCGACAACCTGGTGCGGCTGACGCTGCTGTGGATGCTGCTGATGCGCACGTCTGATCACTGGTCGCTCGACTCCTGGCGGCGCCGGCGCCGCGTCGCGGCGGGCAAGGAGGCGTCGCGGGAGGAGGACGCCTTGCCGGTGTGGTTCTCGACCGGGCTGCACAACGCCGGGCTGCTCGCGCTGTGCGCCCAGACCGTGCTGGCGGCCATGGCGGCAGGACTCGACAAGGTCGCGGAGCCCGCGTGGCAGCACGGCACGGCGTTGTACTCGACGATGCAGCTGCCCGAGTCGCGTCCCTTCCCGGCGCTGTCGGATCTCGTGAGCGGCAGCACCGTCCTGCTGGCGGTGCTGACGTACGGGGTGCTGCTGTCGCAGCTGTTCTTCGGTCCGCTCCTGCTCCATCCCGTCACGCGCCGCGTCGTGGTCGTCCTGGCCGTGCTCGTCAACGTGCTCGTGGGCGTCGTGTTCGGCCAGCCGTGGAGCGCCGTGGCCACGATCGCGGTGGCGGCGCTGTTCGTCTCGGACGCCACCTGGCTGCGGGTCGAGGACGCCGTGCTGCTGCCGCTGCAACCGATCGGCGACTGGGGTGTGGAACGGGGCTACGACGTGCTCGACCGGCTCGACGAGCTCCGCTACAAGCTCTGGTTCCCGGCCGTCGACTGGGCGCGTGCCACGATCCTGCGGCGCTGACGCAGGAGGAGCGGGTCAGGCGGCCGCGACCCGCCGACCGGACAGGATCAGGGCGACGACGGGGATCGTGAGCACTGCGGCGGCGGCGTTGAGGGTGCCGAAGCCGCTGGTCGCGACCACGATGCCGGCGAGCAGGCCGCCCAGCGCGCCGGCGAGATTCATCGCCAGGTCGGAGAAGCCCTGCACGACGGGACGGTCGGCGACGGCGAGGGACGCGGTGAGCGCGGCAGCGCCGGCGATGACGGACGCCGACCAGCCGACGCCGAGCAGGGTGAGCCCGATCGTGATCTGCACCTGGGAGTCTCCCGACGTCCCCGCGACGAACACCGCGAGCAACAGGATCGACTGGCCCAGCACGATCGTCCGGTCGTGGCCCCACGTGTCGCTCAGCCAGCCCATGACGGGCGACAGGGCGTACATGCCGGCGATGTGCAGGCTGATCGTGAGGCCGATGACCTCCAGCGTCGCGCCGTGGTCCTCCATGTGCACGGGCGTCAGGGCCATGACGGCGACCATGACCGCGTGCGACGACGCGATCGACCACACCGCCGTCAGCGTCCGGCCGCGGACGTGGGGGAACGCCGCCCGCACGCCCCGCGGCGCCGTCGAGCCACCCGCGCTGTGTACGAGCGGATCAGGACGCAGGAGGACCACCGTCAGGAGGCCGGCGACGGCGAAGCCCGCGGCGGAGAACAGCATGGGTCCGGCCAGGTCGGGTACGCCGACCGATCGGGCGAGGGACGCCCCGGGACCGGTCAGGTTGGGACCGATGACCGCGCCGATCGTCGTCGACCACACCACGAGCGACAGTGAGCGGCCGATCTGGTCGGGTGCCGCGCGGTCGACCGCGGCGAAGCGGGACTGCAGGTTCGCCGCGGTGCTTCCGCCGAACAGGACCAGGCCGACGAGGGCGATCGTGAGGGAGCCCGTCTCGGACCCAAGCACCGTGACCCCGGCGCCCGCCGCCCCGCACAGCCAGCCGAGCGCCAGCGCCGGGCGCCGTCCGGTGCGGGCGGCCAGCGTCGACAGCGGGATCGTGAACGCTGCGGCGCCGAGCGTCAGCATCACGACGGCCATGCCGGCCCAGCCCGAGGACCCCGTGATGTCCTTGATCAGCAGGCCGCCGACGGCCAGCCCAGCCCCGTTGCCGACCCCGCCCACCACCTGCACCAGCACCAGGACGGACAAGATCCGCCCCTGGGCGGGATCAACAACAGAAGGCGAACTCACAGGAGCAAGGTAGCGAACCCAAGCATGGCCCGAGGGAGCGCCAGCGACCGAAGGGCAGGCGGCCGCAGCGAGCACTAGCGAGCTGCGGAGGAGCCGCGAGGCGGCGAAGCGGCCCCGCCTATTACCAAATCGCCACGCGGTCCTCAGGCTCGAGCCAGAGGGCGTCGACGGGGGTGACGTCGAAGGCCGCGTAGAACGCGTCGATGTTGCGCACGACCTGGTTGCAGCGGAACTCCGGCGGAGAGTGGGGGTCGACCGTGAGCCGGCGGAGCGTCTCGGCCGGACGGACCTTGGACTGCCAGGCCTGCGCCCACGAGATGAAGAAGCGCTGGTCCGGGGTCAGGCCGTCGACCGGCTGGTCGGACGGATCGGTGAGGCGGAACGCCTGGTACGCGATGCCGAGGCCGCCGAGGTCGCCGATGTTCTCGCCGATCGTGAGCGAGCCGTTGACGGTCCTGCCGTCGGCGCCGACGGGGCTGAGGTCGTCGTACTGGGCGATCAGGGCCGATGTCAGCTGCTCGAACGCCGCGCGGTCGTCATCGGTCCACCAGTTGCGCAGCGCGCCGGTGCCGTCGTACTGCGAGCCCTGGTCGTCGAAGCCGTGGCCGATCTCGTGGCCGATGACCGCGCCGATCGCGCCGTAGTTGACCGCGTCGTCGGCATCGGCGTGGAAGAACGGGGGCTGCAGGATCGCCGCGGGGAACACGATCTCGTTCATCGTCGGGTTGTAGTAGGCGTTGACGGTCTGCGGCGTCATGTACCACTCGTCGCGGTCGATCGGCGAGCCTATCTTGGCGAGCTCGCGATCGGTCGCGAAGGCGATCGCGCGACGGACGTTGCCGAGCAGGTCGTCGGGGTCGGTCTCGAGCACCGTGTAGTCGCGGAACGTCTCCGGGTGGCCGATCTTGGGGTTGAACGAGTCGAGCTTGTCGTGGGCGCGCTGCTTGGTCTCGGCGCTCATCCAGGGCAGCGCCGTGATGCTCTGCCGGTATGCCTCGAGGAGGTTGTCGATCAGCTCGGTCATGCGTGCCTTGGACGCGGGCGGGAACTCGGTCTGCACGTAGATCTTGCCGACCGCCTCGCCCATCGCGCCCTCGACGAAACCGACGCCGCGCTTCCAGCGGGGACGCAGCTCGTCAGTGCCGCTCAGCGTCCGGCCGTAGAACTCGAAGTTGGCCGCGACGAACGCCGACGCGAGGTAGGGGGAGGCGCTGTGGATGACCTGCCAGCGCAGCCAGTCCTTCCAGGCGTCGAGCTCCTCGGCCACGAGAAGCGTCTCGAGGCCCTGCAGGAAGGACGGCTGGGACACGACGACCTCGGCGAGCACCGCCTCCGGCACCTCGGCGCCGACGGACCATGCGGCCCAGTCGAAGGACGGCACGAGGGCCTGCAGGCCACCGCCGTCGAGGAGGTTGTATGTCTTCTGAGCGTCGCGGCACGCGACCCGGTCCCAGTGGTGGGCCGCGATGCGGGTCTCGAGGTCGAGCACACGCGCCGCGCGCCCCGCGGCGTGGTCGAGCCCGGCGAGGTCGAACATCGTCGTCAGGTGGGTGAGGTACGCGTCGCGGATGTCGGCCGACTCGTCCTCGCGGTAGTACGACTCGTCGGGCAGGCCGATGCCGCCCTGGCCGAGGTGGGTCACGTAGCGGTCGGGCTGCCCGCGATCGGGCCCGATGTACATGCCGAACACGCTGCCGACGCCCTGCCGGTCGAGGACGCCCAACGTCGTGACGAACTCGGCGACGTCACCGATCGCGTCGACCTGCGCGAGCTCGGCCTCGAGGGGCTTCGCGCCCAGGAGCTCGACCCGGTCCTCGTCCATGAAGCTCTCGTAGAGATCGCCGATCTTGCGCTGGTCCTCGTCGTCGCCGACGAGGCTGGCCTCCTCGATGATCGTGCGGACCTTCGCCTCCGCCTCGTCGACGAGCTGCACGAAGGAGCCGGCCGTCGCGCGGTCGGGCTTGATGGCAGTGCTCTCCAGCCACGGGCCGTTGACGTACCTGAAGAGGTCGTCCTGCACGCGGACGGCGGGGTCGAACTGGGTCGGGTCGATACCGGGGTTCACGCCAGTAGGCTACACAGGTGAGGCTGACGACATGAGCAAAAACTCCTTAGCGCGACTGACTGTCTTGCGGACCGAGATCGTCGCCCCGGCGATGCGCCGCGTGTTCCTCGGCGGAGACGGCTTCGCCGACTTCCTCGCCAGGCACGCTGCCATGCCGCAGGCGTACACCGACGAGTATGTGAAGCTGGTGTTCCTCGCTGAGGGATTCGACTATCCCGAGCCGCTCGATCTCGGGGTCGTCAAGGACACGATGCCGCAGGAGGCGTGGCCCGTCCTGCGCACGTACACGGTGCGCGGGGTCGACGAGTCCGCGGGCGAGCTCGCGATCGACTTCGTCGTCCACGGCGCCGGAGTGGACGGCGGGGCGGGCATCGCCGGTCCCTGGGCTGCGCACGCACGGCCCGGCGACACGATCCACCTGCGCGGGCCGAACGGGGGCTACGCGCCCGATCCCTCGGCCGACTGGCATCTCTTCGTCGGCGACGAGGCCGGTCTGCCGGCGATCGCGGCGTCGATCGAGTCGCTCCCCGCGCGGGCCCGCGCCGTGGCGTTCGTCGAGATCGACGGCCCGGCCGATGAGATCGCGATCGAGACCGCGGCAGGTCTCGAGCTCCACTGGCTGCACCGCGGTGACGCCGAGGCGGGCACCACGACGCTGCTCGACGACGCGGTGCGCGCCCATGCGTGGGCTCCTGGGCGCGTGCAGGCCTTCGTGCACGGGGAGTCGGCGCTGCTCAAGAGCGTCCGCCCGCACCTGCTGACCGAGCGCGGTGTCGCGAGGGCCGACATCTCCGTCTCGGCCTACTGGCGGCGCGGCACGACGGAGGAGGGCTTCCGGGTGTGGAAGTCGCAGCAGGACGAGGCGGTCATGCGTCCCGCTGCTTCCTGACCGGTGCGCCGCCGTCCCCGGTCACGGTTCTGGCGGGGCGCGGACGGTAGCCTCGTCGGGTGAATGAACTCCGCAACGTGGCCGTGATCCTCGCCGGTGGCACCGGCACCCGGGTCGGCCTCTCGATTCCCAAGCAGCTCATCAAGATCGCTGGCAAGACGATCATCGAGCACACCATCGCGGCCTTCGAGGCCTCGCCGTTGATCGATGAGATCGTGATCCTGATGACTCCGGGACACCTCGACCCGGTGCGGGCCATCGTGCAGAACGGCGGCTACGGCAAGGTCACCCAGATCGTCGAGGGCGGTCAGACCCGCAACGAGTCGACGAGCCGGGCACTCGAGGCCCTCGGCACGGATGAGTGCAACGTCCTGTTCCACGACGCGGTCCGTCCGCTCGTCTCGCAGACCATCATCGGCGACGTCGTCAAGGCGCTCGCGACGCACCGGGCCGTCGACACCGCGATCCCGTCGGCCGACACGATCGTCCAGGTGCACCAGACCCCGGCAGGCGAGACCGAGACGATCGAGGACGTCCTCCAGCGCTCGCTGCTGCGGCGTGGCCAGACACCCCAGGCCTTCCGGCTGTCGGTCATCCGCGCGGCGTACGAGCTGGCGTGGAAGGACCCCGACTTCACCGCGACCGACGACTGCACCGTCGTGCTGCGCTACCTGCCCGACGTGCCGATCGCGGTCGTCGCGGGTCACGAGCGCAACATGAAGGTCACCGAGCCGATCGACGTCTACATCGCCGACAAGCTCTTCCAGCTGCACTCGGCCGACACCCCTGACCAGCTGACCGACGAGCAGTACCGCGCGGCGCTGGCCGGCAAGACCATGGTCGTGTTCGGCGGCTCCTACGGCATCGGCGGCGACATCGCCGAGCTCGCCCGTGGCTTCGGCGCGACGGTGCACTCGTTCTCCCGCTCCTCGACCAACACCCACGTCGACCGCCGCGAGGACGTCGCCGCGGCGGCCGCGACGGTGCTGAGGGAGTCCGCGTCGATCGACTTCGTCGTCAACACCGCCGGCGTGCTGGTGATCGAGGACCTCGCCGACACCTCGGAGGAGACCATCTTCGCGGCCACCGAAATCAACTATCTCGCGCCGATCTTCATCGCGCAGGAGTTCTACCCGCATCTGGCGTCGTCGTCGGGGTCGCTGCTGCTGTTCACGTCCTCGTCGTACACGCGTGGCCGGGGCGGCTACTCGCTGTACTCGTCCGCCAAGGCGGCGGTCGTCAACCTCACCCAGGCGCTCGCCGACGAGTGGGCCGGCGAGGTGCGGGTCAACTGCGTCAACCCCGAGCGCACCGGCACGCCGATGCGGACCAAGGCGTTCGGCGACGAGCCCGAGGGCACGCTGCTGACCTCGATGGCTGTCGCCCGCCAGTCGCTCGACGTGCTGCTGTCGCACCAGACCGGGCACATCATCGACATCCGGCGCGGGGACGGCCCCGCCGCGATCGGCGGCGGCAGCTAGCCGTCCACGGGCCAGCCCCCCACGAGCCTTGTGTCAGTGGCCCTTCGCGTTCTTGCGGAGGGCGTGGCGCAGCTGGGAGATCCGGACGATGCCGGGGACGGCGACGACGAGTGCACCGATGACGGCCGACAGCAGCAGCGAGATCGCGAGCGACAGCTCGCCGTCGAAGCCGAGGAACTGGATCGTCACCTTGCGTGAGTTCTGCGCGATGAAGATCAGGAACAGCACCGCGAGGACGGCCGCGCTGATGAGGCCGATCCACAGCCCGCTCGCCCGCGTCGCCTTGACGCGCCCGCGGCTGTCGAGGCCTGCGGCATGCGGTGCGGCGGCCTCGGGAGTGGTGTCCCCGCCGTGCGGGGCGGGATCGGCGCGGCCGGCGGCCGGGTCGTGAGGTGTCTGGGGGCTGGTCATCCCTTCATCGTGCCAGCATCCCGAGGTGTCGGCGCGGCGGGAACAGGACCAAAGGCCCGGTTCGCGACGATAGGGTCGGGGCGTGAAGACGTTCATCAACCTCATGCTCGGGATCGTCGTCATCGCGATCATCGCGGCGGTGTACCTCATGCTCAAGACGACAGGCGGCGGTGACGAGGAGGCCCCGGAGGCGACGCCCGACGCGATCGTCTACATGTCGACCAGCGGCGTGGTCGACAACATCGAGCGCCGGCTGGAGTCGCGCACCGGCACACAGCTGACGATCCGCTGCCCCAGGAAGGTGGATTCCGCGATCGGCACGACGTTCCGGTGCAGCGTCCGCCATGCCGGCGGCACCGACAAGATCGCGATCGCCAGCGTCGTGATCGACGGACCCGACGGGGACTTCACGTGGACCTCGTCGTCGGACGAGCTCCGCACCCCGAGCCCCACCCCGACGCCGACGGCGTAGGAGCGGGCCGGGGCGACCGCTCAGAGGCAGTTCGTGTAGTAGTGAACGCTCACATTCTGGGCGGCCTTGGAGTAGTCGGAGATCATGTCGCTCATCTTGCTCGCGGTGTCGGCGTCCGGGTTCTCGAGGAGTTCGAAGTAGGACGCCATGACGTCGACGTCTGCGGCCAGCTCGGCAGGTGCGGAGTCCTTCAGCGCCTCGTGCTTGGCGGCGATCTCCTTGCTGGCCTCCTGCATGCCCTCCAGGCCGTCCTCGGTGTCCAGCATGTCCGTGCTGGTGTCCATGATGTCCTGGTAGGTGGAGCAGAACTCGCCCGACGCGACGGGGGCGTCATCGGCCTCGTCCGTGTCGGGGATGCTGGACGACGGCTCGACCGGGTCAGGGGCGTCGTCGATCTCGGGCGGGTCGATCTCGTTGGCGCTGCCGTCGTCGTCCGACTGCGAGGACGACGCGCTAGGGGAGTCGTCGTCACCGCCGAGGACCTCGTTGGCGCCCCACGCCGCGGTGGCGATGAGGGCCAGGACGACCGCGACCATCGCGATGACGATGGCGAGGTTGCGCCCGCCGCGGCCCTCGCCGTCACCCGCGGCGGTCGCCGGCGTCGCGGTGCCGGCCGGTGGCAACGCGCCGAAGGCCTGCGTCGCGGTGGGCGCAGGCGCTACGGCGGGCGCCGCGAACACCGCGGTGGGCTCCGATGATGCGGCGGGCTGCTGCGTCGTCGGCTGCTCGAACGCGGGCTGCTCGTACGCGGGCTGCGCGGGGACGACGACGGTCGGCTCGGGCGCCTGCTCGGGTGCGACCGGTGCGGCCGCGGGCGTCTC
>JAOPXY010000055.1 GCA_025964895.1 Aeromicrobium sp.
ATCCCCGCCACGCTCCCGGCGCTCGCGTACGCCGACAAGGTCGTCGGACGCCTCGGGCACGTCGACGTCAGCGGCGACGACCTCGGCTCCCGGCTGCTGGCCCTCGTGGTGGAGGCGCGGTCGACCGTGCAGGACGCCGAGGAGACGCTCCGCCAGGCGGTCCGCCTGCTGGCCTGACCCCAGTCCTGCTGGCTCGGTTGGCGGTGCCCGTGGCACCTATCGGGGTTCCCCATAGGTGCTTACGCCACCGGCAGCCGGGCCGGGGAGGTGGCGGTGCGTGGTGGGTCGCCTTTCCCGGTGCGTGATGGACGTCCAGGTCGCGGTTGGGCCCGGAGCGGTGCCCGTGGCGCACCGCGGGGGCCGGAGCGGTGCCCGTGGCGCACCGCGGGGGCCGGAGCGGTGCCCCAGACACTTTTCGCCTGCCCCGATAGGTGCCAGGGCCACCGGCGCCCGGGACGATAGGTGCTGGAGCCACCGGCACCCCCGGCGATAGGTGCTTGAGGCACCGCCCCGGGCGAGGCGCGCGGGCGGGGCGGGAGCGCGGGACTAGGCTGTCCCCGCACGTTCTTTCACTCATGAGGAGCACTCTCTTGGCACGCATCGACGCCGTCGGCGCACGGGAAATTCTGGACTCGCGGGGCAACCCGACCGTCGAGGTCGAGGTCGCCCTCGACGATGGCACGATCGGGCGTGCGGCGGTGCCGTCGGGCGCGTCGACCGGCGCGTTCGAGGCGGTCGAGCTGCGCGACGGTGACAAGAAGCGCTATCTGGGCAAGGGCGTCCTGAAGGCCGTCGCCGGGGTCAACAGCACGATCGGTCCGGCCCTCGTGGGATTCGACGCCGACGACCAGCGCGCGATCGACCTGGCGATGCTCGAGCTGGACGGCACGGCCAACAAGGCGACGCTCGGTGCGAACGCGATCCTCGGCGTCTCGCTGGCCGCGGCCCGCGCTGCGGCCGACTCCGCCAAGCTCCCGCTGTTCCGCTACGTCGGCGGACCGAACGCCCACGTGCTGCCGGTGCCGATGATGAACATCCTCAACGGCGGGTCGCACGCCGACTCCAACGTCGACATCCAGGAGTTCATGATCGCGCCGATCGGCGCGGCCACGTTCTCCGAGGCGCTGCGCCAGGGCGCCGAGGTCTACCACGCGCTCAAGTCGGTGCTGAACGAGCGCGGACTCTCCACGGGCCTCGGCGACGAGGGTGGGTTCGCCCCCAACCTCGACTCGAACCGCGCCGCGCTCGAGCTCATCTCGGTCGCGGTCGAGAAGGCCGGCCTGAAGGTCGGCACCGATATTGCGATGGCGCTCGACGTCGCCGCGTCGGAGTTCTTCGCCGACGGCACGTACGCCTTCGAGGGCCAGCAGAAGACGGCCGAGGAGATGTCGGCCTACTACGCGCAGCTCGCGGCGGACTTCCCGATCGTCTCGATCGAGGACCCCCTCGACGAGGACGACTGGTCCGGCTGGACGACGCTGACCGAGACGATCGGCGACGCCGTCCAGATCGTCGGTGACGACCTATTCGTGACGAATGTCGAGCGGCTGACGCGCGGCATCTCCGAGGGTGCCGCCAACGCGCTGCTCGTCAAGGTCAACCAGATCGGCTCGCTCACCGAGACGCTCGACTCGGTCGACCTCGCGCACCGTCACGGCTTCTCGTGCATGATGAGCCACCGCTCGGGCGAGACCGAGGACACCACGATCGCCGATCTCGCGGTCGCGACGAACTGCGGCCAGATCAAGACCGGCGCCCCGGCCCGGTCCGATCGCGTCGCGAAGTACAACCAGCTGCTCCGCATCGAGGAGCTGCTGGGCACGTCGGCGACGTACGCCGGCGCGGCCGCCTTCCCACGGCTGGTGCTCTGATCCATGGCAGCACGTTCACCGCGCGGTCCCGGACGGCGTCCCCCAGGGAAGCCGTCCGGGGCCCGGGGTGGACGCTCGACGTCCCGCGGCCCGGCCACCGGCTCATCGCGCGCCGCGCCGACGACGACGAAGAAGCCCGTCGCTGAGAAGGCGACGACGAAGAAGCCCGCCACCCCCACGACGGGCTCGGGTCCGCAGCTCACGACCCGCGCGATCGTGCTGCTGTCGGTCGTCCTGCTGCTGATCGCGTCGTACACGTCGACGCTCCACGCGTGGTGGCAGCAGCGCTCCGACATCCAGGCGACGAGGGCCGAGATCGCTATGCGCAAGCAGGCGATCGTCGACCTGGAGGACCAGATGGACCGCTGGAGCGATCCGGCGTACGTCAAGCAGCAGGCCAAGGAGCGCTTCGGCTGGGTCTCGCCCGGCGAGGTGGGCTACCGCGTCATCGGGGTCGACGGGACGGTGCAGGGTGCCGACGTGCCGACGCTCGACTCGCCCGCCGAGGCCCCGCCACCGGCCTGGTACGACAAGCTGTGGGGGAGCGTGAAGGAGGCCGGCAAGGATCCGGTCGCCCCCGCGAAGACCGAGCCCGATCCGGACAAGGTGCTGAGAAACTAAGGTGTTGGAAAACTAAGGTGTTGAACGATCAGTGACAGTCGACCAGGCCGACCTCGACGCGGTGGCCGAGCAGCTCGGCCGCCCTCCCCGCGGCATCCTCGCGATCATGTCGCGCTGCCCTTCGGGCCATCCCAACGTGGTCAAGACCGAGCCGCGGCTCGACGACGGCACGCCGTTCCCGACCATGTTCTACCTGACCTGCCCGCGGCTCGCCGGCGAGATCGGGACGCTCGAGGCATCCGGACTGATGCGCGAGATGACTGAGCGCATCGCCGCCGAGCCGGATCTCGCAGCCGCTTATGAGAAGGCGCACGTGGAGTATCTGGCCGAGCGCGAGGCCCTCGGCCACGTCCCGGAGATCGACGGCATCACCGCCGGCGGCATGCCGACGCGGGTCAAGTGCCTGCACGTCCTGGTGGGGCACTCCCTGGCCAAGGGGCCCGGCGTCAATCCGCTCGGCGACGAGGCCCTCGAGCTGCTCGGGGCCTGGTGGGAGGGCAACTCCTGCGGCGCCGACTGGGTGCCGCCCACCGACGACGAGCAGCCGGCCCCGTAGGGTCCCACTGTTGCTCAGCGCCGATTCGCGCCACTATGGGGCAGTCGAGGGGCCATGAGCCCCGTCATGTCATCGGGGGGACCATATGAGCAGCAGCTCGACACGCACGACACCGGTCAAGAAGGACCGGACCCACTACCTGTACATCGCGGTCATCGTCGCGGTGTTCGCCGGCATCGCGGTCGGCTTCGCCGCGCCCGACTTCGCCGAGAAGCTCGCGCCACTGGGTGAGCTGTTCGTCAAGCTCATCAAGATGATGATCTCTCCGGTGATCTTCTGCACGATCGTGATCGGCGTCGGCTCGATCGCGAGTGCCGCACAGGTCGGCAAGGTCGGCGGGCTGGCGCTCGGCTACTTCATCACGATGTCGACCTTCGCTCTCGCGATCGGGCTCGTCGTCGGCAACATCCTCAAGCCCGGCGAGGGGCTCAACCTCGACGACGAGCTGGCGAAGGCCGGCGCCAAGCAGGTCGGCGAGAGCGAGAGCGGCTGGCAGTTCTTCCTCAACATCATCCCCGACACCCTGGTCTCGGCCCTGACGTCCGGGCAGGTGCTCCAGACCCTGCTGGTCGCGCTCCTCGTCGGGTTCGCACTGCAGGCCATGGGAAGCGCCGGACAGCCCATCGTGACCGGGGTGGGCCACATCCAGAAGGTCGTGTTCCGGGTCCTGTCGATGATCATGTGGCTGGCCCCGATCGGTGCCTTCGGAGCGATGGCCGCCGTCGTCGGTGCGACCGGGTGGGACGCCCTCAAGGGCCTGCTCACGGTCATGATCGGCTTCTACGTCACCTGCTTCCTGTTCGTCTTCCTGGTGCTCGGGACGCTGCTGAAGGTCGTGACGGGCGTCAACGTCCTGTCGCTGTTCCGCTACCTGGCCCGTGAGTTCCTGCTGATCCTGTCAACATCCTCCTCGGAGTCGGCCCTGCCGCGGGTCATCGCGAAGATGGAGCATGCCGGCGTCGACAAGTCCACGGTCGGCGTCGTCATCCCCACCGGCTACTCGTTCAACCTCGACGGCACCGCGATCTACCTGACGATGGCCTCGCTGTTCATCGCCGACGCGATGGACAAGCCGTTCTCGATCGGCGAGCAGATCTCACTGCTGCTGTTCATGATGATCGCCTCCAAGGGCGCCGCGGGAGTGACCGGGGCGGGACTCGCGACGCTGGCCGGCGGTCTCAACTCGCATCGTCCCGACCTGGTGGACGGTGTCGGCCTCATCGTCGGCATCGACCGCTTCATGTCCGAGGCCCGCGCGCTGACGAACTTCGCCGGCAACAGCATCGCCACGATCCTGATCGGGCACTGGACCGACTCGCTCGACCGTCCACGCCTCGACGCCGTGCTGTCCGGCGAGAAGCCGTTCGACGAGTCGACGATGCTCGACGCCGACGAGCCCGACGACGTGGCGATCGGGAGGAAGGACGAGGAGGCCGCCCAGCAGACCTGAGGGAGACCGATACCCTCGACGCATGCCTGAGCATCGCGCCCGCGTCGCTGCGATCGACTGCGGCACCAACTCGATCCGCCTGCTGATCAGCGACATCGCGGACGACCACAAGAACGATCTCCTCCGCGAGATGCGCATCGTGCGCCTCGGGCAGGACGTCGACCGCACGCATCATCTGGCCGCCGAGGCGATTGCCCGGACGTTGCAGGCGACGCGCGAGTACGCCGAGCTGATCGCGATGTTCGGCGTCACCGACATCCGGTTCTGCGCCACGTCGGCCGTCCGCGACGCCGACAACGCGGCGGAGTTCGAGGACGGCGTCGAGAGCATCCTCGGGGTGCGACCCGTCGTGCTGTCGGGGCTCGACGAGGCGCGGGCGTCGTTCCTGGGCGCGACCCGGGACCTGCCGGCCGAGCGGACGCTCGTCGTCGACATCGGCGGGGGATCGACCGAGATCGTGGTCGGCAAGGGAGACGTCATCGAGTCGTCGGTGTCGCTCGATGTCGGGTCCGTCCGGCTGACCGAGCGTTTCCTGTCCGGCGACCCGGCGCCCGTCGACGAGGTGACTGCCTGCATGGAGCACGTCGACGCCGTCCTGGCTCCCGTGGTTGCGGACCTCCCGCCGGTCGGCTCGTTCGTCGGCGTCGCGGGCACCGTCACGACCGTGGCCGCACACGCCCTGGCCCTGCCGTCGTACGACTCGGCCGCGATCCACCTGGCCAGGCTCGACCTGTCGGACGTCAGCGCCGCCTGCCTGTCGCTGGTGCAGATGCCGGTCGCCGACCGGCGCGCGCTGCCGTTCATGCACCCCGGACGTGCCGACGTCATCGGCGCGGGCGCACTGATCCTCGACCGACTCGTCGCACTGCTGCCGCTGGACACAGATCAGCTGGTCGTCAGCGAGCACGACATCCTCGACGGCATCGTGTGGGACATGGCGGACGCCCCGTGAGTGACCGCCGGCTGCACGTCACGGTGCCCGACATCGGCTGGGTCGACCGCCTCGCGGACCTGGCCGACGTCGAGCTGACCGTCTGGGACTTCACGATGCCCCAGCCCGACCGCCACATCGATCTCGCGGTCCGTCCGTACACCGTCGCCGCGACCGGGCTGGAGCTGCTCGACCCGTCGCGCATCGGCGTCATCCAGTCCCAGGCCCTCGGGTACGACGGCGTCGCGGAGACGCTGCCCGCCGGCATCACGTACTGCAACGCGGTCGGGGTGCACGAGGAGTCGACCGCCGAGCTCGCCGTCGCCCTGCTGCTCGCGTCGCAGCGCGAGATCGACCGGTACGCCCGCGAGCGCGGAGAGTGGAACCGCCGGTTCACCGCGAGCCTCATCGACCGGCGCATCATGCTGCTCGGGTACGGCGGCATCGGCGTCGAGGTCGAGAAGCGCCTCGACGGCTTCGGCGCCGAGCTCGTGCGCGTCGCCTCGCACCGGCGGGAGGACGACCGCGGCACGATCCACGGCGACGACGAGCTGCCCGCGCTGCTGCCGACGGTCGACGCCGTCGTGCTGGCGGTCCCGTTGTCCGACCGGACGACGCAGCTCGTCGACGACACCTTCCTCGCCGCGCTGCCCGACGGCGCGGTCGTCGTCAACGTGTCGCGCGGCAAGGTCGTCGACACCGACGCAGTCGTCCGTCAGGGCGGACGCGTCCGGCTCGCGGCCGACGTCACCGATCCGGAGCCTCTTCCGGCCGACCACCCGCTGTGGTCGACCCGGGGCGTGCTGATCTCGCCGCACGTGGGCGGCATGTCGTCCGCGATGCAGCCCCGCATCGACGCCGTGGTGCGGCGCCAGGTCGCGCTGCTGCTGGGTGGCTTCGGCCCGGAGGACGTTGTCCTAGGCTGAGCCCCACGCTCCCGTAGCCCAACTGGCAGAGGCAGATGGCTTAAACCCGTCACAGTGTGGGTTCGACCCCCACCGGGAGCACTCGATCGACACACCTTAATTCACTTGCATTGCAGGACAAGATGGCTGTCTCTGCGCTCGGAAACGTGCACTGTGAGCACAAAATGAGCACAATTTATCGTGATCAGGACACGATGTACGGTGCCGCAGCGCGATGCAGGGCTGTCGCTACGGCATCGAGATCGTCGTCGAACAGGTCCGCATAGGTGTCCAGAGTCATGGCGGCGGAGGCGTGTCCGAGCATTCGCTGGACGGCCTTCACGTTTGCTCCTGCCGAGATCGCCAGTGACGTAGCCGTGTGTCGTAGATCGTGCGGTGTGAGCCGCGGGACACCGGATCGCTTCACGGCTCCGGCGAACCATCCCCGAGTGTTGTTGTGCATGAAGTCGCCGTCTGGGGCCGGGAACACGAGCGCCGCAGGCAACTTGTCCTTGCACGCTACCCCCAACGGGACTGCTGCACGGATAGGTGACATCTTGACCTGCCCCCCAGTCTGGTTTCCACTCTCGGTGGTGAGTCTCAGGCTGGGATGGGGTTGTTCTGGGAGAGTAGCTCGTACTCGATCGGGGTTCGATAGCCGAGCGATGAGTGTCGTCGTTGGCGGTTGTGGAAGATCTCGATGTACTCAAAGATCGCGTTCGAGAGTTCGATCCTGGTCTTCCACTTTTTGCGGTTCAGGAGCTCGATCTGCATGGACGACCAAAACGATTCCATCATCGCGTTGTCCAGGCCGTCGCCGACGCTGCCGAACGATGGCATGAGCCCGGCCGAGCGGATCTTGTTGCCAAACGCCCATGAAGTGAATTGAACTCCGTGGTCGGCGTGGACCACCCCGCCGGGCTCTGGTCGACGGTTGCGAATGGCCATGTCGAGCGCGTTGATGACGAGGTCTGTGTCCTGGCGCGAGTCGATCGACCAGCCGACGATCCGGCGACTGAACGCGTCCAGGACCGCCGCGCAGTAGACCTTGCCTTCCCGCGTTGGATGTTCGGTGATGTCTGTGACCCACAGCTCGTTGGGGTGCAGGCGATGGAATTTGCGGTTGACCAGGTCGTCGGAGGTGACGACGCCTCGCAGCCGCTTGACGCGCGCAGGGCCCGGAAGGCCATAGATTCCGGCCTGCGCCATCAGCACCGAGACCAGGCGCGCGCTGACCGTGACGCCCATCGCCATGGTCAGCTCAGCGTGGACGCGTCGGTAGCCATAAGTGCCGCGGGAGGCCACGTGGACCTCGCGAATCAGGCCGGTGAGCCATTGACGACGCAGCTGCGTCTTTGACGTCGGGCGGCGTTTGTATCGGTAGTAGCCCTGCCGCGAAACGCCGAGCGTCTGGCAGCTGTTGTCGACGGGGATCCCGGCGCCGCTTAGGCGATCGATCACCGGGTGAACCCTTTTGGGTGAGGCTTGTCCTCACCCAGGAACGTCGCCGCCTGACGGATGATCTACTGCTATGTCTCGTGCTCACGTATCCGCTTGCGGGCGGCACGAAGCTCCGGCGCCTCGACGGTCGTCGTGCCGATGATCTCGCCGCGGTCGATACGGTCCTGCTTGAGCCAGTTGTGTAGGCAGCCTGCGCTGATGCCCAGCTCGTAGGCGGTGGTGTTGATCTGTCTGCCAGCGCGAACCAGGGCAATCGCGCGAGCCCGAAACTCAGGCGGATAGGGATTGGGCACTGTCGAAGCCTTTCAGCAAG
>JAOPXY010000059.1 GCA_025964895.1 Aeromicrobium sp.
GGGTCGAACCGCTCCGCGTAGAGATCGTGCGACCGGACCACGTGACCCAGGTCGAGCAGCCGTTCGCCGATCCGCTCGGCAAGGGCGTGACAGTAGCTGTCCGGGCGGGGGTGCGCGAGCAGCAGCACGACGTGACTCATGCAGGGATTCTGGCAGCATCGCGGCCTCCGTGGCGTGCCTCCGGGGTCGTGTCGTAGGCGGCGGTTACGGTCGAGGCATGCGATTCATTGCGACGGCCGACTGGCAGCTCGGGATGACCGCGCACTACCTCGGCGACGAGGCCCGGCCGCGGTTCGCCCAGGCCCGCGTCGACGCGATCCGCAGCATCGGCCGGGTGGCCGCCGAGCACGGCGCCGAGCTCGTGCTGGTGTGCGGCGACGTCTTCGAGTCCAATCAGCTCGACCGCGCCGTCGTGGCCCGCGCCTTCGATGCGCTGCGCGACGTCCCCGTGCCCGTCTGGCTGCTCCCGGGCAACCACGACCCGCTCGACGCAGCCTCGATCTACCGCTCGCGCGAGTTCCTCGACGGCTGCCCCGAGCACGTCCACGTCCTCGACACCCCCGGCGTCCACCAGGTCGCCGACGGCGTCGAGATCGTCGCCGCCCCCTGGTTCAGCAAGGCCCCGCTCAGCGACCTGGTCGCCGACGCGTTGGACGGCGTCGAGCCGTCGGCAGCAGGCGGTGTCGTGCGCATCGTCGCGGGCCACGGCACGGTGCTCGGCATCGACCGCAACGACCCGGCCGGCATCAGCGAGGACGCCCTCGGCGCGGCGATCGCGTCCGGCCGGGCGCAGTTCGCGGTCCTCGGCGACCGGCACTCCACGACGGAGGTCGCCGAGCGCATCTGGTACCCCGGGGCGCCTGAGGTGACGAGTCGGCGCGAGACCGATCCGGGCAACGTCCTGGTGGTCGACGTCGACCACGACGAGGTCGCGGTGCAGCGGGTCGGCATCGGCACGTGGTCGTACCTCCACCACGAGGCCGAGCTGACCGGCGAGGCCGACGTCGACGACCTCGAGCGCTGGCTCGCCGAGCGGCCGGCCAAGCACCGCACCGCGGTGTGGCTGTCGCTGACCGGCGTGCTCTCGATCGGCGAGAAGGCACGCCTCGACACGGTGCTCGACGCCTCGCGCGACCTGTTCGCGCTGATCGACCTCTGGGAGCGGCACAGCGATCTGGTCGTCACCCCCGCCGAGGGCGAGTTCGGCGACCTGGGGCTCACGGGCTTCGCCCGCGACGCCGTCGACGAGCTGACGTCACGGCTGGAGGGAGACGATGCGCAGGCGGCGCGCGACGCGCTGGGCCTGCTCTACCGGTTCAGCCACGGCGGTGCCGCGTGAGGCTGCACCGGGTCACGCTCACCGACTTCCGGGGTGTCGAGTCCAGCGACGTCAGCTTCGAGGCCCCCGGGGTCACGGTCGTCGTGGGACCCAACGAGATCGGCAAGTCGTCGATCGCCGAGGCTCTGCGGCTCGTCCGCGAGTTCAAGTCGTCGTCGCAGCACTCGTCGATCAAGTCGGTGCAGCCCACGCACCGCGACGTCGGCCCCGAGGTGTCGATCGAGCTGTCGACCGGTCCGTACCGGCTCGTCTACACCAAGCGCTGGCTGCGCCGCCCGTCCACCGAGCTGCGCATCCTCCAGCCGCGCCCCGCGCAGCTCACCGGCGACCAGGCGCACGACCGGGTCGAGCAGATCTTCGCCGAGACGATCGACGCCGATCTCTGGACGGCGCTGCAGCAGGTGCAGGGCGAGTCGCTGCAGCAGGCCAGCCTGGCCCGGGTCATGCCCCTGCAGAGCGCCTTGTCGGCGCTGGCCGACGACGAGGTCGTCGGTGCCTCCCACGAAGACCTGCTCGACCGTATCGAGCGGGAGTTCCGCCGCTACTTCACCGCGACGGGCAAGCCCACCGACGCCTACGCCGCCACGATCCGCGAGCTCGCCGAGCGGGAGCAGGCGGTTGCCGAGGCCGGGGCGGCGCTGCGCGCGGTCGACGGCGTCGTCGAGCGGCACGAGCGCCTGACCCTCGAGCGATCACGCCTCGAGGCACGGGTGCAGCGGGCCCGCACCGACGCCGACGAGCTCGCCGAGCGCGAGGACGCTCTCAGCGACCTGCGCCGCGAGCACGAGGCCGCCACGGCCCGTCTGGGGCAGTCCGACATCGCCGTGGCCACGGCCCAGGCGGCCGTCGACGCCCGCACCGAGCGAGTGGCCGAGGCCGCTCAGCGCGCCGAGCTCTCCGCCACGGCCGCCGAGGCGTGGCAGCGGGCGGCCGACGAGCACGCCGAGGCCGTCCAGCGCCTCGCCACCTTCGACGCGGCACGCCAGGACGTCACCGACGAGATCGCCGCGCTGCGCGTGCGGGTCGTCGCCGCCGAGGGCGTCGTCCGCGCCGTCCAGGCGAGGGACGACGCAGCGGTCGTGCGCGAGCGTCTGGCCGGCATCGATGCGGCGACCTGCCGGCTCGAGGAAGCCGAGGCGCTGGTCGCCGACAACCTGGTCGACGCCGACATCGTCCAGCAGATCGCCGATGTCCAGTCCCGGTTGCACGCCGAGCGTGACGCTGCTGCCACCGGCGCCGCGCGGGTCACGGTCGAGCGTCTCGGTTCGCAGGTCGTCGAGATCGACGGCACGGCGCTCGATGAGACTGGGCTCGACCAGAACGTGGTCGACGGCAGGACGACCCGCGATCTGGTCGACATCACGACGGTCGAGGTTGCCGGGGTCGTCCGGCTCGTCGTGACCCCCGACGACGGGGCGGTCAGGCGGCGGCGCCAGATCCAGGAGCGCGAGCACCAGCTCGTGGCACTGCTCGCCGAGCTCGGCGTCGTCGACCTCGCCGAGGCGCGACGACGCAGCGGTGAGCGCGACGACGCCGAGCGGCGCGCGCACGCGGCGACCGTCGAGCGCGACACGATGCTGGCGGGGGAGTCCGTCGAGGCAGTGCGCGCCCGCTTGGCCGCGGTCGAGCTGGTCGCCGGATCCGCGCCGCCCGACGTCTCCCTCGACGACGCCCGGGCCACCCTCGCCGAGCTGGTCGAGGCGCTCGACTCCGTCGAGCAGACCGCGTCGGCCACGCTCCACGAGCGCGAGCGCCTGGTCGCTGGGCTCAACACGGCCAACGAGCGCCGGCTCACGACCCAGACCCGGGCCGGGGGCGCGACCGCCGAGCTCGAGCGCGCGACGGGCCGGTTGGCTGCGGACCGCGAGACGCGTGCCGACGACGACCTCGCCGGCACTCTTGCCACGGCGGAGGCCCGCCGGGTCACCGACGCCGCGGCGCTCGAGGCGACGCGCACGGCGCTGCGCGAGCATGACGCCGACTCCCTCGAGATGCTGGCGACCAACGCCCGTGAGCTGGCCAAGCGGCTCGTCGACGACCTCGCCCGGCACGACGCGGAACTGTCCGCGGCCACGACCGAGCTCGAGATCCGCGGGCGCGACGGCCTGCGTGATCGGCTCGACGGGGCGCTGTCCCGCCTCGGCGACACCCAGCGCGTCCACGACTCGCTGGCGTCCCGGGCGCGGGCGGCCAGGCTGCTCCGCGCGACGATGCGCACGCACCGCGACTCAGCGCAGCAGCGCTACGTCGCACCGTTCCGCCAGGCGGTCGAGTCGCTCGGCTCCATCGTGTTCGGCTCCGACTTCACGGTCGACATCGGTGACGACCTGTCGATTCGCAGCCGCACGGTGTCTGGTGTGACGGTGCCGTTCGACTCGCTGTCCGGCGGGGCCAAGGAGCAGCTGGCGCTCATCGGACGTCTCGCGACCGCCCAGCTCGTCAGCGCCGACGACGGGGCGCCGGTCATTCTCGACGACTCTCTCGGTTTCACCGACGCCGACCGACGCCGCAAGCTCGCCGCCGTCATCAACCGGGTCGGCTCGACCTCGCAGATCATCATCCTCACGTGCGAGCCCGATCGCTTCTCCGACATCGGTTCGGCCCGCACCGTCCGGCTCGGCTGAGTCACCGCCTCCGGATCGTCAGCACGACGACCGACACCCATACGTACCCCGGCCACAGCCCGAGCCGTTCGACCGTGCCGATGTGGGCCGTGTCGCTGCCCACGAACGCGCCGAAGCCGGCCGCCCCGATCGCCGACGCCGCCGCGACGACCAGGGTCGGGGCGGTGAGCCTGGACCGGATCGTCCTGAGGTCGAGTCCCATCAGCAGCAGCGCCAGAGGCTGGGCCACGAAGATGGGCAGCGCCACGAGGCCGTGCATCCCCGGTTGCTCGTTGACCGGGAACAGCGCGACGCCGACCGAGCCGAGCCCCGACACGCACCACAGCACGACCGAGGCACGGCCGAGCCGTCCAGGCAGGTGATGCCAGCCCCACAGGACCGCGCCGATCAGGAGCGTGCAGCCGAACCAGGCGAAGGCTGCGTTCATGCCCGCGTGCCACGGCGAGCACAGCACGTCGCCGCGCACCTGACGGCACGCGGTGTTTCCGAGATCGCTGACGGTGCTGCCGGTGAACGAGTAGTCGTCCGACGCCCGTCCGCCGACGATCAGCTCCGCGGCGACGTACAGCGGCTGCAGCGTCCAGGCCGCCGCACCGAGGACGGTGAGGCGGCCGCGATCGATCAGCGGAGCGCCTGCTCGAGGTCGCCGATCAGGTCGGCGATGTCCTCGATGCCGACGGACAGCCGCACCAGGTCGTCCGGCACCTCGAGCAGCGAGCCCGCGGTGGACGCGTGCGTCATGGCGCCGGGGTGCTCGATCAGCGACTCGATGCCACCGAGGCTCTCGGCCAGGGTGAACAGCTCGGTGCGCGCGCAGAAGTCGAGCGCCGCCTGCTGGTTCTTCAGCCGCACCGAGATCATGCCGCCGAATCGCGTCATCTGACGTGCCGCGACCTCATGGCCCGGGTGCTCGGGCAGGCCGGGGTACAGGACGGACTCGATGGCCGGGTGCCCCCGCAGGAAGTCGACGATGGCCTCGGCGTTGTCGCAGTGCTTGTCCATGCGCACCGCGAGGGTCTTCGCGCCGCGCATCGTCAGGTAGGCGTCGAACGGGCCCGGCACGCCGCCGGAGCCGTTCTGCAGGAAGGCGAACTTGCTGTCGAGCTCCTCGTCGTCGGTGACGAGCACGCCGCCGACGACGTCGGAGTGACCGCCGATGTACTTCGTCGTGGAGTGCAGGACGACGTCGGCGCCGAGGGCAAGCGGCTGCTGCAGGTAGGGCGAGGCGAAGGTGCTGTCGACGACGAAGGTGGCGCCGGCGGCCCGCGAGATCTCGGCGATTGCGGCGATGTCGCCCACATTGAGCAGGGGGTTGGTAGGCGTCTCGATCCAGATCGCCCTGGTCTGGTCTGTGACGGCGGCCCGGATCGCGTCGAGGTCGTTGACCGCGGCGACCGTGTACGTGATGCCCCACTGGCTGAACACCTTGTCGATCAGCCGGAACGTTCCGCCGTAGGCGTCGTCGGGGATGACCAGGTGGTCGCCGGGACGCAGCATCGATCGCAGGGCGCAGTCGGTGGCAGCCATGCCGGAGCTGAACGCGCGTCCGTAGGTGCCGCGCTCGAGGGCGGCGAGGTTGGCCTCTAGCGCCGCGCGGGTCGGGTTGCCCGTCCGGGCGTACTCGTAGCCGCCGCGCATGCCGCCGACCCCGTCCTGCGCGAAGGTCGAGCTGGCGTAGATGGGCACGTTGACCGCACCGTTCTCGGTGTTGGGCTCGTAGCCGGCGTGGATCGCCCGGGTCGCGAAGCCCTGGGTCGAAGCCTCGTCGCGGGTGCTCTCGTCGTTGCCCATCAGATGTGCACCCCCAGCAGGTCGTGGCGGGTCAGGACGCCGAGTGGCTTGCCGTCCTCGACGACCATGACGGCGTCGCTCGCGCTCAGCGCCTTGAGCGCGTCGTCGAGTCCCTCGCCGGAGCCCAGCAGCGGCAGCGGCGGTTCCATGTGCGCCGACACGGGATCGGTCAGCTGGGCACGTCCCTCGAACACGGCGCTGATAAGCGCGCGCTCGTTGACGCTGCCGGCGACCTCGCCGATCACGACCGGCGGTTCGGCGCCGACGACGGGCATCTGCGAGACGTTGTACTCGCGCAGGATCTCGATCGCGTCGCGGATCGTCTCCGACGGATGCGTGTGCACGAGCGCCGGCATGCCACCGGACTTGGTGAGCAGCAGGTCGCCGACCGTGATCTGGTGCGGCCTGCCGTCGAGCGGCTCGCGGAGGAAGCCGTAGGACGACATCCAGTCGTCGTTGAAGATCTTCGAGAGGTAGCCGCGGCCGCCGTCGGGCAGCAGGACGACGACGAGGGCGTCCGGGCCGGCCTCCGCGGCGACCTGCAGGGCAGCGACCGTCGCCATCCCGCACGAGCCGCCGACGAGGAGGCCTTCCTCGCGGGCGAGGCGACGGGTCATGTCGAACGAGTCGGCGTCCGAGACCGCGATGATCTGATCGGGGATGCTGGGGTCGTACGCGCTGGGCCAGAAGTCCTCGCCGACGCCCTCGACGAGGTACGGGCGGCCCGTGCCGCCGGAGTAGACCGAGCCCTCGGGGTCGGCCCCGATGATCTTGATGTCGGGATTCTTCTCCTTGAGGTACCGGCCGACGCCAGTGATGGTGCCGCCGGTGCCGACGCCCGCCACGAAGTGGGTGATCTTGCCGTCGGTGCCCCCCCAGATCTCCGGGCCCGTGGTCTCGTAGTGGCTCTCGGGTCCGGCCGGATTGGAGTACTGGTCCGGCTTCCAGGCGCCCTCGGTCTCGCGGACGAGCCGGTCCGAGACGTTGTAGTAGCTGTCGGGGTGCTCTGGCGGGATCGCGGTGGGGCACACGACGACCTGCGCGCCGTAGGCCTTCATGGCGTTGACCTTGTCGGCGCTCACCTTGTCGGGGCACACGAAGATGCAGTGGTACCCGCGCTGCTGCGCGACGAGGGCCAGACCGATGCCGGTGTTGCCGGACGTCGGCTCGACGATCGTCCCGCCGGCCTTCAGGGCACCGGAGGCCTCGGCGGCGTCGACCATCTTGACCGCGATGCGGTCCTTGGCGCTGCCGCCGGGATTGAGGTACTCGACCTTCGCGGCCACGGTCGCCGATCCGGGCGTCGTGACGGAGTTCAGTCGGACCAGCGGGGTGTTGCCGATCAGCTCGACGATGTGGTCTGCAATGGGCATGACGCCATTCTTGCACTCACGGCTTAGCCAGGACGGGGGCCGCGTCCTTGACGTCCAGCACCGCCGCGGGCCCCGCCGCGACCAGCGTCTGGGCGATCGCCTGCCACGGGCCGCCGTCCACCCGGTATCGCACCTGGTACGTGACGTCGACCCGCGCCTGAACGTCATCGGCGGGGGAGAGGTACTGGTGGGTCACGTCCATCGCGGGGTAGGGCCGGCCCGGTTGACCGGTCGTGCTCGTCGTGCCGTCACCGTGCACCCACTGGTAGCTGACCGGTTCGGCCACGAGGTCGACGTCGAAGTCGAGCAGCGTCACGCTCCGCTCGAACGGCTGCGGTGACGCGTAGAAGATCGTCGGGACGTTCACGAGGGTCTCGCCACCGGGCTGGACCTGCACCTGCAGGCTCGGCAACCCGATCTCCCGCACCGCCCTCAGCACGTCCCCCGGCGTGAGCTCCGGCTCGTCGTCTTCCTGGGGTTCGGGAGGCTGGTCCGGCTGGCATCCGTAGTTGCCAACCACGGGGTCCACCCTGCACTCCTCAAATGGGCGGACCTGAAAAGTAGGGACGCCTGGGCCGTGCGAAACGTCGCTCGAAGTTTGTTGCGGTGAAGTGGTGCGCTCCGCGTCGAGGTACAGGTGCGGGCTAAGTTCTGACGGATCCACGTCAACTCCTGCCAGCGCAGCCGAGGGAATGGCAACGACGGCAAAGGCCAAGATGGATGCCACGGTCCTGATCATGCGGGGTCCTCGAACGTGATGCGTTGAATCTGAAACTGATCGGGTCGGGCCAGCATGAAGTTGAATCTGTACCTCTTGACTTCGCCTTCATCAACGTCGATCCCAGCCGTCACCAGCGACTTGTCCCCAACGCGTAACGGGTCGGAACTCAGAGTCCACAGGTGTGTGGTTATGCGATCGCCGCGAGCGTAGATGCTTCTAAACTCGTCGATGTACTTCTGGCAGCCCTCGCAGTCGGGCGAGGACAGCTCCGAGAGCTCGTCGACGTCGCCGGTCGCGGCGGCGTAGTTGAAGACGTCGACGTAGTGCTTGACGAACGCCGCGGCGCCCTCGGGGGAGTCCTCCCTGGCCTGCGCAGGCATCGTGGGGACGGCGATCGTCGGGGTCGACGAGGCGGTGGCCGTGGGCGAGGGGTCCGGCTCGACAGGTGCGGGGTCCGATGAGCAGGCGGCGAGCATCGCCAGCGCGACCACGACCGTCATCCCCCGGAACAGCATGTCTCAGAAAATACCGAGATCCCGCGAATTTGGCCACCCCTCCAACCGCAGTCTGTGGACGCGCGCGGGACGTCATACCGAGCGTGGCGTATGGACCACGCTCGGTATGACGTCCGGGCGCTACAGGACGGCGCCGGTGGTGTTCTTGCCGTCGTCGACGTTGGCGTACGGGTCGATCGTCTTCTTCGGGGCGACGGTCGGGTCGTACGGCCACCGTTCCTCGAGCACGACGGCGATCGCCGACGCGGTGAAGATCGTCGACAGGATGCCGATTGCCAGGCCCAGCAGTAGGGCGATCGCGAAGTCCGTCAGTGAGTCGCCGCCGAGGACGGCGAGCGCGGCCAGGATGAACATCGCGCCGAGGCCGGTGTTGATGGTTCGCGGGATCGTCTGCAGGATGGCCTCGTTGACGACCGAACGCAGCGGCCTTTTGCGGTTGTCGCCGGTGTGCTCGCGGATGCGGTCGAACACCACGATCGTGTCGTTGACCGCAAGACCGATGATCGACAGCACCGCGGCGAGGAACACTCCGTCAATCGGCTTGCCCCACCAGGCGAAGATGCCCACGACCGTCAGCACGACGGACGACATGGACAGGACGGCGGCCGCGGCGTACGTCCACCGGAAGCGCCACGCCAGGTAGAGCATCTGCGCGGCGATCGCGATCGCGAAGGCGATGAGCGCCTTGTCGCGCAACTCCTTGCCGAGGCTCGGGCCGATCAGCTCGTCGCGCTCCTTCTCGACGGTCCCGGCAACGGCGGTCAGCGCCTCCTCGATCTGCGCCGCCTCCTCGTTCGTGATGTCGTCGAGGCGGACGCTGATGTTCTCGCGACCGTCCTCACCCGACGACGACTGGACGACGGCCTGCGTGAAGCCGGCGTCGCTGACGGCCACGCGGGCGTCCTCGGCCTCGAGGTTCTTGGCCGTCGAGTACTCCAGCAGCCGTCCACCGGTGAACTCGACACCGAGGTTGAGTCCCTTGAG
The DNA here is from genome assembly GCA_025964895.1 of Aeromicrobium sp. Taxonomy (GTDB): domain Bacteria; phylum Actinomycetota; class Actinomycetes; order Propionibacteriales; family Nocardioidaceae; genus Aeromicrobium. The sequence continues at coordinate 9,348 of JAOPXY010000059.1, forward strand.
CGCGATGCCACCGATGGACACGACCGCGACGACGAGCGTGATCACGATCCACGTGCCGCTGCGCTTCATCAGGTCCGGGCCGCTCTCGGTGAGCCACGTGCGGATGCGGCCCGTGCCCGCGAGGCCGGTGATGGCCGGACGTCCCCGCGCGAACGAGCGTCGCATGGCCCAGTCGCACAGCACGCGGGCGACGACGAGCGCAGAAACCATCGACGCGATGACACCGATCGACAGGGTCACGCCGAAGCCCTTGACCGGACCGGACGCGAACAGGAACAGCAGGCCCGCCGCCAGGATCGTCGTGATGTTGGAGTCGAGGATCGCGGACCAGGCCTTGTTGAAGCCGGTCGTGAGGGCGGGCGAGAGGCCGGCCGCGGTGCGTTCGGCGTACTCCTCCCGGGCTCGTTCGAACACCAGGACGTTGGCGTCGATGGCCAGGCCGATCGCGAGCACGAAGCCGGCCAGGCCCGGCAGCGTCAGCGTCGCCCCGAGCCACACCAGCAGGCCGTAGGCGATGAGGGCGTACGTGCCCAGAGCGATCGTCGCGAGGAATCCGACGAGGCGGTACACGAGCATGATGAAGATGCCGGTCAGCGCGATGCCGATAATGGCGGCCTCGATCGAGGCGTCGATGGCGACCTTGCCCAACGTCGGCCCGACGGTCCTCTGCTCGACGGTCTCGACCGGCACGGGCAGCGCGCCGCCCTTGATCAGGATCGCGAGGTCGTCGGCGGTGGCCTGGGTGAAGTCGCCCGAGATGGACGTCGACGCGCCGCCGCCGGACTGGCAGAGGTCGGGCTGGACGCCGGGCGAGGAGATGACCTGGTCGTCGAGCACGATCGCGATCCGCTGGCCGGCGGCCGGGTTGGCGCACGCATCGCTGACGAGCTGCCTCCAGCCGCCGCGGCCCTCGCCATTGAACTCGACGTTGACCATCCACTGGCCGAGCGATTGCTCCTGCTGGCCGGCGGACGCGTCGCTGACCCCGTTGCCGTCGAGCAGCTGGGGGCCGATCGCGATGGGGCTGCCGTCCTCGTCGACCGTGAGCGTCTCGCCCTCGGCGGCCGTGGCCCCCGCGGTGGGGATCGAGGTCACCTCGTGGAAGGAGAGCTGGGCGGTCTGGCCGATGACTTCGGCGGCTTCGCGGGGGTCCTGGACGCCCGGGAGCTCGACGATGATGCGATTCTCCCCGGAGCGGGCGAGGGTCGGCTCGGCGACACCGAGGGCGTCGACGCGCCCGCGGATGACGCTGAGGGCGCGGTCGGTGGACTCGGCGTCGGCCTTGACGCGCTCGGAGTCCTTCGTCTCGAGGACGATCTGGGTGCCGCCCTTCAGGTCGAGGCCCAGATTGGCCTTGCTGGTGAGGGCGAGCAGGAGCGATACGGCGATGACCGCGAAGGCGGCGATCGCACGCCACATGGGGGCACGGGAGGGCATGGTGATCTTTCGGGGTGACGCCGGACGGCGTGGGGGACGGACGGAGGCGGGTTCAGAGAACCGGCGGTGCGCGTCCGACCGCGACGACAGCGTCGCGCATGACGATCGAGGTGTCGTGGTGCTGCGCCGGGACGCCTGCGCCGGCGACGGCCACGAGGGCGTCGGCAGGCGGGGTCGAGGCGAGGTCGAGGTGCCACGGCGTGTGGTCGTGCGGCGCGAGCGGCACCGTTGCGGTGTGGCGACCGGGGATCGGCGAGGCGACGGAGTGCCCGTTGCCGGCACTCGTCCGGTGCTGCCCGGTGCGGGCCGATCCGCTGAGCGCGACGAGGAGCATGGCGACCAGGGCCACCGTCAGCACGACGGCAGATCTGCGCGTCGCGGTCCTCGTGAGCATCCGTCGAGTCTACGCGAGCCGGGCGTCCGCCCGGCAAATCCTGCCCGTCCATCGGGTGCCTAGGCTGGGTCCATGACATCATCACGCACCCTCGGGTCCAGCGATCTGTCCGTCTCGACGCTCGGCATCGGCTGCAACGCCTTCGGCACGCGCATCGATCTGGAGCAGACGACGGCGGTGGTCGACGCGGCCTTCGATCACGGCGTCACCTTCTTCGACACCGCCGACGTGTACGGGAAGGGGCGGAGCGAGGAGCTGCTGGGCGCCGCCCTGGCCGGACGACGCGACGAGGTCGTCATCGCGACCAAGTTCGGCATGGACATGGAGGGCGTCAACGGTGATGACGGCGGACGACGCGGCAGCGCGTCGTACGTGCGTACCGCCGTCGAGGCGAGCCTGCGCCGCCTCGGCACCGATCGCATCGACCTGTACCAGTTCCACACCCCCGATCCGTCCACCCCGATGGAGGAGACGCTGGGCGTGCTGACCGAGCTGGTGGCCGAGGGCAAGGTGCGCGCGATCGGCTCGTCCAACCTGCAGGCATGGCAGGTCGTCGACGCGTCCTGGATCTCGCGCACGGGAGAGCTCGCCTCGTTCGTCACGGCCCAGAACGAGTACAGCCTCTACAACCGCACCGCCGAGGTCGAGCTCGTCCCGGCGTGCCTCGAGCTGGGCGTCGGCATCCTGCCGTACTTCCCGCTCGCCTACGGCCTGCTGACCGGCAAGTACACACGCGGCGAGGCGGCTCCCGAGGGCACGAGGCTCGGCGCGGCGTCACAGACATCCCGGCTCGAGGGTGCCAATTGGGACCGCATCGAAGCCCTGCAGGCCTTCGCGGACGCGAGGGACATCTCGATCCTCGAGCTGGCGATCGGTGGCCTGGCCGCTCAACCGGCCGTTGCGAGCGTCATCGCCGGTGTCACCCGGCCCGAGCAGGTCGCCGACAACGTCGCTGCCGTGTCGTGGACGCCGACGCAGGACGACCTCGCGGAGCTGGCGGGCATCGGACGTCCGGAGCAGTCGTACACGACCTTCGCGCCGCGCTGAGGCGGAGAGCCGGAGCGGGAAGAGGTGACGTCGGGCTGGGAAGCGCCTCACGGCGCATGGCCGCTCGAAGCGGCTAATTGTGGGACCCGGGGCTACCGCAGCCCGACGCATCAATAAGCCTAACCGAGCCAGCGGCCCACACAAGTGGGACGTGCTGTGACCTGGATCGTGCCCCGGGGAGGTGGGCAGAAGCCGGGCTCAGACACCCGTTTCAGCCTGAAAGGTGCCGACATCGTGCGGGGCTAGTTGTGATGCCCAGGCACGTTGGTCGAGATCGTGTGACGACCGAATCTAATTTGTAGACGGGTGAAGACCTCCCGGTGTGGAGTGGAGCTGTTGAGAAACCGCTTCACGACCAGGAGGTCTTCATGCCCCACGCTACCCATTCCAACGCTGCTCTGACGCCTCGTGCACGACTTCGATTGGCTCGTCTGATCGTCGACCACGACTGGCCGATCCCACGCGCGGCCGAGCGTTACGACGTGTCGTGGAAGACCGCGAAGAAGTGGGCCGACCGATACCAGTCAGAGGGACCGGCAGGGATGATCGACCGGTCATCGGCGCCACATCATCAGCCGAATCGGACGCCGGCACCGGTGGTCCGCAAGATCGTGCACCTGCGGTGGAAGCAACGTCTGGGCCCGGTCGAGATCGGAGATCGGCTCGGGATGCCATCCTCGACCGTCCACGCGGTGCTGGTCCGTTGCCGGCTCAACCGGCTCACTCACGTTGACCGGGCCACCGGTGAGCCGATCCGTCGTTACGAGCAGGAGAAGCCCGGCGACATGATTCATGTCGACGTCAAGAAGCTAGGGAAAGTCCCTGACGGCGGCGGCTGGCGTTACCTCGGTCGAAGCCAAGGTGGCAAGAACCGGTCAGCTACCGCCGTGCGGACCGGCGGACCCCGCAACAAGCACGGCAACCCGATGATCGGGACCTGCTACCTCCACACCGTCATCGACGACTACTCCCGCGTCGCCTACGTCGAGGCCCACCACGACGAGACCAAAGAGACCGCAACCGCCGTGCTGCGCAACGCTGTCGCATGGTTCGCCGACCGCGGCGTGACCGTCGAGCGAGTGCTGTCTGACAACGGCAGCTGCTACCGATCCAAGCTCTGGGCCGAAACCTGCGCCGAGCTCGACGTCGTCCCCAAGAAGACCCGGCCCTACCGGCCGCAGACCAACGGCAAGATCGAACGCTTCCACCGCACCCTGGCCGAGGGATGGGCCTTCAAGAAGTTCTACAACTCCGAATCAGCCCGACTCGCAGCCCTGCCATCATGGATCCACGAATACAACCACCACCGGCCCCACTCAGCAGTCGGGAAGCAAGCACCCATCACCAGATTGAACAACCTGGCTGGGCATCACAACTAGCCCCGCACGATGTCGGCACCTTTCAGGCTGAAACGGGTGTCTGAGCCCGGCTTCTGCCCACCTCCCGTGGCACGATCCAGGTCACAGCACGTCCCACTTGTGTGGGCCGCTGGCTCGGTTAGGCTTATTGATGCGTCGGGCTGCGGTAGCCCCGGGTCCCACAATTAGCCGCTTCGAGCGGCCATG
>JAOPXY010000087.1 GCA_025964895.1 Aeromicrobium sp.
ACCACCGTCGCCCTCTCTACAGTCGTTGACCTCGTCTGCTTGGGCAGAGACGAGCTGGAACGGACTTGCATGACCAGCAGACAATCAGGGCGTTCCCGCTCTCAACCACTCGAGAGACTCAACGACCCTAATTCTGGCCTCCTTGCTGAGGAGAGCGTGTCCCCCCGGCGTCCCCCCGGAGCGAAATATGTGGAACATGGGCACCGAATGGGCCTGCAATTGCAGGGTGGAACGGCACCGGCTGACTCTCGTAATGAAAAGGTCGTCGGTTCGATTCCGACAGGCGGCTCCACGTTTTTCTAGCTCTGGGGTTCAGAACGTGTCCCCCCACAGCGTCCCCAGCGGTTCAGGCGTTCCCGTCGGCCGACGTGCCGAGGTAGTGCGGGTACTTCTGCGTTGCCGTCGGATCGGCGTGCCCGAGCCATGCCTGAACGGTCGCGGGGGAGAGCCCGGGCTCCGACCTGAGGCACGCTGCGGTGTGTCGCGTGCACTGCGATGTGCCGAGCTTTGACCGTGTGACGTCCTAGGGTGACGGCAGTCACCACTAGTACGGAGTGAGCAATGAGCGAAGAGACCTGGCACCAAGCTCGGCTGATCCCGACCTCTGGCATCAGCGGGGCTCCCGAACAGGAGCGGCGGGCCACGTCAGCTTTGCTCGCGGTGCTCAGCATCGTGCCGGACTACAGCAAAGCGCTTCTGTCGGCTGTCGGGGCCTCGGCGGGCAAGGTCAGTACCTACATCGAGGTGCCGTTCGATCTGGACGGTCAGCGCGTGTATCCCGATGGGTTGATTCGGGTCAAGCGCGGCGCGCGAGAGTGGACTGCGTTGGTCGAGGTCAAGACCGGCAAGAACGTGCTGGAGACCCAGCAGCTGGAGAACTATCTGGATGTCGCTCGCGCCGAGAATTTCGATGCTCTGATCACGATCAGCAACGAGATCCCACCTGTTCCGGGACTGCACCCCACGACGGTGGACAAGCGCAAGCTGCGCAAGGTCGCCATCCACCACTGGTCCTGGTCGTACGTGCTTGCCACCGCGATCGTCCAGAAGGAACATCGCGGCGTCGATGACCCCGAGCAGGCCTGGATCCTCGGCGAGCTGATCCGCTACCTGGAGCACGAGCGCTCTGGCGCCCTGGATCTGGACGACATGGGACCGAACTGGGTGGCAGTTCGAGAAGCTGTCGCTGCGGGCACCTTGCGGGCGAATGACAAGACCGCCCCGGAGATCGTCTCCCGGTTCGATGCGCTGCTGCGCTATGCCAGTCTGAAGCTCGGCCAGCAGCTCGGCACGGACGTCACCCCGTTGATGACCCGCCAAGAGGTGGCCAACCCTGCGACGCGCGCAAGCGCCCTGCTCGCCTCCCTGGTGCAGACCGGCGAGCTGAGCGGCGCCATCCGCATCCCGCACGCCGTGGGTCCGGTGAACGTGGTGGCGGATCTCCGAGCCAATCGCATCACGTGCTTCGTGGACGTCAACGCGCCGCAGGAGGGCCGTCAGACGACCCGGGTCAACTGGATCGTCAGGCAACTCAAGGACGCGCGTCCTGACGTTCGGGTCGAGTCATTTGCTGCACGAGCACGCGGCGCCGGAGCGGCCGAGCTTCTGGCCGACGTGCGGGAGGATCCCAAGCTGCTGGCTCCCGACCCGAACCGTGACATCAGATCGTTTCGTATCGCCTTGTCGGTGCCTGCCGGTTCGAAGCGTGGACGAGGTCGAGGGGCGTTCATCGACTCGGTGCTCGACACACTCGACACGTTCTACGGTGAGGTCGTCCAGCACATCAAGCCCTGGGCTGCGGCTCCGCCGAAGCTTAGGGAGGCGGACCGGACTACGGACGTGCCTGACGAATTGGTCTCGACCGACCTCTCTTCTCAGGACGGGCCTGAAGACGCCGACTGAGCTGCAGATGGATCGTGCGTGCACCGTGGATGAGGGGGATTCGTGAGCAGTCTCGGCACCGAAGGAAGGCGGGTCAGGTGGGAAGCGGCTGGCGAGCTTCCGCTCGCCGCAGCGACGCTGGCATTCCTTGCCGCCTACGCCTGGCCCATCCTTGATCCAGACCTGTCGACGACCAGAACACGGCTCTGCCAGTGGACCGTCTGGGCGACCTGGGCGATCCTTGTCGCTGACTTCCTCGTGCGGTTGGCTCTCTCGAAGGACCGCAGGCGCTTCGTGCTGTCGACGCCGCTCGAGATCGCCACGATCGCTCTCCCCCTGTTGCGACCGCTGCGCCTCCTACGGCTGCTGACCTTGCTGGGCGCAGTAAACCGGCATGCAGGCAAGACGTTGCGTGGACGCGTCGGGATCTACGTCGCAGGTTCGGTGGCGTTGGTGGTCTTCGTGGCCTCGTTGGCGGTGCTGGATGCGGAGCGGGACGCTGGTGGCAACATCGATGACTTCGGCGATGCCGTGTGGTGGTCGATGACGACAATCAGCACCATCGGCTACGGCGACCTCTATCCCGTGACAGGCACGGGCCGACTGGTGGCCGTTGGTCTGATGCTCGCCGGGATTGCCTTGCTGGGCATCGTCACGGCCTCCGTGGCGACCTGGCTCATCGAGCGAGTCGCACAGACTGACGCCGACCTGAGTGCGGCAACGCGTCGAGACCTTGCAACCGTCCGTGACGAACTTGCCGAGGTGAAGGCGCTCCTGCTCGATGCTCAAACCAGGCAGTAGCGGATGCATAAGGTGCGTGGATGTTGGATCGAATCTCCGAAGGGTGAAGTCGGCGGTAACCCTGGTCATTCATCGAGGACTCGGGCGCCTGTCCGACGCGCTGGCCGTGATGCTGGTCAACTCGGGCAAGGCCATCGTCGACGACTGCGTGCGCATCCCGCACCTTCGAGAGCACCCGAACTTCGAGGTTGAGCTGACGCGATCGACTCTCGCGGCGCTGGGTCTCCGATGAGTCCTGAGGCAGTTTCACCGTCGCGAATCGCGAACAGTTCAACGACAAAGACAAGGCCCTTCGATCGCTACTACGACTGTCGTGTGCAGGCTCTCAATGGCTGACCGGGCACCAAAATCTCTCATCCCGCCTGGGCGCGAAGCCGATCGAGCGCAATGTCGATGATCATGTCTTCTTGGCCGCCGACGAGCTGGCGCCGGCCGACCTCTGTGAGGATGTCACGGACGTCGATGCCGTAGCGGGCCGAGGCGTTTTCGGCGTGGCGCAGGAAGCTGGAGTAGACGCCCGCGTAGCCGAGCGTGAGGGTTTCGCGGTCGACTTGGACATTGCGGTCCATCAGGGGACGGACGATGTCGTCGGCGGCATCTTCCAGCGAGGCGAGGTCGCAGCCGTGTTCCCAGCCCTCGAGATTCGCGACGGCGATGAAGGGCTCGATGGGACAGTTGCCGGCGCCAGCGCCGAGTCCGGCAAGGGAGGCGTCCACCCGTGTTGCGCCTTCCTCAACGGCGATGAGGCTGTTGGCGACCGACAGACTGAGGTTCTGGTGCGCGTGAATGCCTATCTCGGTCGCTGGATCCAAAATCCTGCGGTAAGCGCGGACGCGTTCGGCCACGGCTTTCATCGTCAGGTGCCCCCCGGAGTCGGTGACGTAGACACAATGAGCTCCATAGGACTCCATCAATTTGGCCTGCTCGGCGAGTTTCTCAGGCGGGGCCATGTGGCTCATCATCAGGAAGCCCGAGACGTCCATGCCCAAACCGCGGGCATGGGCAATGTGCTGCGCAGACACGTCGGCCTCGGTGCAGTGCGTGGCGACGCGGACCGAGCGGACGCCGAGGTCGTAGGCCCGGTTGAGTTCGTGAATGGTTCCGATACCCGGCAGTAGAAGCGTCGTGAGGCGCGCGTTCTGTAGAACGTCCGCGGCGGCTTCGATCCACTCCCAGTCTGTGTGGCTGCCGGGGCCGTAGTTGAGTGAACCTCCGGCCAGTCCGTCGCCGTGGGCGACCTCGATCGCGTCGACGCCGGCTTCGTCGAGCGCGGTCACGACTCGGCGGATGTCGGCGGGGTCGATGCGGTGACGGATGGCGTGCATGCCATCGCGCAGCGTGACGTCCTGGACGAAGATCTTGGTCATCAAACAGCCTCTCGGGTGTGCAGTCGTGCGGCGAGCGACTCCCCGACACGCAGGGCCGCGGAAGTCATGATGTCGAGGTTGCCGGCGTAGGCGGGAAGGTAGTGCGCGGCACCTTCGACCTCCAGGAAGACGGTGACTTGGTGCGTCACTACCGGGGAACTGTCGGGGGTGAGTGTGTGGACCGGCTCGTCCGGTTCGAGTTTGCGGAACTGGATTTCCTGCTTGAGGCGGTAGCCGGGGACGTAGGCCGACACCTGTTCGATCATCGTCTCGATGGACTCGCGGATCGCGTCGTGGTCGGCGTCGCCGATGAGGGCCATCACGGTGTCGCGCATGATGAGGGGCGGCTCGGCCGGATTGAGGATGATGATGGCCTTGCCGCGACCGGCACCACCGACGGCCTCGATCGCCGCGGAAGTGGTCTCGGTGAACTCGTCGATATTGGCGCGTGTGCCGGGGCCGGCGGATTTCGAGGCGATCGATGCAATGATCTCCGCGTAGGGCACCGGCGTGATGCGGGAGATCGCCGCAACCACCGGGATAGTGGCTTGACCGCCGCAGGTGACCATGTTGACGTTCGGCGCGTCGAGATGCTGGTCAAGGTTCACTGGTGGAACGACGTAGGGGCCGATCGCGGCGGGAGTGAGGTCGACGAGACGCTTGCCGTGTGGTGCCAGAGCGGCGGCATTGGATGCGTGGGCCCCAGCAGAGGTCGCATCGAACACGATGTCGATGTCCGGGAAGTCAGGATGCGCGATGAGCCCGTCCACCCCATCGGCGGTGATCGACACATCGTGTCGTTCGGCCCGCGCAAGACCGTCGGATGCCGGATCAATGCCGACGAGCACGGCCATCTCCAGTGACGTGGACAGGCGGAGGATCTTCATCATCAGGTCGGTCCCGATGTTGCCGGATCCGATAACGGCGACCTTCGTGCGCTTCATGTGCTTCCCCTCGTTGTATGACATTCGAAGTGTGGTCGGGCGCTCCCTGAGATGACGAAGAACGTGTTCCAGTCACTGGAACGTGCCGGCTAAGCGTGATGCTGGAAGAGGGCCTGCCGCCGGGCCATCGTCGCGCTGATGCCGGCCGCAGCGGCGCGGACCCGACTGCTGTACTTGGTGGCGTTGAATCGACGGACGGGGCCCGTCACGCTGATGGCGGCAAGGACGCCCTGATCTGGGAACGCGATGGGCGCCCCGACGCAGACGATGCCGATTTGCGACTCTTCGAACTCGAATGCGACACCACGTTCGACGACCGCCTGCAGGTGCCGGTCGAGAATCCCGGGGGCAATGAGGGTCCGGGGCGAGTGGCGCTGGAGGTGGCCGTGCAGGTACTCCGCGCGGAACTGCCGCGAAGCGTGGGCCAGGAGGACCTTGCCGATCGCCGTCGAGTGCAACGGCATGCGTCCGCCGACGCGAGCGGGCGTGCCCGTCTGCTGGTGTCCGCCGATCTTGGACACGTACATGACCTCGGAACCCTCGCGGACGCCGAGATTGACCGTCTCGTGTGTCAGCTCGTACAGGTCCTCCATGAACGGCGTCGCGATGTCGATCAGGCTGCGCTCGACCGAGGCGCGCATGCCGAGCTCGAACAGTCGCGTGCTGAGTCTGTAGCGGTGACCGCTGCGGTCGAGGAGACGCGCAGTGACCAAGTCGGCGGCGACGCGGTGCAACGTGCCCTTGGGGAGCCCCGTCCGACGTCCGAGCTCAGCCAGCGTGAGGCCGCCGTCGTCATGGGCGAAGGCGCCCAGGACGATCATGACCTTGCCGAGGACCGAGCGGGGGTCGAGCTCGCCAGGCATCGCTGACGCCGTCACGACGCCCAGCGGAGGATGAGGGCGTCCTGACGGCGGGCCAGCGCGACCAAATCCGAGCGGGTGGCGTCGGCGAGGTCCCCGAATGGCGCCCGGGTCGCGGGACTACCGATCACACCACCCTCGTGGAGCAGCACTTTCGCGGCGCGAAGACCGCATTGGCGGTTCTCGAAGTGGACGAGCGGGAGCACCTGCTCCCATGCCTGGTTGGCGGCATCACGATCGCCTGCCAGGTGGTCGCGGACGATTCGCCCCATGACGTCCGGCACCATGCAGCTGGTCATCGTGCCGCGCGCGCCGGCGTCCAGGTCGGGGATGAGGGTGACTCCCTCCTCGCCGTCGTAGAGCCCAGGAAGGTCGTCGCCGGCCGCGACTCGGAGGGCGCGGAGCTTGTCGGCGGCCTGGGGGGTCTCGATCTTCACGTACTGCAGGTGGGGGATCTCGCGCGCCAGCGACGCTATGAGATCGACCGACATCGGTGTCGTGCTCATCGGAGCGTCCTGGAGCATGATCGGGATGTCGATCGCCTCGGCGACATGGTGGAAGTACGCGCGGACCGCCTCGGGGGTGGCCTGCAGGGTTGCGCCGAAGAAGGGCGGCATCAGCATGACCATCGAGGCGCCGAGGTCCTGCGCCTCACGGCTGCGCTCGGCGGCCACGCGTGCGCTGTAGTGGCTCGTGGTGATGACCACCGGGATGCGGCCCGCCGCCTGCTCGAGCGACGCGGTCGCGACGTCGAGGCGCTCAGCGTCCGTCAACGAGAACTGCTCGGAGTAATTGGCCAGCAGGCAGATCCCGCTGCTGCCGGCGTCGATGACGTAGTCGATGACGCGCCGCTGGCCGGCCAGGTCGACGTCGCCGTTCCGGTGGAAGACCGTGGGGGCGACCGGGATGACCCCGTTGATCATGCGGACCACGGAAGAGTTCGCGACTGATCGGGCTGACCCGCCTCGCGCGGCGACACGTGCGGCGCGTCGCCGAGATCCCGTGAGAGGGCGCGGGCGATGGTGAGGAGGGTCGGCCCGAGATTGCGTGCGCCGGCGACGGACTCCAGGCTCGAGACCGAGATGGCTCCCACCAGCGCACCTGCGCCGTCGAAGACGGGCGTGCCGATGCAGAACAGGCCGAGGGTCAGCTCCTCGCGATCGAACCCCAGCCGTGTCTTGCGCACCGCGGCCAGCTCACGCCGGAACACCTGCCCGTTGGTGATGCTCTTGCTGGTCACCCTGGAGAGGCCGGCGTCGATGGTCTGGTCGACCAGCTCGGGCGGGGAGAACGCAAGGATCGCCTTGCCCAACGCCGTGCAGTGCAGCGGATAGCGCTTGCCGGAGCGGGAGACGGTCGGTATGTCCGGCGCCTCGAGCTTCTCGACGTACACGATCTCGTTGCCGTCCAGGACGGCCAGGTTGACCGTCTTCCGGGTGATCTGGAACAGGTCGTTGAGGAAGGGGCGGGCCACCTCGGCAAGTTCGCGCTGCACCGGCACGAAGCGCCCCAGCTCGAACAGGCGCATGCCCAGCCGGAGACCTGTGGGCGTGCGCACCAGGCCTCCCCACGCCACCAGATCGCCCGCCAGCCGGTGCGCGGTGGATAGCGGCATCCCGCCCCGGGCGGCGATCTGGGTCAACGAGAGCTCGGTGTCCTCGGCGCGGAACGTGTCGAGGACGGACAGCCCGCGGAGCAGCGAAGAGGAGTGGTTCGGCATTCGGCGTCGATCCTTCGTGAGGGGTCTGCTTTGCTTGTGCCGATCCTCGCACTGCGTGACCTGGCGCACATCAATAGTTCCGACATGCGGAAGTCAACTGGGCGGGAAAGGGTCGCGCTCATAACGTGACCCGGGTCATAACGACAACCGTGCGGACAGCACGAGACGAGGTTGGACAGTGGAACAAGAAGTTCTGTACGAGGTCCGGGATCACGTGGCCTACGTGACGATCAACCGGCCGGAGCGTCGCAATGCGCTCAATTTGTCGGCGACCCATGATCTCGTCGAGCGCTTCTGTGAGGCAGGCGAGGACCCGGACGTCTGGGCGATCCTGCTGACGGGTGCCGGCGACAAGGCGTTCTGCGCCGGCGGCGACCTCAAGGAGTTCGACGACATCGCCAAGCGGGGCGGTCGTTTCCCGATGCCGATGACCGGCGCTGAGCGCAATCTGTTCGAGGTCGTCCTCGAGACCTACAAGCCCGTCATCGCGGCGATCAACGGCCCAGTGCTCGCCGGCGGCTGCGAGCTGGCGCTGGCGTGCGACCTGCGCATCGCCGCGGAGCACGCCAACCTCGGCATGCCCGAGGCCAAGCGCGGCATGGGCGCCAACTACGCCACGGTGCTGCTGCCTCGACTGATTCCGCGGGCCGTCGCGCTCGAGATGCTCTACACCGGCGAGCCGTTGTCGTCCGCGGATGCGCTGCGCTGGGGCCTGTTCAACAAGGTCGTTCCCAGCGACGCGCTGCGGGCCGAGGCCGAGACGTATGTCAGGGGGATCGTCGCAAACGCGCCACTGACCTTGCGGCGATACAAGGAGATGACCACCAAGGGCTGGGAGCTCTCGGTGCATCAGGCGCTTCGGCTGAACGTCGGGCCGAATCCTTACCTCAGCGAAGACCGTCAGGAAGGCATTCGCGCCTTCGTGGAGAAGCGGGAACCGCGTTGGACGGGTCGCTGACCCGTCTAGAGGCGCAATCACCAGTTCGATTCACCTTTTGCACGAAGTCCTTAGGAGGACCGCATGAGAACATCCAGAACGCGTTTGCTGTTGGTGGCCGCGGCGCTCGTGGCCGGACCGGCGCTCACCGCCTGTGGCTCAGATGCCACATCGGGCACGTCCGGCTCGTCCGGGGGTGACTGTGTCTTGAAGATCGGCACGCTGGGACCTCTGACGGGCCCCGCCGCCGACTTCGGCCTCTCCATGGAGGCGACTGCCAAGTTCGTCGCCTCGGAGGCCAATGCCGACGGTGGCCTCGAGGTCGGCGACAAGAAGTGCAAGGTCGAGGTCTCCAGCTACGACACCGGCTACACCAGTCAGGGTGCCGCGGCCGGTGCGACCGAGTTCGCCTCCAAGGGCATCAAGTTCGTGATCGGCCCCTTGGGCGCGACCGAGCTGACCGGCATGAAGCCCGTGGCCGCGCGCTACGACATGCTGCTGGCCGCCAACGGCTTCGGCCGCGACGCCCTCGAGAAGAAGTACCCCCTGACCTTCCACCTCGGTCCTGGCCCGTTCGTCTGGGCCGGCCCGATCATGGAAGCCGCGCAGAAGGAGTTCAACTTCACCAATGTGAAGCTCATCGCCCCGAACGACCAGAGCGGTGATGACATCGCGATCGTCGACGAGCAGCAGTACAAGAAGCTCGGCGTCGACGTCGCCCGGGACACCTACCAGCGCGGCACGCAGGACTTCGCCCCGGTCGTCTCTCGGCTCCTTCGCAGCAAGCCTGACCTGATCGACTTCGCGTCGAGCCCCGCAGGCGACGTCGGAACCATGATCAAGCAGCTCCGACAGGCCGGGTACGAAGGAACGTTCGCCCGCCTCGGCGGCGACAGCACGGCCGAGATCACGAAGGTCGCCGGGCTGGACAACATGAAGGACTTCTTCTACTACGCGCCGGTCAACTTCGGCAGCGACGAGGTCAAGGAGATCCAGCCCGCGTTCAAGAAGGCGACCGGGATGGACGCGACCGGCATCTCGCTCGGGTGGATCCCCGGTGCGCGGACCCTGCTGGAGTCGATTAGCGAAGCCGGCACGATCGACGACACCAAGGCCGTGGCCAAGGTGATGCGCGACAACGACCTCCAGGACGACCTGCTGGGTCAGGGCGTCTACACCGGCGAAGAGGAGTTCGGGGTCAACCAGGAGATGTCCTGGCCGTTCAACATGGGCCTGATCAAGGACGGCCAGCCGGCCACCTTCACCCAGCTCGAAGCCGCGAAGTGATCCCGGGGGAGCTCGGCTCGGCCCGCCGGGCCGAGCTCCCCACCACCCCACGCCCTCAAGGAGGAACTCAGCATGGGTGAATTCCTACAGACCATGATCGGTGGTCTCACCCTGGGCGCGCAGTACGCCCTCATGGCGCTTGGCTTCTCCCTCGCCTTCGGCATCCTGCGTGTCATCAACTTCGCCCACGGCGCGTTCTACGTCGTCGGTGGCTACCTCGCGTACTGGATCACCAACGAGGTTGGTCTCCCCTACGTACTCGGCGTCATCGTCGCGGTACTGGGGACGGCGGCCATTGGCTACGTGTTCGAGCTGTTCATCATCGAACGGCGCATCGACGACCACCTGGCAACCATCGTGATGACCCTCGGCGCGTCGTTGATCGGCGGCGCCGCGATGCTCTCACTCTTCGGCGCCCAGGCCGTGCAGTTCGAGGGCGGCCTGACCGGGACGTTCCGTCTCGGCGGCGTCTTCGTGCCACACGCGCGCGTCATGATCATCGTCGTGGCGGGGCTGGCGATCGCCGCGGTCTACCTCCTGCTCTACAAGACACAGGTCGGCAACGCCCTGCGTGCGCTCACGGACGACCGCGAGATGGCCGTGGCGATGGGCATGCGCCCCAAGGTGCTGTTCCCCATGGCGTTCGCCATTGCGACGGGACTCGCCGGCCTGACCGGTGCCCTCGTCACCCCGCAGTTCTCGCTCGCACCGTTCGTCGGTGAGCACGTGCTGATGATCTCGTTCCTGGCCGTCATCCTCGGCGGCCTCGGCAGCCTTCCGGGCGCCGTCATCGCGTCGGTGCTCGTCGGTCTCGTCGAAGCTTTCGTGGGGACGTACGTCGGCGGATCGTGGGCTCCTCTCATTCTCTTCACAGGGATTCTCGTGCTGCTCGTCGTGCGGCCGTCGGGACTTCTCGGACACAGGACGATCATCGATGCCTAAGAACTCCGCACCCTCGACAACGTCCACCAAGCGCTCAGCCGTGCGTCGGCGTGGCCAGCACGTCCTGCTGGTTCCCGGCATCACGCTCGTGCTGGTCGCCCTGGGGTTCTTCGTCCCGAAGCTGACCGCAGACCCGTTCCTCATCTCGTTCGTGCCGACCGTGCTGATCACGATGCTGGCGTCGATGCACGTCTGGCTCCTGCTGCGGGTCAACCTGCTGTCCTTCGCCTCGCCGCCGTTCATGGCCGTGGGCGGGTACGTGCTGGCCCTGGTGGCGATGAACGTCACCTCCAACGCGATCGTGCTGATCGTCGCGTGCCTGGTGGTCCCCGCCGTGCTGGCGATCCCGCTCGGCCTCGTCCTCCTGCGACTGCGAGGTACCTACTTCGCCCTGGTGACGTTCGTCCTCGCCCAGGTGGTCGTCTTGATCGTCGTGATCGCGGAGGGCCCGCTCGGCGGGAGCAGCGGCCTCTCGGGGATCCCGCCGGCGACACTCGGTGCGACCCAGTTCGCCGCCGGTGGAGAGCTCGTCCGGTTCTCCGTCATCGTCGCGCTGGTGGGGATGGGCCTGGCGGCCACCGTCTCGATCGTGTGGCGGCGCCACTTCGCCGCTCTCGAGGAGAACGAGCCGCTCGCGGCGAGCCTCGGGCTCCAGCCGTGGCGCTACAAGACGTATGCCTTCATCAGCGCGGCCGGTGTCGCCGGTCTGGCCGGCCTCATCCTGATCAACCAGCTCGGCAACGCGCACCCCGACTCGTTCGCCCCCCTGAGCGCTGTCAACCACGTCGCGGCGTCCGTGATCGGTGGCCCGTCCTTCCTGGGCCCCGCCCTCGGCGCCCTGATTCTGGCGTGGCTCGTGCACGTCTTCGCCTCGCAGGCGCAGTACTCGCAGCTCCTGCTGGGAGTCGCCCTGATCCTCGTCACGCTGTTCGCGAAGCGCGGGCTCACCGGCCTCGTGGTCGATGCGGCGAAGCTGCTCACGCGTGCGATTTCTCGGCCCGGCTCGCCTGACGCCGAGGGCATCGAGCCGCGCAGCGCAGAAGGTGACACGACGACACGAGTCCACACCACCCTCACGCGTCGCGAGAGCGTCACGACAGGAGACGTGGTGCTCTCGGTCGACGCGCTCTCCAAGCGCTTCGGCGGTGTCGCCGCAGTGAACGGCGTGTCCTTGGAGCTGCGCGAGGGCGACATCCTCGGCGTCATCGGCCCCAACGGTGCGGGCAAGACGACGCTGATCAACATGATCTCCGGCGCCATGGTGCCGTCCGGCGGGCGTGTGACGCTCGCGGGCAAGACGGTCACCGGCAGCTCTCCGCAGATGATGAGCCGTCACGGCATCGCCCGCAGCTATCAGCAGACCTCGGTCTTCTCGAGCGCGACGGTGCGGGAGAACCTGCGGCGCGCGCAGGCGTTCAGCAAGCGCTGGGTCACCGACGAGGAGCTCGACGAGCTGCTCCGGGAGACGGGCCTCGACGCCCGCCTGGACGACATCGCCGGCGATCTCCCGTACGGGCTCCAGAAGCTCCTCGGGCTGCTGCTGCCGCTGGCGACCCGACCGGCCGTGCTGCTGCTCGACGAGCCGGCCGCCGGTCTCGAGGTCTCCGAGCGTGGCCGCATCGACCAGCTGGTCGAGTGGGCCGCAGTACGTGGCAGCGCCGTCCTGCTGGTCGAGCACGACATGGACCTGGTGCGACGGATCTGCCCCCGCCTGCTGGTCATGGACACCGGCAAGGAGCTCGCTCACGGCACCCCGGAGGTCGTCCTCACCAACCCCGATGTGATCACCGCGTACCTCGGTGTCGCGGACGACGAGGAGCTGGCCGACATCGCGGACCTTATCGAGCCGTCCGTGCTGGCCGAACCGGCGGCAGGAACCCATCGCGAAGAGGAGATCCACCGTGGCTGAGTCACTGCTGACGATCGAGGGTCTCTGCGTCCGCTACGGCGGCATCGAGGCGGTGCGCTCCCTCGACATGGAGGTCGCGACGGGGGAGACGGTGGTCATCGTCGGCGCCAACGGCGCGGGCAAGTCCAGCGTCATGAACGCCGTCATGGGGATGGTGCCCAGTGTCGAGGGTCGCATGACCTTCGACGGTCGCGACGTCACGTCGATGCCGACGGCCGACCGCGCCAAGCTGGGCATCCGGATCTCGCCGGAGGGCCGACGGGTTTTCGCCAATCTGACGATCGAGGAGAACATCCTCGCGGGCGGCTACACGATGGGCGCGAAGGATCGCGAGGCGTCCGTCGCCTGGCTGTTCGACACCTTCCCCCTCCTGTCGAAGCGGCGCACCGCGCGGGCGGGCACGCTCAGCGGGGGCCAGCAGCAGCTGGTCGCGATCGCCCGCGCCCTCACGGCGCGCCCCAAGCTGCTGCTGCTCGACGAGCCGTTCCTCGGCCTCTCGCCGGTGGCGATCGGCGACACCAGTGCGGCCATCTCGGTCGTCCAGGCCCAGGGGATGGCGGTGTTGATCTCCGAGCAGATGGCCCGGCCGGCGCTCAAGCTTGCCTCGCGAGGCTACGTCCTTCGCGCCGGCGCCCTCAGACGCAGCGGGGACGTCGCGGAGATCCGTGAGCTCGCATTGTCGGAGGACTACCTGTGACCACGGTCATCGCACCATCCACCGCCCTGGGTTCGGCCACCGACTTCGTGGCCGGCGCCGCGTTCGAGGACCCGAGGAGTCGTGCCTATGCGCGCATCCTGCTGGCGGACGCCGTCACTCTCGCCCTCGCAGCGGACACCGTTCCCGGGTCGACCGAGCTGTTCGAGCTGGGTGCCGGGACGGGTGACCACGTCGCGTGGTTCAGCGGTCACGGCCTCGGTGCGGCCGACGCCGTCCAGGCCAATGCCGCCGCCGTGTGCGCCCGTTTCCAGGACGACACCGAGATGAGCTCGTGGAGCCACCCCGGCAGTTTCGTGGTCCCGGCGGCCGTCGCTGCGGGCATCGAGACGGGCGCGACGTACGGCGAGGTCATCGACGGCCTGATCGCGGGCTACGCCATGACGGTGTGGCTGGGTGGCGAGGGCGAGGTCGCGCTCGCGATGATGGCGACCGGCCGCCGGCCCAGCCCCAACTTCGGGACCGGTGGTGCCGCAGCCGCGGCGAGCCGGGCGGCCCGACTGACGCCGGAGCAGACCGCCCACGCGGTGAGTGGCGCACTGCTGGTCGGTCGCGGCTCGCTCCACAGTGTCGGGGCCGGCGGCGAGGACTGGCGCCTGCACAATCCGGGTGCGGCGCGCGACGGCCTGCTCTACGCACTCGCGGCGCGGGCCGGGATGACCGCCGGGCCGGGAGCGCTCGACGCGACTAACGGCTTCCTGCGGATGTTCGCGCACTTGGACGACGTGCCGGCCGCCCTGATGCAGGCACCGACCGAGCACATGATCCGCGACGTGTGGACCAAGGCACTGCCCACCCTGGGTGACAACATGGCGGTCGCGCTGGCCGCACGCGAGCTCCATCAGCGACTCGCCGGCGCGCCCGTCGACCAGGTGACCGTCCGCATGAACGAGCACTTCGCGCGCTTTCCCGGCACCCAGACGAAGCCTCCCTACCCGTCGATCACCTCGGCGCTGTCGAGCGTACGGTTCGCCACGGCGCAGCTGCTCACGCACGGGACCCTGACGTTCGACGACTACGCGCGGCGCGACGACGCGGCCGTGGGTGCGCTGGCCGACCGGCTCGAGGTCGTCCCCGACATCGACCTGGACTTCCGGGACGCCGTCGTCACGGTGACCAGCGGCGGCGTCGAGCACACCTGCCGGGCCTCCGACCTGCCCGACACCCATTACTTCCGTGACGCCGACGAGCAACGGTCCGTGACGCGCGAGCTCCTCGGAGACGCGGGGACGAGGGTCGTCGACGCGATCCTCGACGCGGACGAGTCGGCCCCCTGCAGCGACGTCCTGCATCCCGCACTACGGGAGTTCCACGCGCAGCGCTGAGCCGCGAACCAGACCATCACCACGACCATCAACGACGGAGTGAACGACCACATGGACCTCTTGCTCACCGAAGACCAGCTGTCGATCCAGGCGTCGGTTGCCGACCTCTGCTCGCAGTACCCCGAGGACTACTGGAAGGAGTGCGACCGCACCCTTGCCTATCCCGAGGCGTTCGTCGACGCGCTCGCCCAGGCCGGGTGGTTGTCGATGCTGATCCCCGAGGAGTACGGCGGAGGTGGCGGCAACGTCATGGATGCGGCTGTGGTGCTCGAGACGATCAACAAGTCCGGCGGCAGCGGGGTGCCGGCCCACGCGCAGATGTACACGATGGGCACGATCCTCCGGCACGGCAGCGAGGAGCAGAAGAAGCGACTGCTCCCGCGCATCGCCACCAACGAGATCCGGCTCCAGGCCTTCGGCGTCACCGAGGCGGACGCCGGCTCGGAGACCACCAAAATCCGTACCTTCGCACGGCGCGAGGGCGATGAGTACGTCGTCAACGGCTCCAAGATGTGGACGTCCCGCTTCCAGCACTCGGACTACATGCTGCTCCTGTGCCGGACCAGCAAGTTCGAGGACGTCGAGAAGAAGACCGACGGCCTCTCGATCCTGCTGGTCGACATCAAGGAGGCCGGCGACGCGATCAAGGTACGCCCGATCCGCACCATGACGGCGCACGAGACCAACGAGCTCGTCATCGAGAACCTCCGCGTCCCGGTCGAGAACCGCATCGGCGAGGAGGGCAAGGGCTTCCGCTACATCCTGTCGGGGCTCAACGTCGAGCGCGTGCTGATCGCGTCGGAGTGCCTGGGCGACGGGTACTGGTTCATCAACAAGGCCACGCAATATGCCAACGAGCGGGTCGTGTTCGGCCGCCCCATCGGCGCCAACCAGGGCGTGGCGTTCCCGCTCGCACGGGCATACGCCGACCTTGAGGCCGCGACCCTGATGCGCAACAAGGCCGCGGCGTTGTACGACGCCGGGGGCAACCCGGGCTTCGAGGCGAATGCCGCCAAGCTCCTTGCGTCAACGGCGACCTGGGCGGCTGCCAACGCCACGATGGACACCTTTGGTGGCTACGGCCTGGCCGTCGAGTTCGGCATCGAGCGCAAGTTCCGCGAGGCGCGGCTGCCCATGGTGGCGCCCATCAACAACAACCTGATCCTCGCCTACATCGGCCAGCACGCCCTCGGGCTGCCCAAGTCGTACTGACCCATCCCGTCCCCGGCCGACCCGGCCGTCACATACCTCGAAGGAGCACCACATGGATCTCAAGCTCAAGGACAAGGTCGTCGTCGTCACAGGAGGCAGCGCGGGCATCGGCCTGGAGACGTGCCGGCTGTTCGCGCAGGAAGGCGCTCGGGTCGTCATCGCCAGTCGTCGCGAGGACGCGCTGGCCAAGGCCGCGGCGGGCATCCTGAAGGACACCGGCACGATGGTCGACACGATCTCGATCGACGTGACCAAGGTCGAGGACCTCGACACCCTCGTCAAGTACGTGAAGGACACCTACGGACGCATCGACATCCTGGTCAACAACGCCGGCACCGGTACGTACAAGCCCTTCCTGGAGGTGACCGACGAGGAGCTGACGCACGGCATGGCGATCAACTTCTTCGCCCAGTTCCGGCTGACGCAGCGCTTCACTCCCATGATGATCGAGCAGCACTTCGGCGTGGTCATCAACGTGGCCGGGGAGACGGGGATCAAGGTGATGCCGCCGCCGTTCCGCTCGTCCTGCACCGGGCCGGCCAAGTCGGCGGAGATCCGGCTCAGCAAGGTCTTGGCGACCGAGCTCGGTGAGTACAACATCCGGGTCAACTGCGTCGTGCCGGGTCTCGTCTACACCGACGAGCGCTTCGACAAGTGGGAGCGCGAGATGGCCAAGACCGAGCTGGACGACGAGGCGGCCAAGGCCACCCGCAAGGAGTGGGGCCGCAACATCGCCCGTCCGGACCACGAGTGGGGAACCGCCGAAGAGCTCGGCAACCTGATCGTGTTCGCAGCATCGGACCGTTCAACCTTCATCAACGGCGCCGTCCTGGTAGCCGACGGGGGCGAGGACAAGTCCTGATGGCTCTGCGAATTCAGGCGCTGCACGTCGGCACGCTGAAGGACTTCCCGACCGCCGCCATCACCTATCACCGCGGGTTCGGCGAGGTGCACGACGTCGCGATGATCATGTTCCTTATCACGGGGGGCGACCACCCGGTCATCGTCGACACCGGCACGGGGTCGGTCGAGTTCACCCGGCAGCATCACGGCTACACGCTGGTCCGCCCGCCCGAGCAGGAGCCGCTGGCGGTGCTGGAGCGTGCCGGGGTGGACCCCGCCGACGTCGGGACCGTCATCAACACTCACCTGCACTGGGACCACTGCTCGAACAACGACCTGTTCCCGAACGCACGGATAATCGTCCAGCGGGACGAGCTGTCGTACGCGCTGGATCCGCTGGAGCCCAACCTCGCCGCGTTCGAGCGGCTGCCGGGCCTCGTGCCGCCGTGGGTACGCGCGCTGGACCGCATCACAGCCGTCCGTGGCGACGTGGAGCTCGCTCCCGGCCTGTCGATCGTGCACTTGCCGGGCCACACCCCCGGATCGCAGGGGGTCCTGGTCCAGGGCGAGGAGCGGTCGTACCTCCTGGCTGGCGACTGCGTCGACAGTCACGCCAACTGGGACGGCGACGCCAAGCTGAGCCACATACCGTCCGGCTCGTTCACCAACCTGCACGACTACATGGACAGCTTCAC
>JAOPXY010000097.1 GCA_025964895.1 Aeromicrobium sp.
CGTCCGGTCCAGGTCGAGCCCTCGACGGACTTGCCGGGCTCGAGGTCCTTGTAGACCGTGAAGAAGTGCTCGATCTCGAGCCGGTCGAACTCCGGCACGTGGTGGATGTCGCGCAGGTGCTCCTGGCGGGGGTCCTTCGCGGGCACACACAGGACCTTGTCGTCGCCGCCGGCCTCGTCGGTCATGCGGAACATGCCGATCGTGCGGCACGAGATGACGCAGCCCGGGAACGTCGGCTCCGACAGGAGCACGAGGGCGTCGAGCGGGTCGCTGTCGAGCCCCAGCGTGTCGTCGATGAAACCGTAGTCCGCCGGGTACTGCGTTGCGGTGAACAGCGTGCGATCAAGACGGATGCGGTGCGACGAGTGGTCGACCTCGTACTTGTTGCGGCTGCCCTTGGGGATCTCCACGGTGACGTCGAAAATCACAGGTGCCTCCGGCGGTTGAGGATGGGTGCGCGCGCCGACAAGCCACGCGTCATGGGGTCTCTATAGTCTGGCGCATGTGTCGGCACAGCGCAGAACCAGGGTCGTGGCGGGTGCCGCCGCCCTCACCGTCCCGCTCGTCGTGCTGGCCGTCCTGGTCGCCCTGGGCGTGAGCGCGTGGGGCCGCGGCGACCTCAACCGGTTCATCTGCGACGGCGACTGCGCCCCGTCCAACGTCACGCCGCCCGACGGTCTCGCGGCTGCTCCCGCGCCGTCGGTGCCGCAACCCGACGCAGCCGCGGCCGGGCCCGTCGATCCGGCAAAGCTCGAGGCGGCCGTCGCCGACCGGCTCGACGCCGCCGCGCTGGGGCCGCGGGTCGGCTTCGCGGCAACGTCGCCGGACGGCACCGAGCTGTTCGCGTCCGGAGCACGCGCTTACGCGCCGGCGTCGACGACCAAGGTGCTGACCGGATTCGCCGCGCTGAGCACGATCGAGCCCGGCACCCGCTTCACCACGAAGGTCGTCCGCTCCGGCGACGGCATCGTGCTGGTGGGCGGCGGCGATCCCTACCTGGCAACGAAGCCGGCCGCGAAGAACGACGACCGCGTCGTGCAGGCTGACCTGACGACGCTCGCACGGCGCACGGCGTCGGCGCTGGAGGCGGCCGGCACCACGACGGTCAGGCTGGGCTACGACGCATCGCTGTTCACGGGCGCGGGCGCCAGTCCCGCGTGGGAGCCCAGCTACCTCACCGGCAACATCGTCACCCCGGTCAGCGCCCTGTGGGTCGACCAGGGTGTCACCGACGGCATCCACGACCTCGAGCCGGCCGACGACGCCGCCCGGACGTTCGCGCGCCTCCTGGCCGATCGGGGCATCACGGTCGACGGACGTCCGTCGTCGGCGGCGGCTCCCGCCGGGTCGCAGGACGTCGCTGCGGTGCGCAGCGCCACGATCGAGCAGATCGTCGAGACGCTGGTGCGCGTCAGCGACAATCTGGCTGCGGAGGTCGTCCTGCGACACGTCGCGATCGCGGCGGGACGTCCGGCCGACTTCGCCGGGGGCGCGGCCGCCGTGACCGCCGCGCTCGACGCCGCGGACGTCGACACGACGGGGCTCGTCCTGGGCGACGGCAGCGGGCTGTCGCGCGACAACCGCATCGCCCCCCGCACGCTCGTGCAGGCGCTCGCCGCGGCTCATCGGTCGCCGCGGACGTCCACGTTGCTCGCCGACCTGCCGGTCAGCGGCTTCACAGGCACGCTCGTGCGCCGGTTCGCCGAGCTGGAGAACGCCCGCGGCGTGGTGCGTGCCAAGACCGGCACGCTGACGGGCATCCACTCGCTCGCCGGCTACGCGACCGACGCCGACGGCCGGCCCGTCCTGTTCGCCGTGATGGCCGATCGCGCCGACGAGGCCCAGCCGGTCCAGGCCCAGGCCGCCCTCGACCGGGTCGCCGCCGCGATCGCCGCCTGTTCGTGCGGCTGACCCCGGCTGACCCCGGGTGGCAGCGCGTACCGTGGTCCCATGATCGACTGGAACCTCGCGTTGACGACGGCGACGAAGCTGTCGCGCCCCGGCCCGGAGATGTCGGCCGCCGAGGCGTCCGAGGTCGTGGAGGAGCTCCGCGCGGGAGCGGCCCGCTCGGAGGGCCCGGTGCGCGAGTTCAGCGACCTGCACGCCCGCTCCGCCACGGCGCCCGTGCTCGTGATCGACCGGCCGCGCTGGGTCGAGGCGAATCTCGACACCTTCAAGGTCCTGATGGACCCCCTCGCCGCCAAGCTCGCGACGTCGGGCAAGGCGCCCACCGGCATGACCCGCACCGTGGGCGAGAAGGTCGGGGGCGCCGAGATCGGCGCGCTGATGTCGTTCATGTCGTCGAAGGTGCTGGGTCAGTTCGACCCGTTCTGGACCGGATCGGCCGGTGAGGGCGGACGCCTCCTGCTCGTCGCCCCGAACATCGTCCACGCCGAGCGTCAGCTGGGCGTCGACCCGCACGACTTCCGGCTGTGGGTGTGCCTGCACGAGGAGACGCACCGCGTGCAGTTCACCGCCGTCGACTGGATGCGCGGACACCTGCGCTCGCTGATCGACGAGTTCGTCGAGGCGACCGACGTCGACTCCTCGGCGCTGACGTCGATGGTCACCGACGGATTCGCAGAGATCGTCAAGATCGCCCGCGGCGACTCCGAGGCCTCGATCGGCGAGGTGTTCCAGAACGACAAGCAGCGCGAGATCGTCGACCGGCTCACCGGCATCATGTCGCTGCTGGAGGGGCACGCCGACGTCGTGATGGACGGGGTGGGGCCCGAGGTCATCCCGACCGTCGCGGAGATCCGCCGCCGGTTCACCGAGCGCCGCCAGGGCGCCGGCGGCCTCGACCGGCTGCTGCGTCGCCTGCTGGGCCTCGACGCCAAGATGCGCCAGTACCGCGACGGCGCCGTCTTCGTGCGCGAGGTCAACGACATGGTCGGGCTCAGCGGTTTCAACGCCGTGTGGGCCGAGCCGGCGAACCTGCCGGACAAGGCCGAGATCCTCGATCCCGCGGCGTGGGTCAAGCGCGTCCACGGCTGAGCGCGACGGCCGACACATGGGTGGTGCGCTCGACCCCGCCGTCGCGGCCGGCCGCAATGTGGTCCGCGACGCGCTAGCCGACCTGGGCGCCGGATCGCGGATCGCGATCGGGGTGTCCGGTGGGGCCGACTCCCTCGCGCTGGCCGCGGTGACGGCGTTCGTCGCCCGGCGCGAGGCGCTCGAGCTCGTCGCCGTCGTGGTCGACCACGGGCTGCAGACCGACTCCGCCCGGGTGGCCGAGCGCGCCGCGGCGCAGCTCGCCTCCCTCGACGTGCCGGCCGAGGTGCGCCGGGTCGAGGTCGGCCGTGCCGGCGGTCCCGAGGCCGCGGCCCGGACGGCGCGGCTCACGGCGCTCGCGTCGACCGGTGTCGATGCCGTCCTGCTCGCGCACACCCTCGACGACCAGGCCGAGACCGTCCTGCTGGGCCTCGGCCGCGGATCCGGGCCCCGGTCCATCTCCGGCATGGCGGCGCGTGACGGTGTCTGGCGCCGACCGTTCCTGACGCTCCGCCGCGCCGACACCGAGCGGATCTGTCGCGCCCACGGCCTCGACTGGTGGACCGACCCGCACAACAGCGATCCCGCGTTCCGGCGCGTGCGGGTACGCCACGAGGTCATACCGCTGCTGGAGGACGTGCTCGGCGGAGGCGTCGCGGAGGCCCTGGCACGGACGGCCGACCAGCTGCGGGCCGACGGCGCGCACCTCGACGACCTGGCCGCCGACGTGACGTCCCCGCACGACGTCGCCGTGCTCGCGGCGCTGCCGTCGGCGCTGCGGTCCCGCGTCCTGCGACGCACGGCGCTCGCGGCGGGAGCGGACGCCGCCGCGCTCAGCGCCGCCCACCTCGCCCAGCTGGACCGGCTCGTCACCGACTGGCACGGTCAGCGCCGCATCGAGCTGCCCGGCGGGGTGAGCGCGACCAGGACGGGGGCTTCCCTGTCGTTCGCAAACACCCCTGTGGGAGGCTGAGCCCGTGGATCAGACGCATGTCGAAGGTGACCTCGAGCTCGATCAGACCCTCTACACCGAGGAGCAGATCGTCGGCCGTCTCAAGGAGATGGCCACGCAGATCGAGCAGGACTACGACGGCAAGGACCTGCTGCTCGTCGGCGTCCTGAAGGGCGCCGTCATGGTCATGGCCGATCTCGCCCGCAGCCTCGACCGGCACGTCGAGATGGACTGGATGGCGGTGTCGTCGTACGGCTCCGGCACGCAGTCGTCCGGCGTCGTGCGTATCCTCAAGGACCTCGACACCGACCTCAACGGCCGCCACGTCCTGATCGTCGAGGACATCATCGACACCGGCCTCACGCTGTCGTGGCTCATCACCAACCTGCGCTCCCGCGGCCCCGCCTCGGTCGAGATCGCCACGCTCCTGCGCAAGCCCGAGGCGCAGCGCATGGATGTCGACGTCAAGTACGTCGGCTTCGACATCCCCAACGCGTTCGTCGTCGGCTACGGCCTCGACTACGACGAGCGCTACCGCAACCTGCGCTGCATTGGCACGCTCTCCCCCCACGTATACAGCTGATCCCAGCGGCCAGTTCGCTCCCGGCGAACTGATCTGGGGAACGTTGACGGTGGCTGAGCGCGTTCAACTGGTGGATGGTGCTCCGTGTACCGTTCGAGTTCCGACCAGCACCCGAGGAGGAGTGGACCCGCTCCACGCCGCACATGAACTTCAAACGCCTTCTCAAGGGCCCCTGGCTCTGGATCGTGCTGATCACGATCCTCGTGATCTCGATCGTCTCGGTCTCCTCCTCGGCCGACGGCTACAAGCAGATCAAGACGGCCACGATGGTGACGTACCTCGAGACCGGCAAGGTCAAGGACGTGAAGTTCGTCGACGGCGACCAGCAGATCCAGGCGACGCTCAACGACGACACCAAGGTCAAGACGAAGTACCTCGGTGACCAGGGCGCACGCCTCGTCCAGCAGGCCGAGGCCGCCGTCGCCGAGAAGAAGCTCAAGACGTTCGACGTCGAGGTCC
>JAOPXY010000148.1 GCA_025964895.1 Aeromicrobium sp.
CGCGCCGGTGGCGCGACGGGCCAGGCCGGCGGCGCGGGCCAGGCCGGCGCCTGCCACACCATCGCGTAGGGGGGCGGCGGCCACATGGGCGCCTCCGGCTTCGGGGGCTCGGGCATCGGGTCACGAGTGCGCTGGATGCCGTGCCGGCGGGCCGACCACTCCACGACCAGGAGCAGCAGGACGCTGGAGACGGCCGTCGGCACGAGATCGACGGGCCCCGACCCTGAGTCGTCCGTCGCGGAGATCATGCCGAGCGCGTCGAGCACGAACAGCACGACGTTGTTGGCGACGTGGGCGGCGATCGCCGCCTCGAGCCCGCCCGTGCGGATCGTCAGGATCGCCGCGGTGAGCCCGAACATGCCGACGTCCAGCAGCCCCCACACGTCGTACAGGTGGGCGCCGACGAACAGGGGCGTCGTCACGACGACGGGGATCACGGCGAAGCGCGACCACGAGCCGATCAGCTGCATCAGGTAGCCGCGGAAGACGTACTCCTCGGCCGCGGCCTGGAATGGCACGATCAGCAGCACCACGACGAGCGCGACAACGACGCGGCGGCTCAGATCGGACGGCGCGGAGACGTCGGCGGGGTCGGACGCCTCCGACACGACGAGCGAGGCGCCGATCGTGACGATCGAGATCGCGAACGCGATGACCGCCGTCCGTCCGAGCCACCCCCAGCGCAGGCGGCCGGCGACGGACGACAGATACCCGACGGGCCGCGGGCCGACGATCAGCACGCCCAGCAGCACCGCGGGAATCAGCACGACGAGGCTCAGCATGTCGATGACGAAGAAGTCGATCCGGGCAAGGTCGAGGTCGCCGGCTGCGTCCAGCCAGTCCTCGATCGTCGTTGAACCACCCTTCACCGCGAAGTACACCGCCGCGCCCGCGACCAGCACGATGCTAAGGCCCATGTAGAGGCCGACGATCACGAGTCCGGCGACGGGCAGCTTCCACCACGCGTACGCCGGAGTCTCGCGGGCGAGTCGGTGATACGGCGTGGCCATGGGGGTGATCCTGCAGCAGGGAAGCAAACAGCGCCACCGGGCGTGGGCCCGGTGGCGCTGTGAGGTGGCGCTGTGAGGTGGTGCGGGGACGTGGTGCAGGACCACGTCGTGCTGAGCTACTTGGCGGCAGCCTTGAGGCGCGAACCGACGCTGACCTTCACGCCGAAGCCGGCGGGGATGTCGATCGTCTCGCCGGTGGAGGGGTTGCGACCCGTGCGAGCCGCGCGAGCGACGCGCTCGACGGAAAGGATGCCCGGGATCGAGACCTTTTCGCCCTTCGCAACCGAGTCGAGAAGGATCTCGCTGAAGGAAGACAGAACTGCGTCGGCTTCGGCCTTGCTGGTGCCGGCCTTCGAAGCGAGGGCAGCGACGAGGTCGTTGCGTGAGATAGCCACAAAAGCTCCTTGTGAGTGATGGTGTGTGCGTCGTCCAGTCTATGAACTAACGGAACGTCCCGACGCGCACCCCCGCCGGGTGTTGCTGAGATTATGCCGTGATATCAGGCCCAGGCGGCCGGAGGAGGGGCGTCGACCAGCGATCGGACACGTTCGAGGTACACCGACCGCGGCCACTCGGCCACCCCCAGCGACGCCAGGTGGGGCGTCCGCCACTGCGTGTCGATCAGCCCGGCGTCACCGACGAGCTCCACGAGGGCGACCAGGGCGACCTTCGAGGCGTCCGTCGCACGGTGGAACATCGACTCTCCCGCGAACAGTCCGCCGACGCTGAGGCCGTACAGCCCGCCCACAAGCGTGCCGTCGGGGAGGCGGGTCTCGACCGAGTGCGCCCAGCCCAGGCGGTGCAGACGCACGTACGCCTCGCGGATGGGCGAGTCGATCCAGGCGCCGGGGCGGGACGGATCGGCGCACGCGTCGATGACGTCCTCGAACGACTCGTCCGTCGTGACGGTCAGCCGCCGCACCGACTTGGCCAGCGAGCGAGTGACCCGCAGCTCGCCGGGCACGAGCACGCCACGCAGGAGCGGCGACCACCACAGCAGCTCGCCGTCGTGCGGCATGGGGAACGCGCCGTGCCGGTACGCCTCCAACACCGTGCCCGGCTCGAGGTCGGCGCCGGCCGCGACGCAGTCGTCGTTGGGCCATTCCTGCGGGTCGAACAGCCACGGCGACGGTGGCAGGGGCGTCCGGCTCACGGTTGCAGCACCCGTGTCAGGTGGCGCAGGACGCCCTCTCCCCGGTCGGCCCACTCGGCCGCTGTGGCTTCCTGCAGGCATCCCCACCACAGGAGCGTCCGGTTGACCGGCTGGGTCAGGCCGGCCGCCCGCCACTGCGACGCCAGCTCGGCAGGCGCGAGGTCCCAGGCCTCGGCGTACGCGGCGACGACATCGGGCCACGCGATCTGGCCGCCCTGCACGATCGTGCCGTAGGGGACGCTCAGCAGCTCCAGGGCGTGCGCCCACTGACCGTCGCCGAAGTCGAACATCCGCCCGTCGGCGGCGAACACGTTCCAGGGGTGGAGGTCGCCGTGCTGCCACGTCGAGGGGAGCGTCGACGCGTCGAGCTCGGCGGCCGCGTCGACGACCCGGCCGCGCACCGCCACGAGCCGGGCCCGCAGCTGCGACGACACGTGGGCGGGGTGGTGCTCGGGGAGCCCGGAGAACATCTCGACGAAGCGGTCGAACCGCGCGGGCACGGTCGACGGCCGGCAGTCCGGCAGCCCCGCCACGAGCAGCTCCGTCTCGTGCGGGACGGCGAGCCGCTGCAACCGCGCGGCCCCGCGCAGGACGCGCTGCCAGTCCGCAGCGGTGGGTTCCTGGGTGTCGCCCAGCGTCGCTCCGCGGTCGAGGGTCAGCATCCAGCCGCGCTCCGCGTCGACCGCGTACGGGCCGTCGACCGCATCCGGCGCGATGCGTGCCAGCTCGACCTGCACCCGCGGCTCGAACGACATGTAGGCGCAGTTGCTCTTGAACCACACGCGACCCACCGACGTGGGGATCGTGAGCTGCGTGGACCACGGGCGGATCCGCGGCTGCGCCACGGCACCGGTGACCTCGACACCCATGCGTCCCAGCACTGTGCGCGCCCACCCCTCGGCCTCGTGACGCCAGTCGTCCTGGGCGACACGCTCGGAGAACGGGCGACTCATGGCCCAAGGGTAGGCGTTCGGCGCCCACCCGCGTCCGTTGCCGAGCCGGTCCATGGCATCGCTCGTATGCTGGGCGGATGGGAATTCGTCGCACCGTCGCCCTCTCCGCCGGCGGGAAGCTGGCCCCCTCCGTCGCCTCGGGATACGTCCGGGTCGTGCTCGACCGGGCCATCGACGGCCTCGGTCCGCTGCGCTCGGCGGCGGCGTCGGCCGACACCAAGCTCGTGGACGCCGGCGGTGACGTCGAGAAGGCCATCCACGGACTCATCCGGATGCACACCAGCCTCGCCGGGGTTCAGGGCTTCGTGACCAACCTCGGCGGCCTCACGACGGCCGCCCTCGCGGTGCCGGCCAACGTCGCCGGCGTCACGATCGTGCAGTGCCACCTGGTCGCCGGCATCGCGCACCTGCGGGGCTACGACCTCGGCGACCCGCGCGTGCGCAACGCGATCCTGGCCTGCATGCTCGGCGAGGACGCCGTGAAGGATCTCGTCAAGGGGCACCGGCTGCCTTCGTCGCCCATGGCCCTCGCGACCTCGCCCGTCCACGACCCCGTGCTCGACGAGACGCTGTCGAAGGAGGTCACGTCCGAGCTGGTGGGACGCACCGCCGGCCGCCGCGCCGTCACCCTGATCGGCCGCCGGGTGCCGTTCCTCGGCGGCGCCATCGGCGGCTCCAGCGACGCCTACGCCACGTGGCAGATCGGCGCCTTCGCCGCCCGCGAGCTCCGCGAGCGGCGCCGCCGCCCCTGACCCGCCCGCCCCGCCCCGCCCGATTCCGCCCGGGTCCCGCCGAGTGGCGCAGATTGCCCTTTTTGAGACGGCGTGTCGGTCCGAAATGCGCCGGTCGAAGACTGGTTTGCACCACTCGGCGGACGGTGTCCGATCCGGCGGCTACCGTCGGCCCCATGAAGATCGATGACGTGCTCGCCGCCCTGCGCGAGTCATGGGGCCCCGACACATGCTCCCCGGAGGACGTCGCAGACTGGACGCCCGAGAACCCAGCGCGAGGCCAGTGCGCCACGACGGCGGTCTTGCTCCACGATCACTTCGGCGGGGTGCTGGTGCGCAGCGACGTCATGGTCGACGGCGAGCAGGTCGACTTCCACTGGTGGAACCGACTGGCCGACGGGCGTGAGGTGGACGCGACGCTCGAGCAGTTCGGACCGCACGAGCAGGTCGTGGGCGGGGCCGAGGTGGACCGACCCAACGGCCCCACCCGTCTCGACGCGCAGTCCGCGCTTCTGTCCTCCCGGGTCGCCGCCCGGCTCGCACGCGCCTAATCGGACGGCTCAGGCCAGCGCCCGGACCACAGCGCTCGCCGGCTCCTTGCCGAGGACTCCCGCCATCCAGACGCTCGTGCGCACCAGCGCGTCCAGGTCGACGCCGTGGGCGATGCCGAGGCCGTCGAGCATCCAGACCAGATCCTCCGTCGCCAGGTTGCCGGTCGCGCTCTCGGCATAGGGGCAGCCGCCCAACCCGCCGGCCGACGCGTCGAACGTCGTGACGCCGACCTGCAGGGCTGCGTGGGCGTTGGCGAGAGCCTGGCCGTAGGTGTCGTGGAAGTGCATCGCGAGCCGGTCGACCCCCGTGCCGGCCTCCGCGAACGCGCCGACGAGCCGCTGCACGTGTGCCGCCGTCCCCACGCCGATCGTGTCGCCGATCGAGAGCTGCGACACCCCCAGGTCGAGCAGGCGTCGTCCGGTCGCGACGACCTGGTCGACCGGCACAGCGCCCTCCCACGGATCGCCGAAGCACATCGACACGTACGCGCGGACGTCCAGCCCGGCGGCGCGCGCCCGCTCGACGACCGGCTCGAACATTTCTAGCTGGCCGTCGAGTGAGGAGTTCAGGTTCTTCTGCGCGAACGTCTCGGTCGCGCTGGCGAAGATCGCGATGTGTCGGACGCCCGCCTCCAGCGCCCGGTCGAGGCCGCGCTCGTTCGGCACCAGCACCGGCAGTGGCACGGGCCCGTCCAGCGGGAGGCGTGCCACGAGCTCGGCGGCGTCCGCGAGCTGTGGGACCCATCGGGGGTGGACGAAGCTCGTCGCCTCGACGACCGGCAAACCGGCCACGACGAGGCGGGCGACAAACTCGAGCTTGACGTCGAGCGGCACGATCGCCGACTCGTTCTGCAGCCCGTCGCGCGGACCGACCTCGTAGATCGTCACCGCTGCGGGCAGTGACGCGTCGCGGACGACCATCGGCCGGGTCACGAGGCGCCTCCTCGAGTGGCGCAAACACGACCCCGAGCGGTGCGTCCTGGACAGACGCGCCGTCCCAGAACGTCCAGTCCGCACCACTCGCGGATCAGGTCGCGGTCACGGGGGAGGTGGGTCATGAGGGGTCCACGGTGAAGAGGAGGTGCTTGATCGGGACCTGGTCGCCGGGGGCGGCGCCCACGTGCGACACGACGCCGTCATAGGGGGCGGTCAGCGCGAGCTCCATCTTCATGGCCTCGACGACGCCGAGCGGCTGGCCCAGCACGACCGTGTCGCCCTCGGCGACGTCAACCCTCAGCACCGTGCCGGGCATCGGCGCGACGAGGTCCGCATCGGTCGACGCACCCCGCTGGTGACCTCCGCGCATCGGATCGGGCACCTCGAGCGTCCAGGGCTGCCCCTGCCACGCGATCGTGACGCCGTCCCGGTCGATGATCGCCAGCGCTCCCCCGTCATCGACGTCCGGGTCGACCGCGGACGTCCACGCGCGCCCCGCCGCGTCGGTCAGGGTGATCAGCACGGGCGCCGGGTCCGAGCCGGACCGCCAGCCGTCCACCGCGCCGAAGGGATCGTCCGTGCCGACGACCACCGAGCGGGCCCACAGGCGCGCCGCGACGTCCACCGCCTCCTCGGGCACGGTGGGCGGACGCAAGACGTCTGCCGCAGCTTCGCTGTCGAGCCAGGCCGTGTGCACCTCGCCGGCCGCGAACTCGTCGCCGGCGACGAGCCGGCGGACGAATCCGAGATTGGTCGTCAGACCGAAGACGCCGGTGTCGTCGAGCGCCGCGACCAGGCGCCGGCGGGCGTCCTCGCGGTCCACCCCGTCGACGACGATCTTGCCGAGCATCGGGTCGTACGCGGTCGACACCTCGGCGTCCGGCGCCAGGTCGCTCTCGACGCGGACGTCCTCGGGCCAGGCAACCGCGAGCACGTGCCCGGCCTGCGGGAGGAAGCCGGCGTACGGATCCTCGGCGTAGACGCGCACCTCCATCGCATGACCGCTGGCCGTGATCTCGTCCTGCGCCAACGGCAGCGGCTCCCCCGCCGCGACGGCAAGCTGCCACTGCACGAGGTCGAGCCCCGTGATCTCCTCGGTGACGGGGTGCTCGACCTGCAGGCGGGTGTTCATCTCCAGGAAGTACGCACGATCCGCGCCGGCGGGGTCACGTGCCACGAGGAACTCGACCGTCCCCGCCCCGGTGTAACCCACCTCGCGGCACAGGGCCACGGACGACTCGTGGAGCGTCCGGCGCAGCTCGTCGGTGAGCCCCCACGCGGGCGCCTCCTCGACGACCTTCTGGTGGCGCCGCTGCACCGAGCAGTCGCGCTCGAAGAGGTGGACGACGTTGCCGTGCTCGTCGCCGAACACCTGCACCTCGACGTGCCGGCCGGCCTCGACGTACGTCTCCACGAGCAGAGTCTCGTCCCCGAACGCCGACGCGGCCTCCCGTCCCGCCGCCTCGAGCGCGGCCGGCAGCGAGTCGGCGTCCCGGACGATCCGCATGCCCTTGCCACCGCCACCCGCCGCGGCCTTGACCAGCACGGGGTACGCACCGGCCGGCACGGCGTCCGCCGGGAACTGCGGCGCGACCGGCACGCCGGCCCGCTCCGCGATCGCCCGGGCGCGGTCCTTGCGGCCCATCGCGTCCATGACGTCGGCCGTCGGGCCGATGAACACGAGGCCCGCGTCGGTGACGGCGCGGGCGAACTCGGCGCGTTCGGACAAGAAGCCGTATCCGGGGTGGACCGCCTCGGCGCCGGACTCCTTCGCGGCCACCAGCAGCCGCTCGATCGAGAGGTACGACTCACTGGCGGGCGTCGGCCCGAGGTGCACCGCGTCGTCGGCCAGGCGCACGTACGGGGCATCCGCGTCGGCGTCGGAGTACACGGCGATGCTGCGCAGCCCGGCCTCGCGGCAGGCCAGGATGACGCGGCGCGCGATCTCGCCGCGGTTGGCGACCAGGACGGAGGAGAAGGAGGGCATCGCGCTCACATCCTGAACAGGCCGAAGCGGGGCTCGGGGGTCGGGGCGGCTGAGGCCAGCTGCAGGCCCATCGCCAGGACGCGCCGGGTGTCGACGGGGTCGATGATGCCGTCGTCCCACAACCGGGCCGACGAGTAGTAGGCCGAGCCCTGGTCCTCGAACTGGTCGCGGATCGGGGTGCGGAACGCGGTCTCGTCGTCGGCCGACCACTCCTCGCCCCGCGCCTCCATGCCGTCGCGCTTGACGGTCGCCAGCACCGCGGCGGCCTGCTCGCCGCCCATGACGGAGATCTTGGCGTTGGGCCACATCCACAGGAAGCGCGGATCGTAGGCCCGCCCGCACATGCCGTAGTTGCCGGCGCCGTAGGAGCCGCCGATCACCACGGTGAACTTCGGCACGACCGACGACGCGACGGCCGTGACCAGCTTGGCGCCGTCCTTCGCGATGCCGCGGTTCTCGTACTCCTGGCCGACCATGAAGCCGGTGATGTTCTGCAGGAAGACGAGCGGGACGCCGCGCTGGTTCGCCAGCTCGATGAAGTGCGCGCCCTTCAGCGCGGACTCGCTGAACAGGATGCCGTTGTTCGCGACGATCGCGACGGGATAGCCCTCGATGCGCGCGAAGCCGCACACCAGCGTCTCGCCGTACAGCGGCTTGAACTCGTGCAGCCGCGAGTCGTCGACGACGCGGCGGACGACCTCGCGGACGTCGTACGGCGTCCGGCCGTCGACCGGCACGACGTCGTACAGCTCGTGCGGATCCTCGCGGGGCGCGACGGCCTCGTGCGGCGGAGGCTCGCTGGTCGGACGCTCGAACGTGCCCACGATCGACCGGACGATCTCCAGTGCGTGCGCGTCGTCGTCGGCGAGGTGGTCGACGACGCCGGACGTGCGCGCGTGCACGTCACCGCCGCCGAGCTCCTCGGCCGTCACGACCTCACCCGTGGCAGCCTTCACCAGCGGCGGCCCGGCGAGGAAGATCGTGCCCTGCTCCTTGACGATGACCGACTCGTCGCTCATCGCCGGCACGTACGCGCCGCCGGCGGTGCTGGACCCGAGGACCGCCGAGACCTGCGGGATGCGCAGGGCCGACATCTGCGCCTGGTTGTAGAAGATGCGGCCGAAGTGCTCGCGATCGGGGAAGACCTCGTCCTGCATCGGCAGGAACGCTCCGCCGGACTCGACCAGGTACAAGCACGGCAGGTGGTTCTCCCGCGCGATGGTCTGGGCCCGCAGGTGCTTCTTGACCGTCATCGGGAAGTAAGTGCCGCCCTTGACGGTCGCGTCGTTCGCTACGATGACGCACTCGCGTCCGCTGACCCGGCCGATCCCGGCGATCAGGCCGGCACTGGCCACCTCGCCGCCGTACATCTCGTACGCCGCGAGCGCGCCGATCTCGAGGAACGGGGAGCCGGGGTCGAGCAGCCGGTCGACGCGGTCGCGCGGCAGCAGCTTGCCGCGTCCGACATGGCGGGCGCGGGCCGCCTCGCTGCCACCCTGGCGGACGATCGCGAGCCGGTCGCGCAGCTGGGACACGAGTTCACGCATGGCCCGAGCCTAGCACCACTGGTTAATGGTTGTTAACCAGTGGCTACACTGGGCCGATGACCAGCCGCCGCGAGCAGATCCTCGACACCGCGGCGACCCTGTTCGCCGAGCGCGGGTTCCACGGTGTCTCGATGCACGACATCGGCGGCGCGTGCGGCATCTCCGGCCCGGCGCTCTACAAGCACTTCACCGGCAAGGACGACATCCTCACCCGGTCGCTCACGGCCATCAGCGAGCACCTCCTGGCCGGGGGGCGCTCCCGCTCGGACGCCGTCGCCAGCGCCGAGACCGCCCTCGACGCACTGATCGACTTCCACACCGAGTTCGCCCTCGACCACCCCGCGCTCATCGTCATCCAGGAGCGCGAGTGGGCCAACCTCGGCATTCAGGGACGCCGCGACGTCCGGGCGCTGCAGCTGGCCTACGTCGACATCTGGGTCGACACCGTCCGGCGCCTGCGCGACGACCTCGACGCCGCCGAGGCGCGCGCGGTCGTCCAGGCGACGTTCGGCCTGTTGAACTCGACGCCACACAGCGCCCGCATCAGCGAGGACGCGATGCGATCGCGGCTGGGGCGGATGGCTCGGGCCGCGCTGAAGGCGTAGTGGGCCTGCGCCGGCTGATCGTCGCGGCGGCGACGCCGGCCAGCATCACGACACCGCCGACGATCTCCAGCGCCCCCGGCACCTCGTCCTGGACGACCCACGCCGCCGCGATGCCGATGACCGGGACGAGCAGGACGAACGGCACGACCGCGCTGGCGGGGTAGCGGGCCAGCAGAGAGTTCCAGACGCCGTAGCCGATCAGCGACGCGCCAATCGCGGTGTACGCGGTGCTGGCGATCGCGGTGCCGCTCAGGCCGGTCAGCGCGCGGGCCACCTCGTCGGGGCCGTCGACGACGAGCGACAGGCAGACCGCCGGCACCGGCACGACGAGCGCCGACCAGACGACGAGCGAGAAGCCCGACTGCACGCCGGCCCGGCGGGCCACGACGTTGCCGGTCGCCCAGGACATCGCGGCACCGAGCGTCACGACGAGCGGGACGAGGGGCGCGGCGGCTCCGTGCGCGACCACGACGAGCGCCAGGCCCAGGGTGCCGATCCCGGCGCCGACCACCTGGCGGCGCGACGGCAACTCCCGGATGACCACCGCGGCAATGA
This sequence comes from Aeromicrobium sp., assembly GCA_025964895.1. GTDB lineage: Bacteria > Actinomycetota > Actinomycetes > Propionibacteriales > Nocardioidaceae > Aeromicrobium. The sequence goes on from JAOPXY010000148.1 coordinate 10,029, forward strand.
CGATCGTGAAGATGACTTGCGCCTGCAGCACGAGCGATGCGAGTCCGGCGGGCATGCCGATGTCGAGCGCGACGTAGAGGAAGCTGAACTGCCCCAGGCTCATCAACGTCCCGACGGCGACGACGGTATGCCACGACGCGGCGGGCCGCGGCACGAAGAACACGAGCGGCAGGGCGACGAGGACGAACCGCATCGCGAGAAACAGCAGGGGCGGCACGTCGTCGATCCCCTCGTCGATCGCGACGAAGTTGAGCCCCCACAGCAGCATGACGAGAACGGCGAGCAGGCTGTGCTTCAGGGACATGACTCCAAGTCTCCTCGGTCGGTCGTTGAAGCACCAGCGATAGTTTGTGACGAAAAGACGGTACGTTTGCTTCATGATTGATCTGGGTGCACTGCGCGCGCTGATCGCGGTGCGCGATCACGGCAGCATCGTGGGCGCGGCTGCCGCCCTCGACTTCACGCCGTCCGCCGTCTCGCAGCAGATCAAGAAGCTCGAGCGTCAGAGCCGCTCTCCCATGCTGGAGCGCGTCGGCCGCAGCGTCATCCTGACCGAGCGCGGCCGGCTCCTCGCCGAGCGCGGACGCACGCTGCTGTCGGACCTCGAGCAGGTCGAGAACATCGCCATCGGCGGGGCCGAGGAGCTGCGCGGCTCCATCCGCCTCGCCTCTTTCTCGTCGGCCTCGCGCGGCGTCGTCGCACCGTTGCTGGGTCGGCTTCGCACCAGCGCCCCCGATCTGGAGGTCACGGTCGTCGAGTCCGATCCGCGTGAGAGCGTCACCCTGGTCGAGCGCGGTGGCGCGGATCTCGCGATCGTCCACGACTGGAGCACGATCCCCCTCGACGTCCCGGCGTCGCTCGAGCGGCACCAGCTCCTGCTCGACGTCGCGGACGTCCTGGTGCCGTGGGACCACCCGCTGTCGCTGCGCGAGTCCGTCAGCCCGCTCGACCTGCTGGCCGAGCGATGGGTCGCGACGCCCGCGGGCACGATCTGCCACGAGTGGCTCGTCCAGATGTTCGCGATGCACGGCGAGCGCCCCGACATCCGCTACTTCGACGGCTCGTACTCGACCCACGCCGTCATGGTCGAGCACGGCGCCGCCGTAGCCCTCGTGCCCAGACTCGGCCGCGAGCCGCTGTCGCCCCGCGTCCGCGTGATCCCCGTCGTCGACCCGACGCCCCAGCGCCGGGTCAGCTCACTCTGGCGTGCAGCCAGCGCCGGCAACCCCGCCCGCCAGCACGTCCAGAGGCAGCTCGAGGAGCTCTTCCCGGGCTGATCTCGGCGGGACGCGGTCAGGCGTGCTTGAGGGTGCGCCAGGAGACGAGGGCGGCGAGCAGGGCGATGACGATCGCGGCGCCGGATGTGTACTGGACGCCGAGGTCGAATGCGGCGCGCGCCGACTCCATCAGGTCGTCGCCGACCTGGTTGGGGTAGTAGCCCGCGAGCTCGACCGTGCTGCCCAGGGTCTCGAAAGCGCCGTCCCGCTCGCCCCAGTGCAGCACCGCCGGGTACGTGAGGTGGGAGCGGTAGGTCGAGGTCAGCACCGTGCCGAGCACCGCGGTGCCGAGCACCGCGCCGATCTCGTAGGCGGTCTCGGAGATCGCCGATGCGGCACCGGCCTTCGAGGCGGGCACGCTCGACAGCATGACGTCATTGGTCAGCGTCTCGGCCATGCCGATGCCGACGCCCATGACGGTGAAGGCGATCGCGACCGACATGACGGTCGGCACCTCGGTCAGGGCCGTGAGCGCATAGCCCGAGGCCGACGCGACGAAGCTCGCCGTCACCAGCACGCGCACCGGCACCCGGTGGACGAGTCGCACCGCGACGAATCCGGCCGCGACGGTCGCGACGAGCCCCGGCAGGAGCACGAGCGCCGCGTCCATCGCGCTGAGCCCGAGCACGAGCTGCAGCAGCTGGGCACCGAGGAACAGGAAGCCCGTCAGGCCCATGAGGCTGAGCAGATTGGCGATGATCGCGCCGTTGAAGACCCGGTTGCCGAACAGCGACAGATCGATCATGGGCGATGCGCTCGTGCGCAGGCGACGGACGAAGGTCCACGCAGCCACGACGCCTACCGCGAACGCCGTCAGCGTCAGGTCACTGAGCCCGTGCTCCGCGACGTTCTTGATCGCGAACACCAGGGGCAGCATCGCGCCGAGCGACAGCCCGATCGCGACCAGGTCGAGCGGTCCCGGAGCGGGATCGCGCGACTCGGGCAGCAGCGACAGCGCCAGCGGCACCAGCACGACGATGATCGGGACGTTGATGAGGAACACCGAGCCCCACGCGAAGTGCCCCAGCAGCCAGCCGCCGAGGACGGGCCCGAGCGCCGCGCCGCCGGAGAACATCGCCGCCCACGTCGCGATGGCCAGCCGGCGGTCGCGCGGATCGTGAAAGACGTTGCGGATCAGCGACAGCGTCGACGGCATCAGCGTCGCGCCGAAGATGCCCTGCAGGGCACGCGATGTCAGAAGCATCTCCGCGCTCCCGCTGTAGGCCGCGAGCAGCGAGGCGCCGCCGAAGCCGACCGCGCCGATCAGCAGCAGTCGACGGCGGCCGAACCGGTCGCCGATGCTGCCCATCGCGATGAGCAGGCCGGCCAGCATGATCGCGTAGAGGTCGACGATCCACAGCAGCTGCGTGCCACTGGGGCGCAGGTCGACGCTGATGGCGGGCAGCGCGAAGCTCAACACCGTGTTGTCGACCGAGACCATGAGGACGGGCAGCATGAGCACCGCGAGCGCGGCCCATTCCCGGGGTCCGGCCCTGTGTGTCTGCATGGTTGCGCCGGTGATCTGGTTCGTGCTCATGTCGTCCTCCTCACGGTGTGTTGTCGTCCTATTTACTGTACCGTCTGGACGGTTTACATTCGACCCGGTGTCGGGTGATCTGCCTCTCGGTAGGGTGGGCGCATGGCGGCCCAGGAACGAAACACCCGCGATCGTCTGCTGGACGCCTTCGAGAAGCTGCTCGTCACGGCGGGCAGTCGCGCCGCGACGCTCGACGCCGTCGCGGCGGAGGCCCAAGTCTCCAAGGGTGGCCTGCTGTACCACTTCCACAGCAAGGACCAGCTCGTCGACGGCATGCTGACCCGCCTGCGCGAGCAGGGTCGCGCCGACGTCGAGAAGATGCGCACCGCCAAGAAGGGGCCCGTCGACTTCTACCTGACGACGTCGATCAACACCGGCAGCGACTTCGACCGCGCGCTCATCGCCGCGGGCCGCATCGCGCAGGAGAACGACTCCCGTGCGTCCGACGCCCTCGGCGACCTGCGGGAGTGGTGGTTCGCGGTGCTGCTGGACCACCTCCAGGACGAGTCGCTGGCCCGGACGATCCAGCTGATCGGCGACGGGCTCTACTTCGACGACACGACGGGCCTCAACGAGAAGAACGCCCTCAAGCACGTGCGGGACGTCCTCACCCGCCTCGGCGCCCTCTGACCAACGATCCCACCACTGTTCACCTGACGGGGGCTTGACGGCCACGCGGTCGTCACTTCGAGCGCGTGCGCTGAAGGCATGACAGTTCTCGACGCACCGGTACGACGAGCAGCCCATGTCATCGGGGCCGCCGCACTCGCCACCGGCCTGACGGCAGCACCCGTCAGCGCCGACCCGATCGAGCACGCCCAGCCCATCACGGTCTTCGCCCACCGCGGAGCCTCGGGCTACCGCCCCGAGCACACGCTCGCCGCCTACGAGCTCGCGATCAAGATGGGCGCGGACTACATCGAGCCCGATCTCGTCAGCACCAAGGAGGGCGTGCTCGTCGCCCGCCACGAGAACGAGATCAGCGGCACGACGGACGTCGCGGACCACCCCGAGTTCGCGCAACGCAAGACCACCAAGGTCATCGACGGGGTCCCGGTCTCGGGCTGGTTCACCGAGGACTTCACGCTCGTCGAGCTCAAGACGCTGCGCGCGAAGGAGCGGCTCCCCGGTGTCCGCCCCGGCAACACCCGCTACGACGGACGCTTCGAGGTGCCGACGTTCGACGAGATCCTGGCCCTGGCGCAGCGCGAGGGCCGCAAGCGCGGCCGCACGGTCGGCGTCGCGCCCGAGACCAAGCACCCGACGTACTTCCGGTCGATCGGCCTCCCCCTCGAACGGCCGCTGCTGCGCTCGCTGCGCGCCGCGGGCCTCGACCACCGCCGCTCCAGGGTCGTCATCCAGTCCTTCGAGACGACCAACCTGCGCAGCCTCGCTCGGAAGACCCGCGTCCCGCTCGTGCAGCTGACGTCCGCGACGGGCGCGCCGTACGACCTCGTGGCCCAGGGCGATCCGCGCACCTACGCCGACCTCATGTCACCCGCGGGCCTCCGCCAGGTGTCGACCTACGCCGACTGGCTCGGCCCCGAGAAGAACAGCGTCATCCCGCGCGACGCCGCCGGCTTCCTCACCGAGCCCAGCCCCGTCGTCAAGCACGCGCACCGCGCGGGCCTGAAGGTCGTCGTCTACACCTTCCGCGACGAGAACCTGTTCCTCGCCGCCGACTTCCGCGAGGGCACCGACCCCAACGCGAAGGGCGACGTCTTCGGGGAGATGCGGGCCTTCTTCGAGGCCGACATCGACGCGATCTTCGCCGACTACCCCGACAGCGGCGACGCCGCCCGCGACTGGTGGTCCGACTGACCTTCCGCGCCCGTCATCCCGCAAGATGCCGGCGCGAATGTACCGGTCACGACGACTGACAAGTACATATCCGCCGGCATCTTGGGCGGTGACCTACACGTCGGCCCAGGACGCGCCGACCCGGGCGACGTCCGCGAGGAACCGAGACCGCCGTACCTCGATCTCGATGGAGGCCGAGCGGGCGATCGTGCGGTACGCGATCAGGCCTTGCGGAGCTTCAGGAAGATGCTAGGCCCGAAGTTGCTGCGGGCCAGCCCCTTCTGGGTGATGCGCTCGGCCGCCAGCATGACGGCCTTGGGCAGCGCCTTCTTGAGCCGCTGGCTGCGCAGGTTGGAGACCGAGAGCTTGCTCTCCAGGACCAGTCCGGCGTTCGCGAGCTGTCCCACGACGGTGTCGATGTTGTGGTTGACGAAGGCGATCGCGTCGGGCTCGTCGGCCTTGACCGTGCGGATGCTGACCGGCTCGATCGGGAGGGGCGTGCCCTCCTTCTTGTGCCGCCGACGGTTCTTGTAGTGCCCGTAGTTGGCGACCTCGATGATCGCGGTGCCGCCGGGGGCGAGGACGCGCGCGATCTCGGCGAACTCCGGGGCGGGCGCCGGCAGGTGGTGCATGACACGGACCATCGTGACGAGGTCGAGCTCGCCGTCGGCGAACCCCAGGTCGTCGGCCTGCATCTGGGCCTGCTTGATGTCGGTGCCCTCGAGCACCTTCTTCGCGGCCTCGAGCTGCGTCGCGGCCGGCTCGGCGAGAGTGACCTCGTCGGCGAACGTCCGCAGCAGCAGGCACAGGCGACCGAAGCCACCGCCGATGTCGGCGGCCTTGCGGAAGTGGTTGCCCTTCAGCAGGCGGCGGATAGCGATGTGCTCCGCGGCGTTCTCGTAGTCGCGGTTGTCCCAGTACTTGGTGTAGTCGTAGTCACGCTCGTACTGGTTGGCGACCTTCTTGGGCTTCTCGGCGTTCACGTCAAGAACAGTAGCAACCGGACGTCGCCCGCCCCTCATCCCGCGATCCTCAGCCGAACGTGCGGGGCCCGAAGACCGGCCTCTCCTTCGTCATGCCTGCCTTCCGCGCGATCGAGGTGTTGCGCGCCTTGAACAGGGCGGACTGCAGCTTGCGCTCGAGCCGGTACGCCGAGCGCGGCGTTCCGCGCCGGGTGCCGTGGACGAGCCGCTTGGTGGCGGCGACGGAGTCCGGCGAGCGCTCGACGATCTGGTCGACGAGGGCACGGGCGGACGCCAGCGGGTCGTCGCTGACCTCGGTGGCGAGCCCCAGCTCGACCGCACGGGCGCCCGTCAGCATCTCGCCGGTCATCGCGAGCCGCATGACGACGTCGGCGCGCATCAGCTCGGCGAACGGCACCGTGCCGGCCATGTCGGGGACGAGTCCCCACTTCGCCTCGAGGATCGACCAGGTCGCGTCCGGGGTCGTGAACCGGAAGTCGGCGCCCAGCGCGAGCTGGACGCCGGCGCCGTAGCAGTGCCCCTGCACGACGGCGATGACCGGCACCGGCAGCTCGCGCCAGATCTGGTTGACCCGCTGGAAGCGGTTCACCGTCCGCGGACCGGCGAAGAAGTTCCGCGCGACCCGGCGCTTGTCCTTGAACACCGCGCCGAAGTCCAGACCCGCGCAGAACGAGCGTCCCTGCCCCCGCAGCAGGACGGCGCGGATGTCGCGGTTGCCGCGCAGCGACTCCGCCGCCGCGATCAGCTCGTCGATCGTCTGCAGGTCGACGCCGTTGAGCTTGTCGGGCCGGTTGAGCGTCACGGAGGCGATGGGGCCGTCGATCTCGACGAGCACGCGCGGTTCGGTCATCCCGACAGGTTACGCGCGAGTAGCTGCGTCAGTGCGCGACGATCCCGCGAATCCGCTGGACCGTCGACCTCAGGTCGGTCGACCGGATGACGCCACGCGGACCGAGGCGCTCCTCGACACGGGGCGGCCAGCCTGGACCGCCCAGGATCAGGCACGTGCTGCGCGTCAGCCCGGCCAGGACGTCGATGAGCGGATCGTCGTCGGGCCGCACGATCGACGCCCACAGGAACACGACCTGTGGTCGGGACCGGTGCGTGACGCTCGCGAGCGACTGCCCCGGGAGCCGTGCGCCGAGCACGAGCGAACCGACGCCCGCCTCGGCAAGTGCGGCCTCCATCGCGAACAGGGGCAGGGAGTGCTGGTCGTCCTCGGCGCCGGCCAGGACGACGGACGGTTCGCCATGGTCGAGCTCGCCGATCCGGCGCGTGTACGCACGCAGCTCGCCGACGATGACCTCGCTCGCCAGGTGCTCGACCTCGATCGGCAGCCGTCCGGCGGACCACTCGCGGCCGATCTCGACGAGGGTGGGCGCGACGATCTCGGTCCAGGCCGAGGTGGCTCCGTGGGTGTCCATCGCGTCGCCGACGAGCCGCGCGATCCGGCGGGAGTCGCCGCCCCGGGCGGCCTCGAGGACGGCCGGCGCGGTGTCGCCGACGCCGAGGTCCTCAGAACCGCGCCGATCCTGCTCGGTGCCCAGCGCGGCCGCGAGCCCCTCCCCGTCGAGGGCGTGCGCGACGCGGGCGGCGTCCCGGGCAGGGGCACCCCGGGCGATGAGCCGCTGCGTCAGGACGACCCGGTCGATGTCCGTCTCGGTGTACCGGCGGTGCCCGCCCGCGGTGCGACGCGACGGTCCGACGTCGTACCTGCGCTCCCATGTGCGCAGCGTAGACGCTGCAATTCCAAGCCGGGCGGCGACCGATCCGACGCCCCAACCGATCTCTGGCGAAGCGTCGCTCCCCGAAGACGTGGTCATTGTCCCAGCGTAGGTCCGGACCGGCGCGTCGCACCTTGAAGAGGTTCTGAACAATTTTTGCATCAAATTCGCGCGACCGGAGTTTCGGCTTCGGATATTGGGGCAAACGCTGTTCATGGTCAACGTCAACCGCCTCCCCGGTCCCATGATGGACGCGTATGAATGGCAGTACCAAGGTGCTTGCATGGGTGTCGACAGCTCGGTCTTCTTCTCTCCCGAAGCCGAGCGCGGCGCGAAGCGCGAGCGTCGCGAGCAGGCTGCCAAGCAGCTGTGCTTCTCGTGCCCCGTCATCGAGCGGTGCCGCCAGCACGCGCTCGCCGTCCGGGAGCCCTACGGGGTCTGGGGCGGCATGACCGAGGGTGAGCGCGCAGCGGTCGCCCGCCAGGAGAAGATCGCCAGCTAGATCCACCCAGACGTCAGGAGTCTCGTGTCCTCGCTCACCGGCAAGAAGATCGCCTTCCTCACCGCCCAGGTCGGCGTCGAGAAGGCCGAGCTCACCTCGCCCTGGCAGGCCGTCCTCGATGCCGGCGGCACGCCGCAGCTCGTGGCACCGGAGACGTCCGCCGTCCAGAGCATGGTCGGTGACGTCGACAAGGACGAGACCTTCGACCCCGATCTCACGGTCGAGCAGGCGTCCGCGGCCGACTTCGACGCGCTGGTCCTGCCCGGCGGCACGGTCAACGCCGACAAGGTGCGCGCCGACGAGGCATCCGTCCGCCTCGTGACGGCTTTCGTGGAGGCGGGCAAGCCCGTCGCAGCGATCTGCCACGGTCCGTGGACCCTCGTCGAGGCCGGCGTGGTCACCGGCAAGACCCTGACCTCCTTTCCCAGCCTGCGCACCGACATCGTCAATGCCGGCGGTGACTGGGTCGACGAGACCGTCTGCCACAGCGACGCCGGTGGCTGGGATCTTGTGACGTCCCGCAACCCGGACGATCTCGATGCCTTCAACTCCACACTCGTCGCCGTCTTCTCGAAAGCCTGAGGCCTCACATGTCCCCGCAGAACAAGCCCAGCACGTCCGCCAAGGTTCTGTACCGGCCGGTCGGTCTCGTCAGCTCGATCGTGGGCGGCCTGCTGGCCAGCCTGCTGTTCAAGCAGATCTGGAAGCGGGTGAGCGCCGGCGACGACGCCGATCCGCCCGGACCGCTGCAGTCGGAGTACTCGTTCAAGGAGATCCTCGCGGCCGCCGTGCTGCAGGGGGCGATCTACTCCGTCGTCAAGACCGTGATCCAGCGCCAGGGCGCCAAGGGCTTCCAGCGCGCAACGGGCGAGTGGCCCGGATCGTGAGCCCCTCGTCGCGCCTGCTCGCCGACGCGTTCACGCGCATCGGCGACGATGTCGCGTCGGTCGTCGACGGCCTGAGCCCTGACGAGCTCGCGCGACGCGTCTCGCACCGCGCCAACCCGGTCGGCTGGCTCGTGTGGCACCTGCTGCGGGTGCAGGACGATCACGTCGCCGACCTGGCCGGTCACGAGCAGGTCTGGACCGCCGCAGCCTGGCGCGACCGCTTCGACCTCCCCTACGAGGCCGCAGCGACGGGCTACGGCCAGTCCGCCGAGGAGGTCGCGGCGCTCAGCACGACCTCGGAGCTCCTCGTCGGCTACGCCCGTGCCGTCACGGCGGCCACGCAGTCGTGGCTCATCGGTCTCGAGGACGACGACCTCGATCGCGTCGTGGACGATGCGTGGGACCCGCCCGTCACGCTCGGCGTGCGTCTCGTGAGCGTCCTCGGCGACGACCTCAAGCACCTCGGCCAGGCCGAGTACGTGGCCGGGCTGCTGAAGTGAGGGAGCGATCATGAGTGAGACGACGGGCAACACCAGCGCCGAACCCGAGAATGACGACGAGGACGAGGTCAGCCCGCTCGACCCGTCCGAGTTCGGCCCCGAGACGATCGACGGGCAGCGGCCGGAGGGCACCGACGAGCAGACGCCGTCCACCCAGTCCGAGCCGGGCGATCCGGAGCTGACCGCCGATCCGGAGGACGAGCCGTCGGGCTGACGGCAGCCCCGCACTGCGGATCACCCACGACTTCCCTACGCTGCGGGGGTGAATCCCGGTCGCCTGCTCCGCAGGATCCTTGTCCTCGTCCTCGCGACAATCCTGTCCGTGGGCCTCGTCTCCGCGCCTGCGCAGGCCGCGAAGGGCAAGGACGTCCGCCTCAGCCGCGGGTTCTACGTCGACCCGTCGAGCCAGGCGGCCCACGCCGCGACGTCCGATCGGCGTTTCGCGGGGATCGCGCGCCGGCCCCAGGCCCTCTGGCTGACTGACCACGTCACGGTCGGACGAGCCAAGAAGGTGGTCTCTAGCTACGCCAAGCGGGCCAACCGCAAGAAGAAGACACCCGTCTTCACGATCTACGCGATCCCCGACCGCGACTGCGGGCTGTACTCGGCCGACGGGTTCGCCCCCGCCACGTACAAGAAGTGGATCGCGCAGGTCGCGTCCGGCCTCAAGGGCCGCAAGGCCATCGCGATCCTCGAGCCCGACGCGCTCACCCTGTACGGATCGGCGCAGTGCACCAACGAGGGCGACCGGCTCGGGCTGCTCAAGTACGCCGCACGGCGGCTGCACGCCGCCGGCGTGTGGGTGTACATCGACGCCGGCCACAGCAACTGGCAGCCCGCCGACGTCGTCGCGTCGCGGCTCGTGAGCGCCGGCGTCAAGAAGTACGCCCGCGGATTCTCCCTCAACGTCGCCAACTACCAGCGGACCCGTGACGAGCGCGCGTACGGCAACCAGGTCGTCAGCGCGCTGCGCCAGCGTGGCGTGAAGGGCAAGAAGTTCATCGTCGACACCGGGCGCAACGGGGCGAACAACCCGCCCGCGGGGGGCGAGTGGTGCAATCCGCTCGGCCAGCGTGTCGGCACCTGGGCCGAGCGGCCCCGCATGGTCCGCGAGGGCAATTTCGACGCCTTCGTGTGGGTCAAGCGTCCCGGCGAGTCCGACGGTCCGTGCAACGGCGGTCCCGCTGCGGGGGCGTGGTGGCCCGAGGGCGCGCTGCGGCTGCTCGGCAAGGCCTGACTAGGACGTGCCCGTCCTGGGCATACGTCCGACATGGACACAACCGGCACTTCCACGACACCCCACCTACGGTCGCTCGCGGAGCAGGACGAGGTGCAGCTGGGCGGAGCTCTGAGCGTCCTCGTCCGCCAAAAGCGCGACCACGTCGAACTCGACCGGCTGCTGCACGAGCTGGGAACCGCCCGGGCCGACGAGCAGGACGACGTCCTGCGACGCCTCTACCGGCTGGTGTTCTCCCACGCGTTCGCCGAGGAGGCGGTGCTGTGGCCCGTCATCCGGCGGATCCTGCCGGACGGCGAGGAGCTGACCCTCCAGGTCGAGGAGGAGCACCAGGAGGTCAACGAGCTCGTGACGCGGATCGAGTCGACCGCGGCCGGCTCGGCCGACCGTCAGCCTCTGCTCGACCGGCTCGTCGAGGTGCTGCGCGAAGACGTCCGCGACGAGGAGGACGAGTTGCTCCCACGCCTGCAGCGGCGGCTCACCGATGGGCAGCTCCGAGCCCTCGGCGTGGCGTGGGAGACCGTGCGGCAGGTCGCGCCGACGCGGGCGCACCCCGTCGTCTCCCGCCGTCCGCCGGGCAATGCGCTGGCAGCGCTGCCCCTGACGGTGATCGACCGGCTGCGCGACCGCGTCGACCGGCGCATCCAGCACTCGCCCGCGGTGAGTCCCCGCCTGGTGCGCACCAGTCAGCTGCTCACGCGCGCCGGGCACGTGGTCGAGCACGCACCCGTCCTGCGACGCGGCGAGCGCCGGGCGACGTCGGCCGACCGGCCGTAAGGCTCAGCTGTCGGCGAAACGCCGCATGAAGACGCGGAAGCGCTCGTTGCGCATCGACTCGGCCTGCGACCACGACTCGAACTCCAGCGAGGTCGCGAGATCGGACGTGGCGGCGATCCGCACCGACGTCTTGATGTCGGCCATGAGCTTGGTCTCCCGACTGGCGTAGAGGTTCGCGAGCTCGAGCGCGGTGGCGAGGGCGTCGTCGGTCACCTGGTCGGCGAGGCCGATGCGGCCCGCTTCGTCCGCGCCGATGATCGCACCCGAGAACAGCGCGGCGGTGGCACGACCGCGGCCGATCCGCTCGGTCAGCATCCAGCTGCACCCGCCACCGGGGTGCAGACCGATCTCGGCGAACGTCGGCCCGAAGCCCGCGTGCGGTCCGGCCACCACGACGTCGCACGCCAGCGCGACGTTGAGGCCCGCGCCGACCGCGGCCCCGTTGACCGCTGCGATCGTCGGGATCGTGAGCTCGCGGATGCCCAGGAACGAGGCGTAGACCTTCATGAGGTGGTCGCGCATCTGGTCGGTGGGCCGGTCGACGTCACCGAAGAGGTTCGCCAGGTTCGCCCCGGCGCAGAATCCCTTGCCGGCGCCCGTGACGACGAGCGCCCTGGCGTCCTCATCGGCCGCCACCGCCTGCACCGCGGCGGCCAGCTCGTCGAGCAGTGGCCAGTCCAGTGCGTTGCGGCGCTCGGGCGCGTTGAGCGTGATGGTGCGGACAGGACCGGCGGAGTCGAGAAGCACGAGAGGCATGAGCCGACGATAGCGGCGCGACCGTTCAGGCACCGAGGGCGCAGATGGTGGTGATCTCGGTGGCTGCCGCCAGGAGTCGGGTGTCGGCGCCGCTGGGCGCCATGAGATGCAAGCCGACCGGCAGGCCCCGCGTCGCGGCGGGCAGCGACAGCGCGGGCAGACCCGCGGCGTCGGCGACGGACGTCAGGCGGGTCAGGACCAGCTCGATCGGCACCCGCTCGCCGCCGACGTCGCGGAACAGCTCACCGATGCGTGGCGCGGTGACCGGGACGGTCGGACCGAGCACCACGTCGCACCGCTGCCACGACCGGTCGAGCTCGTCGCAGGCCGCTCGGACGACGGCCTGGGCATCACGGCGACCCTGATCGGTGACCGGTCCCAGCCGCAGCAGCTCGGCGAGATCGTCGCCGAACGACGACGGTGTCTCGGCGAACGCCTGCCGGTGGACCTGTTCGGCCTCGTCGCGCACCAGGGTCAAGATGGCCTCGACCCGGTCGTCGACCAGCTCGTCGTCGACGGGCACGAGCTGCACGCCGGCGTCCTCGAGCGCGCGGACCGACCGGTCGAAGGCGTCGCGCACCACCTCGTCCAGGCCGGCCAGCGACCGGCCACCGAGCACACCGATGCGCCGCTCGCGCCGGGTCGGTGCAGTCCCGTCGCCGGAGTCGTGACGACCCAGGACATCGAAGACCGAGCGCACGTCCGCGGCCGTCCGTCCCATCAGCCCGAGGTGGTCGAGCGACGGAGCCAGCGGATGCACCCCCTCCAGCGACGCCCAGCCGTGGCTCGGCTTGAACCCCACGCACCCGCAGAACGCCGCGGGGATGCGCACGCTGCCTGCGGTGTCGGTGCCGATCGCCAGCAGGCAGCTGCGGGCCGCGACGGAGGCCGCGCCACCACCGGACGATCCACCCGGCACCCGCGACGGGTCGTGCGGGTTGCGCGTGGGCCCGAAGTGCCGCCCGTCCGTGCGTCCGCCCCACGCGAACTCGTGGGTGGCGTGCTTGCCGAGGATCACGGCACCGGCTTCCCGCAGCCGTTGCACGACGTCGCTGTCCCGGTCCGGGACGTGCTCGCGGTATCGGCCCGATCCGTAGGTCGTGCGCAGCCCCGCGGTGTCGATGAGGTCCTTTACCCCGACGGGGATCCCGTGCAGCGGCCCACGATCCTTGCCCGCGGACAGCTCCCGGTCCATCCGATCCGCCGCCTCGACCGCACCCTCGGCGTCGACCGTGACGTACGCGTTCAGGGCCGGCTCCGTCTCGGCGATCCGCGCCAGGTAGGCCCGGGTCAGCTCGAGCGCGGAGACCTCCCCACGACGCAGGGCGCCGCCCGCCGCCGACACGTCCAGCCGGGTCAGGTCACGCACGCCCCGTCCCCACGTGCCGCTCCAGGTGGTACCCGACCGGGAACAACCGCATCCCGGTGCGATCGATCACCTGGCCCCACAGCCCGCGCGGCATGAACAGCGCCGATGCCATCGCGATGAGGCCCAGGACGATCAGGTACCACGTGCCCGCGTCGCTCAGCAGCTCCTGCAGGGCGAAGAACACGATCGCCCCGAGGATCGGGCCCTCCAGGTAGCCGATGCCGCCGATCACGACGATGAAGATCATGTAGGCGGACCACTGCACGCTGAAGATCGCGTTCGGCTGCACGCTGAGCGCGTCGATGACGAGGACGCCGCCCGCCGCGCCGCAGCCCGCGGCCGAGGCGAGAAAGACGATGCGCTTGGCGCGCGTGACGTCGACACCGGCCGCGCGGGCCGCGATCTCGTCGTCGCGCACCGCTGTGAGCGCCAGCCCGACGCGGCCCCGCAGCAGCCAGTAGCAGCCCAGGACGGCGACGACCGTGACCGCGAGCGCCGCCCAGTAGGTCGCCGCGGCCCGCAGCGTCTGGTCCATGCCCGCCATGCCCTCCAGCGAACGGCCGCTCGCGCCCCCGAGGGCGTCGACCCGGGACAGCAGCAGGCGGTACACCTCCGCGATGACCCACATGCCCACCGCGAAGTAGTCACCGCGCAGCCGGAACGCGAGCAGTGAGGTCGGCACCGCCAGGACCGCCGCCGTGAGCGCGGCCAGCGGGATCGCCACGAAGGGACTCACACCGTGGTCCGCCAGGTAGATGACGGTGTACGCGCCGACCCCGATGAAGGCCTGCTGCCCGATCGACACCAGCCCGCCGAAGCCCGCGAGCAGGTTCCACATGCTCGCGATCGTCACGAGCACGAACAGCGTCACGAGGCTGCTGGTCACCGACTCGTACGCAACGAAGGGCAGCAGCGCGAGGACGGCCGCGACCGCGATCAGCCCAGCCGCGCCGAAGCGCGACGAGCGCGCTGAGCGCCGGACGACGACGCCGCTCACACCGCACGCGCCGGGATCAGGCCCTGCGGGCGGAACGCGAGGACCGCGAGGAAGACGAGGTGCCCGGCCAGGACCGCGCTCGCCGGGTCGTAGTGCGACACCACGCTCTGGGTCAGCCCCAGCGCGAGCCCGCCCAGCAGCGTCCCCCACAGGGACCCCAACCCCCCGATCACGACCGCCTCGAAGGCGAACAGCAGCCGCGACGGCCCGATCGACGGGTCGAACGACGACCGCATCGAGAAGATCAGCCCCGCGAGGGCCACGGTCGCGAAGGCGATGGCCGTCGCGATGCCGTAGATGTGAGCGGGGCTGGCGCCCACGACGCTCGCGGTCTCGGGGTCGTCCGACGCGGCGCGCATCATGCGGCCCGTCCGCGTGCGGCTCACGAACAGCTGGATCGCGACGATCGTCACGACCGCGGCCACCAGCCCGAACAGGCCGATGTACGACAGCGAGATCGTGTCGTTGAGCTCGATCGCCGACGTCGCGAACGAGCCCGCCTCCAACGTCCGCGTGTCGGCCGAGAACGACTCGAGCAGGACGTTCTGCAGCACGATCGACAGCCCGAAGGTCACGAGCAGGGTCGCGAGCGGCCCGGCGCCGAGGCTCCGCTGGATCAGCGTGCGCTGCAGCGCGTACCCGAGGACGCTGAAGATCGGGATCGCCACCAAGACCACCGCCCACAGGGGAAGGAAGGTGTTGGTGACCAGCGCCAGCGCGAGGAACGACGCGACGACTGCGAGATCACCGTGGGCCAGGTTGACGATGCGCATGACGCCGAACATGATCGACAAGCCCGTGGCGAAGAGCGCGTACAGACCGCCCAGCAGAAGGCCCTGCAGCACCGCGTTGAGGAGATCCATGCTCATCCCGCCTCTGCCGGCGCGTCGATGCCGAAGTACGCGGTCTCGATGTCCGCCCGTCCGAGGTCGGTCGGCCTCCCGCTCAGGACCGTGCGTCCCTCCAGCAGGCAGTGGACGTGATCGGCGACCGCCAGCGCCTGGGAGACGTCCTGCTCGACCAGCAGGATCGAGCAGCCGTTCGCGACGATGCGGGGCAGCGCCTCGTACATGCGTCGCACCACGACCGGCGCCAGTCCGAGGGACAGCTCGTCGATCAGCAGCATCCGCGGGTTCGTCATGAGCGCCCGGCCGATGGCCACCGACTGCTGCTCCCCGCCCGACAGGTGCGCGGAGCTCTGCGCCCGGCGTTCGGGCATCCATGGGAACAGGTCGAAGACGGCGTCCAGCGACCACGGCCCCTCCTTGCGCAGGTACGCACCGGACAGCAGGTTCTCCTCCACCGTCAGCGACGGGAAGAGCCGGCGGCCCTCCGGGACCAGACCGACCCCGTGCCGGACGCGCTGATGCGCCGACATCCTCGTCACGTCGACCCCGTCGATCGAGATGGTGCCGGCGCTGGGGATGAGGATGCCGGCAATCGTGCGCAGAAGGGTCGACTTGCCGGCCCCGTTCGCCCCGATGACCCCGATGGTCTGCCCCTCCTCGACGCTGATGTCGAAGCCGCTCACGGCCCGCAGCTGTCCGTGGTGCACGTCGAGACCGCTGACCGACAGGAGCGTCACGCGACGTCCTCCCCGGTCGTGACGGCCTGGCCGAGGTACAGCTCGCGCACGAGCGGGTCGGCCAGGACGTCCGCGGGTCGTCCGTCGGCGACCAGCCGCCCGCCGGCGAGGCAGGCGAGCCGGTCGACGGTCGCGGTGAGGGCGTGGACGACGTGCTCGATCCACACGATCGCGATGCCCTCGGCATTGACGGCTCGCACCAAGGTGACCAGCTCGGCGACCTCCGGCTCGGTGAGACCGCCGGCCACCTCATCGAGGAGCAGGAGGCTGGGATCGGTGGCCATGCCCCGGGCGACCTCGAGGCGCTTGCGCTGCAGCAGGGTCAGGGAGCCTGCGGGGGCGTTCGCCACAGGCCCGAGGCCCGATCGTTCCAGGGTCGACGCGGCCAGCTCGAGGGCCGCCCTCTTCCGACGGCCGCCGCCCTCGGACGCACACACGAGCACGTTCTCGAAGACCGTCATCTTCTCGAACGGTCGGGGGATCTGGTAGGTCCGGCCCATGCCCGCGCGCGTGCGGCGGTGCGGCGGCAGGCGCGTCACGTCCGTTCCGTCGAACGTCACCGTCCCGCTGTCCGGGCGCAGGTCGCCCGAGATGATCGCGAAGAGCGAGGACTTCCCGGCGCCGTTGGGTCCCACGATGCCGAGGGTCTCGCCAGCGGACACGGTCACGTCCAGGCCGGATGCCACGCCAACCCGGCCGAAGCTCTTCGTGATCCCCCGGAGGGCGAGCAGGTCGGCCGCCATCAGGCGAACGTCGGTTCCACGTCTCCGCCGAGGGGGACGTCCGGGTTGGGGCTGTTCTCGACGATCACGACGTCCCAGTCGAACTTCTTGCCCGGTCGCCACTGGCCACCGACCGGGTGCTGGATCGCGACGCCCGGCTCCGGACCATCGGTGAAGTCGAGGGGGCCGCTGATGCCGGAGTAGTTCATGGTGCGCAGCTTCTCGGCGACGTCGTCCTTGTCCTTGGGGTCGTCGGCCTTCTTGAGGGCCTCGACGGCGATCTCGAACAGCGAGTAGACCGAGCCGAGCGCCTGGGTCCACTGGTTGCCGGTCTCCGCCGCGAACGCGTCGGCGAGCTGCGTGGCGGTCGTGCCGTCGATGCTCGACTCGTACGGGTGCGACGGGCTCCACCAGACGTCGGTGGCGATGTTGTTCGACAGCTGCCCGAGCGCCTCGGCCTCGGCCGGGAACAGCATCACCTTGGCGACCGTCGCCAGCTTGGGGCGGAAGTTCTGTTGCGCGGCCTGCTTCCAGTACGCCTGGAAGTCCGGCGGGATGGGCGTGCACGTGAACAGCTCGGCCTGGGACTTCTTGAACTTGGCGATCTGCGCGGAGAAGTCCGTCGAGCCGTCCTGGTACTTGCCGCCGTCGACGGGGTTGTAGCCCTCCTGGCGCATCATCTCGCCGAGTCCCTCGCGGAACGCGTTGGCGTCGGTGTCGTCGGGCCACAGGGCCGCGACGTCCTTGGACGTGGCACCCACCTGCTCCCACATCGGGAAGAAGCAGTCAGCGAACTGCTCCATGCCCAGGAAGAAGAGTGTCGTGTACGTGAAGCCCTCGCCGGAGGTGCCACCGCGGCCGTGGAACCAGGCCTCCCACGGGGCGATCGTCGTGACGTTGGGGACGCCGGACGCCTCGCACTGGTCGGCGACGGGATTCGTCGTGTCGGGGGTGCCGGATGCGACGACGAGATCGACCTTCTCGTCACTGATGAGCTGCTTGGTCACCTCGGTCGCCCTGGTCGAGTTGGACTGGGTGTCCTTGACGACGATCTCGATCTTGCGCTTCTTGCCGCCGGCGGAGAACCCGTTGCGCAGCGCGTCCTGAATGTTCTTCACGATGAAGCTGTCGGACGAGGCGAAGCTCGCCAGGGGGCCGGTCTGCGGTGAGACCAGGCCGATCTTGAGCACGTCGCTGGACGACGAGCCGGACCCCTTCAGCCCGCCGCACGCGCTCAGGATCGAGCTGCCACCGATCGCCGCCGCGCCCAAGCCGGCCAGGTGCAGGAACCGGCGGCGGTCCAGGTCACCGGATGGAAGGTCGTTGTCTGCCATGTCAGTTCTCCTTGACGCAAGACGGGTGGTGCCTGGCGACGGGACGAGCCCGAAGGTCGTGGCACGGCGCCCCGAACGCCGCGACGCGCTCATTAAAGGGTGACGTGAGTCACTTAAGCCAGCCTGATTTCCGCTCAGCGGGAGAGGTTCTGAAGTCTGAGGCCGATGCCCCGCGACGCCGTCTCCAGCACGGAGACGAGACGTGTCTTCCCCTGCCGGAAGCCGGGCACGACGACCCCGACGGCCGCGATGACACTCCCGTCGCCGCGGCGGACCGGCACGCCGAGCGAGCAGGCGCCCAGCGTCATCTCCTCGACGGTCTCGGCGTACCCTCGCGCGAGCACGGAGTCCAGGTCCGCCCGGAGCCGGTCGGGGT
Source organism: Aeromicrobium sp. (assembly GCA_025964895.1). GTDB lineage: Bacteria > Actinomycetota > Actinomycetes > Propionibacteriales > Nocardioidaceae > Aeromicrobium. The sequence goes on from JAOPXY010000148.1 coordinate 28,392, forward strand.
CGGTGATCGTGTGCGGGGTGATGGCACACAGCGAGCCCATCACCTCGTCCTGCACCTTCTGCGGTGCGTGCGCCAGCAGCACCTTCCCGACGCCGGTCGCGTGCAGCGGGAGGCGGGTGCCGATCTGGCTGACGACCGAGACCGAGGCGTGCCCCGAGAGCCGGTCCAGGTAGAGCACGCTGACCCCCTCCCGGACCCCCAGGTGCACCGTCGCGAACGTCGCGTCGTAGATGTCGTGCAGGAACGGGGAGGCGATCTCGCGCAGGCCGCGCTCGACCGGGGCCAGGAGACCGACGTCCCAGAGCCGCCGGCCGATGACGTACATCCCGTCGCCGCGGCGCTTGAGGGCTCCCCACGCCTCGAGCTCGCGCACGATGCGATGTGTCGTGGTCATCGCGATGCCGCTACGCGCCGAGATGTCCGTGAGGCTCTGCTGGTGGTGGGACTCGTCGAACGATCCAAGGATCGCCATGACGCGCGACGTCACGGTGGCTCCCGGCTGCGCGGTGTTGCCCGCCATGGCGCCACCTCCTCCGCTCCTCGGGCATGACCACCGTGATGCCCGGATCATCGCAATGTACGCCGACGTGGTGTCACGGCGTCAAGCTGTCAGGACTGAATCGCGGTACTCGAGCATCTTCTCGACCCCGAACCACTCAGCCCGAGCACGCCACTTCACCACGTCGGACAGACCGTCCGTCGAAAGTTGCTGTGCTGCTGGCCATCACTCGAACCTAGGAACCGCCTCCGACACCCCTTGATGCCCGTTCGACGTTGTCCACAGGCACCGAATGCAGCGCCGGCGATACCGTTGGGCCCATGAGTGACGCCGTCGATCCGCGCGCTCTCCTGCTGCTGGGCCACCCCGGGCTAGCCGCCCGCTCCGCGGTCGCCGATCTCGTGGTCCCCGCGGCGCTGCTGCGGGCGCGGCACGCCGACTGGTCAGAGCTGGTGCAGGTGTACGTCGCGCACGGGCCGACGGTCGCGTTCAGCTCGCGCGACCTCCGATCACCGGGGATCCTGCGTGCCACGGCGATCGCCCGGGCGGCCGGCTTCGAGACCGTCGTCCGCTCCCCCGGCGGGCGGATGGTCGCATACGACGCCGGCGCCGTCGTGATCGACCACCTCACCCGCTCGTCCGACCTGCGGCAGGCAGGAGGGTCGACGTTCGCCCTCAACGCCGCGAGCCACGCCGCCGTGCTGCGCGGCCTGGGTGAGGTCGATGCGTGGGTCGGCGAGGTCGACGGCGAGTACTGCCCCGGGGAGTACAGCATCAACATCGGCGGTCAGGTCAAGGTCGTCGGATCGGCCCAGCGCATCACGGGCACGGGCGCGCTGTTCAGCACCGTCGTCCAGGTCGAACTGTCGGACGACGTGCGCGCGGTCATCGTCGCGGTCTCGGACGCGCTGGGCTACCCGCTGCGCGCGTCGTCCATCGGAGGTCTCGCGGACCACGCACCGGGCCTCACGGCCCAGCAGGTCGCCACGACCCTCGCCGCCGACTACCGCGAGCGTCTCGCGACGACCGACGCCGAGCTCCCCGGGAACGTCCTGGCGCACGCGGCGACCGCGGCCGCCGTGCCGCTCACGGACGCGCCGTTCGACGTCAACGCGTGGAGCCGGGCGAACCCACTCGGCGGCCGATGAGCTCGTGGCCGAGACTGGATCGAGATGACCGCCACACCCGCCGTGCACGAGGGACACCTCCCCGGCAGTCGCGAGTACCGGCGGATCGCGTGGGCGCTGTTCATCGCCGGTGTGGCCACCTTCGCGCTGCTCTACAGCACGCAGGCGCTGCTGCCCGATCTTGCGGCGCGCTTCGACGTGTCGACCGGCGCCAGCACCCTGACGCTGTCGTTGACGACGCTCGGGCTGGGCATCGCCCTGCTCGTGGCGGGGCCGGCGTCCGACCGGCTCGGACGGCACTGCTCGGCCTTGCCTGCGCGATCGCCGTCCGGCTGCTGCTGGCCGCGTCACGGCGATTCGTGCCCCGTCCAACGGGAGCGCGCGCTCTGCTCGACTCGAGCCTCATCTACCTCGTCTATCCGTTCGGCAGCGTCGGAGGGCACGCGTGGGCCGGGGGCCAGTAACCGGCCGTCGTCCTGCTCGCCGGCGTGCTGCTCGCCATCACCGCCGCACTCGGCATGGGGCTGCGGTTCACGCGCTCGCTGTTGACCTGACACGTGCCGCCGCAGCGAGACGCAGATCACCCCGCCACGGCGAGACCCGAGGGTTTGCTCATGTCTGGGACGGGTAACACATACGTACGCGCAGCCCGAACCAGTGCACGACCTGGGGCACGGGACGCGGGTATATCACTGAAACGACGGCGGGCCACCGGACTTACGCAGACCGGACGCGGCCCGCCGTTTCACGTCTGCCCTCTCGGGCGGCCCGGTATGACCGAGGCGCTTCAAGGTGCGGCCGGTGACCGTCACCACACCGGAGGCCCCCATTAGCCGGACGACCACACAGGACGACAGCCAGCCGGGCGCCCTCAACGGCCAGCCGTGACGGGCACGAGCGGCTTGGGTCGTACCGTGAGCATCTGAGCCAACGTCCCGAACGGGCCTAGCTCGTCGTGCAGGACGCTGTGCGTCACGCCTGCACCGCGTGGGCCGTAGCTGACGCTGGTGCTGAACCCCAGCCACTCCCCGCTCGGCTGGCGGAACAGGTGGGCCGTCAGGTCGGTGTTGGGGTAGAACGCCACCTCCGGCGTGACCCGCGGTGTGATGCCGTTGGCGAGGTCGAACAGGCCCACCGCACGCGCCGTCGCGCTGACCGGCTCGTCGGCGACCAAGGAAACGGGAGTGCGGGTCCACCACGAGGCCGAACCTGGCTCGGTCTCGTCGCGGCGCACCTCGACCGAGGCGACGAAGCCGCCCGGCCACATAGCCGTCGCGTCGAAGGGCGCCATCGACTCCGCCGGCGCGATGGATGGGAAGGAAGTCCCGGCAAGCTGCTCGCTGTCGAACGCCTGCAGGAGCCATGCTCGCAGTACGGCCGCCGAACGACCTGCGTGCGACAGCGTCACCTCCACGAGCTCGATGGTCCGCCCTGGGCGCACCGTGGTCACCGAGGTCTCGACCTCGCCGATGGGGAGCGTGCCGAGGATGTCGAACGTCAAGCGTGCGATGGCGAGGGGTTCCGAGCGTCGTCGCGCCCCGTCGCACTCGATCGCATGCACCATGAGCCCGAGGACAGGAGCGATGTGCTGCTCGGTCGGGTTCCACCCTCCGCCGGTGTGGTCCGTGGCCTCGTACCGTGTCGCGGACCGGCGCGTGAAGTAGTGCATCGGCCTCTCCCTGTGCTCACTGGTCACGACGCCCCCGGACGAACGCCGCGGGGTCGACGGTAGCCATGCCTTCGAGGACGGGCTCACCGCCCTCGTGCCGCAGCCACATCTCGCACGTCACTACACCGTCGTCGACTGCGGTCACCTGTGCGCCGGCGGCGAGAACCTCACCAGCGAGCGCGTTGCTGACGAAGCGCACCTCGACGCTGAGCACGGCCGCGACGGATCCCGTCCACGCCGTGAGGGCATCCCAGACATACGCGAGGTTACTGGGCCCCTGGTTGACCGGACGTTCATCGAGGCCGAGCGCGCGGAGCACGTCGACGTCCCAGTGGATGGGGTTCGGGTCCCGCATGAGGACGGCCATGACCTTCATGGCCGAGGCGTCGACCGTTACGCGCCGCGCCGGGACCTCGTCGCCGACCGTGAGGCTCATTCGGCCACCTGCCTGGGTATGACGATCCGGTTGCGGACCCGAGCGAAGACCCGATCGTCGCGCTCGACGCGCATCTCGTAGGTCACCACGTCGAAACAGCGGACCCGCCGGCCGTTCCGTCGCTCGACGTCGAGGACGGTCCCGGTGATCGCGTAGTCGACCGACGCCCTCAACGGCTCGACCTGCTCGATCCGCGCCTCGCCGAACAGCACTCCGTCGTCCCACGAGGCCCCGAACAGCTCGATGAGCCCGGCGACGTCGTGGCCGGCCCCGCGCAGTGCTCCGTTCAGGATCCACGACGGGTGCAGCAGGTCGCCCTCCGCGCGGTCCCCGCCCAGTGCGTCACGAGCGAGGCGGTCCTCGTACGGCTCGACGCGCAGCGTGCCGGGTGGGAGCTCGGTGCCGACCAGCCGTGCGTGCCAGTCCACCTCCGCGGTCATGCCACGCCGGACGGGGTCCCGAACTGGCCGGCCTGTCGTCCGTCGCCGGCCGGGCCGGCGAAGGCCTGGGCGACCTCCATCCAGCGCCGGGCAACGTCGCCCCGGATCGACAGCCGGGTGTCGTCGACGTGCCGTCGCTGCGTCACTACAAGGCAGAAGTCCTCCGCGGGGCCGCTGACTGAGTCGGTCGACGCCTCGTCACCCCACCGCCAGGGCTCGCCGCCCTCCGGGTCCTCCAGGGAGACGGACACCGGCACGTCCGGGACGTCGAGACCGCGTGTGACAAAGCTGTTCGGGAACGCCAGCACACCGATCCTCGCGACGTGCTTCAGCCGGCTAGTCGGCGGTCGGACGACGCCGAGCGCGTCTACGACGTCCTGACCGTGAGCCCAGGTCTCCATGATGCGCGCCGTCAACTTCGACGCCAGGCTCATCGACGGGCCGAACCACGGCACGCGTTCGGTCGGGTCCGCGACGAGTGCCGCATCGCGCAGGAGCAGGTTCTCGTGGTCCCACCACTGGAGCATCTCCGCGCCCGTGCGGCCGGTATTGGCGGGGCCGACGGCGTCGACGTACGTCTGGAGGTCACCCATCTCGTCGCGCAGGGCGATGAACGCCAGCGGGTCCGAGACGCAGAGTCGCGTCACGTGGTCGAAGTGCGCCAGGTGGGCGACCTGGTCGTGCACCGCCCACCGCGGGGCCGGGGTGGGGGTGCTCCAGGCGGACGGCGGCTGCTGGCTCAGGATCGTCACGAGGCCGAGCTTCTCCGCCGCGAGGTCCTCGACGAGGCCCTCGATGATCGGCGTGCTCATCGTGCCACCCACTTTGGTGCGCGCTTCTCGGCGAACGAGCGCGGGCCCTCCTGGGCGTCCTCGCTCAGGTACACCGGGTCCCAGATCGCCTCTGCCGCGTCGAACGCGTCCGTCCGTCCGTGCTCCGCGACGGCGTAGACCATCTTCTTGCCGGCCCGGACGGACAAGGGGGCGTTGGCCACGATGGTCGACACCAGCTTCTCCGTCGCCGCGACCAGTCCGTCGGCGGGCACGACCTCGTTGACCAGTCCGATCTCGTAGGCGCGCTGTGCGGTGACGGGGTCACCGGTGAGCAGCATCTGCATCGCGACGCGCGGCGGGACCAGCCACGGCAGAGGCGCGGCCCAGGGGGCGCCGCGGCCGATCTTGACTTCGGAGATGGCGAACTTCGCGGTGTCGGCGGCGATCACCAGGTCGGCCGACTGGGCGAGAAGGAACCCGCCGCCGTACGCGCCTCCGTTGACCGCGGCGATGACCGGCTTGGTCATCTCGATGGTCCGGTTGGGCTGGGGCACGTAATCGACCGGGACGCGGTCGAGCTTCACGCCGGCCATCTCCTTGAGGTCGCCGCCTGCGCAGAACGTCGTGTCTCCCGCAGCCGTGAGCACGACGACAGCCACGGCTTCATCAGCCTCGGCCTCCACGAAACGCTCCTTCAGACCCTCGCGCACCGCGGCGTTGAGGGCGTTGCGCGCCTCGGGACGGTTGATCGTGATCCACGCTGCACCGCCGCGGACCTCGTACAGGACCTCGTCGCTCATGCGTCCGCCTCCGCTTCCGCGAGGATGATCAGCACCTGACCGGTGTCGACCGACTGCCCCACCTTGACCGGGATGCTGCCGACGACGGAGTCGACCGCGGCCGTGATGGCGTGCTCCATCTTCATGGCCTCGACCACCAGCACGGTCTGACCCGCGATCACATGGTCGCCCTCGGCGACCTCGACCCGTGTCACGGTGCCGGGCATCGGGGCGAGCAGCGAGCCCGCCACGACCTGGTCGGACGGGTCGGGGAACCGCGGCACGACCTGGAGCTCGATCGAGCCGGCGGCCCACGACACGTACGTCGTGCTGGCGCCGAGGGTCACGTCGAACCTGCGACGCACCCCGGCGACCACGAGATCGACGGCACCCTCGGCTGCCGTGACGACGGTGACGTCGGCCGGCTCTCCGTTGACCTCGAACACCTGACGGCGCCCAAGCGAGTAGCCGATCGTCAGATCGTCCTCACCGTGGCGGTATGCCCGGGTCTGCAGCTGCGAGCGGTTCGTGCGGAATCCGGTCGCGATGGTCGGCAAGGTTGTGGCCGCGGCCCGCAGCCGCGCCTGATCGGCAAGGGCGGCCGCAATGGATGCCGCCACCACCAGTTCGGGTGACTCGGTCTCGATCAGGTCACTCGCCGGGACACGGTCGAGGAAGTGCGTGTCAATGGCACCGGCCACGAAGTCGGGGTGCTCGAGGATGCCGATGAGGACCGTTCGGTTGGTGGTGACCCCCTGCACGCGGGTGCGGCGGAGTGCACGAGCGAGCCGGAAGGTCGCCTCCTCTCGGGTGGCGCCGAAGGCGATGACCTTCGCCAGCATCGGGTCGTAGTTCGTGGAGACCACGTCGCCCGACACCACGCCGCTGTCGAGCCGGACGCCGTCGCCGAGCGGGACGTCGAACAGCTCCAGCGTGCCCGCTGCGGGCAGGAAGTCGTTAGCGGCGTCCTCGGCGTAGAGCCGGGCCTCGATCGCGTGACCCTCCAGCCGGGGCATGATTGCCTCCGGCGGCAGCTCGCCGCCGGCAGCCACGACGAGCTGCAGGCGGACGAGGTCGAGGCCGGTGACGAGTTCCGTCACGGGGTGCTCGACTTGAAGGCGGGTGTTGACCTCCAGGAAGAAGAAGCGTCCGTCCGGCGCCAGCAGGAACTCGACGGTCCCCGCGCCGACATAGCCGAGCGCCTTGCCGGCGTCAACCGCGGCCGCGCCCATCGTGGCGCGCAGCTCGGGGGTCATGACCGGCGACGGCGACTCCTCAATGATCTTCTGGTGGCGCCGCTGGATGGAGCACTCGCGCTCGTTGAGGTGGACGATCGTCCCGTGCGTGTCGCCGAAGATCGGATCTCGACGTGCCGCGGGTCGTCGACGTAGTGCTCGAGGAACACGGTGTCGTTGCCGAAGGCAGCACCGGCCTCGCGCCGGGCCGACGCGATCGCGTCGAGCAGCGCATCCGGTTCGCGGACGACGCGCATGCCGCGGCCGCCACCGCCGAACGAGGCCTTGACCAGGATGGGCCAGCCGACCTCGTCGGCGTGCTTCAGGACGTGCTCGTCGGCCACACCTGTGAGGTCGATGCCCGGCAGGACGGGGACCCCGGCGCGCTCCATCATGTCTCGCGCCGTGAGCTTGGAGCCCATGAGCTCGATCGCCTCGATCCCGGGACCGATGAACGTGATGCCGTGCTCGGCGCACTGCCGCGCGAAGTCTGCGTTCTCCGACAAGAACCCGTATCCCGGGTGCACCGCGTCGGCCCCGACCAGCCTGGCCGCCTCTAGCACGCGGTCCGCGCGCAGGTACGACTCCCCCGGCGTCGCCCCGCCCAGAGGGACGGACTCGTCCGCCTCCAACACAAAGGGCGCCGAGGCGTCCGGCTCGGAGTAGACGGCGACCGTAGCGATGCCCATCTCCCGGCACGTGCGGAACACGCGGCGAGCGATCTCGCCGCGGTTCGCGACCAGAACCTTCTTGATCATGTCTGCCTTCCCTACATGCGGAACACGGCGAAGCCGCGTGTTCCGGAGATCTCGTTGGAGTGGCACATGGACAGCGCCATGCCCAGGACGGAGCGGGTGTCGCGGGGGTCGATGATGCCGTCGTCGTACCCCTGGCCGCTCATGTAGAGCGCCAGCGACTCGGCCTCCACGCGCTCCTCCAGCGCCACACGACGCTGGGTGTCGGCCTCCTCGTCGAAGACCCGACCGGCCGTCTCGGCCGCAGCGCGGGCGACGATCGACATGACGCCGGCGAGCTGCTCGGGGCCCATGATGGCCGTCTTCGAGTTGGGCCAGGTAAACAGGAGCCGCGGATCGTAGGACCGGCCGGACATTCCGTAGTTGCCGGCACCGTAGGACGCGGCCATGTTGATCGTGATGTGCGGAACCTTGCTGTTGGTCACCGCGTTGATCATCTTCGCGCCGTCCTTGATCATGCCCTTCTGCTCGTACTGCGTGCCGACCATGAAGCCGGTGGTGTTCTGCAGGAAGATCAGCGGGGTGTCAGTCTGGTTGCAGAGCATGATGAACTCGGCGCCCTTCTTGGCCTCCTCGTTGAGCAGCACTCCGCGCGCGTTCGCGAGGATGCCGACCGGGTAGCCGTGCACCGATGCCCAGCCGGTCACGAGCGCCGTGCCGTAGAGCGGCTTGTACTCCTCGAAGCGCGAGCCGTCGGCGATACGGGCAATGACCTCGCGCGGGTCGAACGGCACCTTGAGGTCGACCGAGGCGATGGACAGCAGGTCCTCGGCGTCGTACAGCGGCTCGTCGGCGGACTCGGTCGGTCCGGTGCCGTGCTTGCGCCAGTTGAGGTGCTCGACGATGTCGCGGCCGATCGCGATGCACTCGGTCTCGTCGATCGCGAGGTAGTCGGCGAGGCCTGACGTCCGGGCGTGCATGTCGGCGCCGCCGAGGCTCTCGTCGTCTGCGTCCTCGCCGGTGTCCATCTTCACCAGCGGCGGGCCGCCGAGGAAGACCTTCGCCTGCCCCTGCACCATCACGGCGTAGTCGCACATGCCGGGCACGTAGGCGCCGCCGGCGGTGGAGTTGCCGAAGACCAGCGCGATCGTCGGGACCCCGGCCGCCGACAGGGCGGACAGCTCGTGGAAGAGCCGGCCGGCGGGCACGAACAGCTCGGACTGTCGCTCGAGGTCGCCGCCGCCGGACTCGACGAGGTTGATCGTGGGCAGTCGGTTCTCGCGGGCGATCGTCATCGCACGCAGAACCTTCTTCCACGTGAAGGGGTTGGACGCGCCACCACGGACCGTCGGGTCGTGCGCGATCACCATGCACTCGACCCCGCTGACGACACCGATGCCGGTGACGACCGAGGCCCCGACGGCGTAGGCGGTGCCCCACGCGGCGACGGAGGCCAGCTCCAGGAACGGCGCGTCGCGGTCGAGCAGCAGCTCGATTCGCTCACGCGCCAGGAGCCGGCCGCGCGAGCGGTGGC
>JAOPXY010000149.1 GCA_025964895.1 Aeromicrobium sp.
CGTGAGGTTCTTCGCGGTGTCGCCGTCGACGCCCAGCAGCAGCGCGACCAGCGCTCCGGCGCCGACCATCTGGGCGAGGCGGTAGAAGTGCGAGACGACGATCGTCGAGGTCGCCGCCGCCGTGCGCACGGGCGTCTGCCGCATGCGGTACGCGAGCTGGTCGGCCATCGTGAACCGGCCGGAGTTGCGCAACAGCTCCGCGACCAGCAGGAGGGCCACGAGCCAGGCCACCAGGAAGCCGATCGAGTACAGGAAGCCGTCGTACCCCGACAGCGCGATGGCGCCGGAGATGCCGAGGAACGAGGCGGCCGACATGTAGTCGCCGCCGATCGCGAAGCCGTTCTGGACGCCGCTGAAGCTACGTCCGCCGGCGTAGTAGTCGGCCGCGGTCTTGGTGTTGCGGCTGGCCCAGAACGTGATGCCGACGGTCAGCAGCACGACCAGCACGAACAGCGTCGCGGTGAGGGCCTGGTGGTCGTCGGTCTCGGACGCGGCCCGGACGACGGAGGACGATGCGGTGGCAAGGCTCATCGGTGGGCCTCCTGCTCGTACTCCTCGTTGAGGGCGTCGGCGATCGGGTCCATGTGCTTGGCCGCGTACTGCGAGTACCAGTAGGCGACGCCGAACGTCGTGGCGAACTGCAGCAACCCGAAGACCAGCGCGATGTTGATGTTGCCGACGATCTTGGTGTCCATGAAGCCGGTCGCGTAGTTCGAGCACAGGACGTACAGCACGTACCAGGCCAGGAAGGCAATCGTCATCGGCACGACGAAGCGCCGGTACGCCCTCTGGAGTCGGGCGAAGTCGTCCGTCGCATGGATGCGGTCGTAGGCCGCCTGGGCCTGGGGAGTTGCCTTCTCCGGCACGATCGTCCACCTCTTCTGTGAAGTCGGCGGCACACGTCGCACCGCCTCATCGACGGTAGGGAGCGCGGCGGCATGTGAGCCAGATCACGAAGTCCCGTTGCGCCGGGGTGCTGGTGCGGTGCGGTGTGCGGTCGCGAGGACGCGATGAACGGCGGGCCCGGCAGGACGAGCGGTCAGGTGCGGCGGTCCACATCGACCAGCTCGGGGGTGTGAAGGGCCACCATGGCGCGCGCGACGGTGCCCGGCACCGTCGAGCGGGTCAGCAGGGAGACGACCGTCATGAGCCCGAAGCCGACCGGCACCGACCACGCGGCGGGCTGGCTCATGAGCAGACCGAGCCAGCCGCCCGGTCCCCAGGCGATCGTCAGCACGGGCGCGACGCCCGCACAGATGCCGCCGCCGATCATCCCCGCGACGGCGCCGGCCGCGGTCAGCCCGCGCCACCAGATGCCGAGCACCAGCAGGGGGCAGAACGTCGACGCGGCGAGGGCGAAGGCGAACGTCACGGAGTTCGCCACCGAGATGCGCTCGGCCGACAGGGCCAGGGCCAGCGGCACCATGACGCCGCCGGTGGCGCCGAAGCGCAGGGCGGTGATGGTGCTGATCGGGTGCCGCCTGGTGGCGGGGGTGCCGGCCAGCCCCTGCCCGACGACCCCGGCGATCGACATCGTCAGGCCCGACGACGTCGAGAGGAAGGCCGCGAACGCGCCGGCCGTCACCAGGGCCGCGAGCAGCTCGCCGGCGCCGCCGCCCAGCATGCGGCCGGGCAGCTCGAGCACGACGGTGTCGGCGCGGCCGGCCGCGACGAGGTCGCCGGCATAGATGCGTCCCAGGACGCCGTAGATCGTCGGCAGCAGGTAGAACGTGCCGAGCAGCGCGAGCACGAGAAGCGTCGTGCGGCGGGCCGCGCGGCCGTCCGGGTTCGTGTAGAACCGCACCACGACGTGCGGCAGCCCCATCGTGCCGAGGAACGTCGCGACCATGACCGAGTACGTGAGGTAGAGGTCGGGACCGTCCGTCCCGCCGAACGGCGAGAACCACGCCTCGGGGGCGACGGGCCGCGGCCGGCCGTCCCGGGTCCACGCGAGCGCCAGGAAGAAGACCGGGATCAGCAGGGCGGTCAGCTTGAGCCAGTACTGGAAGGCCTGGACGAACGTGATGCTGCGCATGCCGCCCGACACGACGTTGATCACGACGATGACGGCGACCAGCACCGTGCCGACCCACGTCGGCGCGCCCGTGACGGTGCGCAGCGTGAGGCCGGCGCCCTGGAACTGCGGCATCAGGTAGAGCCAGCCGATCGCGACGACGAGGATGCTCGCGACCTGCCGCACCCGCAGCGACTGCAGGCGCACCTGGGCGAAGTCGGGGATCGTGTACGCCCCGGACCGGCGCAGCGGGGCCGCGACGAACACCAGCAGCATGAGGTACCCGGTCGTCCACCCGATCGGGTACCAGAGCATGTCGGCGCCGTACGCCAGCACGAGCCCGGCGACGCCGAGGAACGACGCGGCCGACAGGTACTCGCCGCCGATCGCGGAGCTGTTCCACAGCGGGCTGACCGAGCGGGACGCGACGTAGAAGTCGCTCGTCGTGCGGCTGACGCGCAGCCCGAAGGCCCCGATCGCGAGGGTCGCCAGCGCGACGAGCGCGACCGCGACGATGCCGTACGTGGGGCTCATGCCTCGGGTGCGGCGTCGTCGGGGGCGATGATCCTGGCGAAGTCGCGCTCGGCCCGCTCGGCCTGGCGGATGTAGACCCAGCCGAGCCCGAACAGGCCCGGGTAGACCGCGACCCCCAGGATGAGCCACGGCACCGGCACGCCCAGCACGTGCACCTCGGTCACGGCATCGAAGGCGAGGAACACGAGGGGGAGCGCGCCGATCGACATGACGAGCGTCAGCGCGACCATGAGGGCCGCCCGCAGCTGCGACCGGATGAGCGAGCGCATGTAGATCTCGCCGATGCCGGTCGACTCGTCGATCTCCTGCCGGACGCTGCGCCGGACGTGCGCGGGCGCCGTCGTCAGCGGGCTCGTGACGCGGACGCGTCCGGAGTACGTCCGCGGAGGTGGGTCCGGCGCTGTCACAGCGCGCGTTCGTGGATCAGATCGCGCAGCGCGCGGGTGTGTCGGCGGGCGACCTGCAGCTCGACCAGGGCGCCGCCGGACGGGACGACGACGCTGCAGCGTCCGGCCTGCATGCGCACCTCGCGGATGTGCGCGAGGTTCACGACGAGGCTGCGGTGGACGCGGACGAACCCCGCGTCGGCCCACTCGTCGGCGAGCGTGCCGAGCGGCATGCGGATCAGGTGGCTGCTGCCGTCCTCGACGTGCAGCCGCACGTAGTCGCCCTGCGCCTCGGCGTGCGCGACGGTCGCGCGGGAGACGAATCGCGTCACGCCGCCGAGCTCGACCGCGATCTGGTCGTCGCCCGTGGCCGGCGCACGGTCGCCGGCGCTGCTGGCCCGCCGGACGCTCTCGCGCAGGCGCTCCTCGCGGATGGGTTTGAGCAGGTAGTCGACCGCGTTCATCTCGAAGGCCTCGACCGCGTGCGCCTCGTGGGCCGTCACGAACACGATGCGTGGGGCGTCTCGGAACCGGCCGAGCAGCCGGGCGATGTCGAGCCCGCTGAGCCCCGGCATGGCGACGTCGAGGAACACCAGGTCGACACCGCCCTGCTCGAGCATCCGCAGGGCCTCGGCGCCGCTGTGCGCGGCGCGCACCGAGGCGATCCGGTCGTCGCGCTCGAGCAGCCACACCAGCTCATCGAGGACGGGCTGCTCGTCGTCGACGACGAGGGCGTTGAGGGCGGCGGACATGAGGTGATCCTCCCGGAGTGTGACGAGGGCCACAAGTCCCGTCCTATGCTGCGGGACCCACGCCAGGCGAGAACTTCGGCACCCGCACCGTGACCTTGGTGCCGTGCCCCGGCGCCGTCTCGACGACGATGCCGTACGCGTTGCCGTACACGGTACGCATACGCTCGTCGACGTTCGCAAGCCCCACGGACGCGCTCGGGTTGGCGCCCGACAGCGCGGCACGGACGATCTCCGGGTCCACGCCGGCACCGTCGTCCTCGATCGTGATGTGGCACTCGTGGCCGGCGTCCATCGCCGTGAGCGTGATGGTGCCGTCGCCCGCGCGGGTCTCCAGGCCGTGGCGGACGGCGTTCTCGACGAGGGGCTGGATCGACAGGAACGGCAGCGTCACGTTAAGCACCTCCGGCGCGACCAGGGTCACGACCCGCAGCCGGTCGCCGAATCGGGCCTTCTCGAGCACGAGGTATCGCTCGATCGAGCGCAGCTCCTCGGTCAGCGTCGTGAACTCGCCGTGCTGACGGAACGAGTAGCGGGTGAAGTCGGCGAACTCCAGCAGCAGCTCGCGCGCCCGCTCGGGGTCGGTGCGCACGAACGACGCGATCGCGCCAAGGGAGTTGTAGATGAAGTGCGGCGAGATCTGCGCCCGCAACGCCCGCAGCTCGGCCTCCATGAGGGCCGTGCGCGAGATCGCGAGCTCGGCCAGCTCCAGCTGGCTGGACATCCAGCGCGCCACCTCGGTCGTGGCGCGGGCCAGCCCGGCGGAGGCCTCGTCGGCCACGATGACGACGCTGCCGACGACCTGGCCATCGATCGCCAAGGGCGCGACGATCATCCCGCCGGACGCCTTGGTCGTCCCGCTGCCGATCGCCGCGGCCATCAGCTCCGCGACGTCCTCGGGCCGCCCGGGACCGTCCCATGCGAGCGGCCGCTCGGTGTCGGTAATCGCAACGGTGCGGGCGCCCAGGAGCGTTCGGACGTGCGGCAAGGCGCTCGCGGCGCTCTCGGCGTCGAGCCCCCGGCGCAGCGCCGGCGCGGCGAGGGCGGTCGTGTGCAGGGTTTCGTACGTCGCGCGGTCCTCCGGGGTGCCCAGGCCCGGGCGCCGCGACAGCAGCCACCACCGCGCGTACGCCGCGACGGCCACGAGCACCGCCGCCGCGACGAGCGCCGTGACGAGGTTGTCCATCCCCGGACGCTACCGCGCCCACCCGGACGTCATACCGCGCGTGGCGCAGAGGCCTCGCTCGTGATGACGTCCCGAGCGGATTTGATCAGTCGTCGCCGATACCGCGGGCGTGCAGGGCGGCGCCGGTGTCGTAGGCGTGGGCGACGGTGCGGATCGCCATCGGCACGAGCAGGGCCCGCGGGTCGCGCTCGAGACCGCGGGCCTTGGCGGCGTCGCGCGTCTCCCGCGCGATCGTCATGACGCCGGGTATCGCGCCGATCATGAGCGAGAACGCCAGCGCCACCTTCTCGGGGTCGACCCCGACGCGACGGAACGGGCCGAGCCCGCGCACGATCGCGTCGAGCAGGGCGTCGATGCGGGTCGTCGCGGTGAACACGAGGGCCGCGACGAACAGCGCCAGGAGGTCGCCGACGACGTGGATCGCGGCCGGCCATCCGCGCTGCCACACCTGGAAGGCCGTCACGAGGACGACGACCAGCAGCAGCGGCCGCAGCGCACGCACCGCCGTCCGCCACGGGATGCGGACCCAGACCACGAGTGCCAGCGAGAACGCCAGGAAGCCGATCGCCGTCCACGGGCCCGTCGCGACGACCGTCACGACGCCGTACGCAGCCAGCAGCCCCAGCTTCGGACCGGCGGGGATGCGGTGCAGCAGCGTGGATCCCGGCCGGTACGCGCTGATCAGCTCTGGGCTCACGGGGCGTCGACGCTCGCGCGGTAGTGGGCGATCGCGTCGTCCGGACGTCCGTCGAACACGACCCGGGCCTCGTCGATCACGAGCGCGCGGTCGCACCGGGCGGCGAGGTCGAGGTCGTGCGTGACCAGCACGAGCTGCTGCGGCAGCGCGAACAGTCGGTCCGCGACGAGACGGGTGTTGCGCAGGTCGAGCAGGGTCGTCGGCTCGTCGGCCACGAGCACCTGGGGGTCCGTCGCGAGCACGCCGGCGAGGGCCAGCATCTGCTTCTGCCCCCCGGACAGCGCGTGCACGGTGGTGTCGGCCTTGTCGCCCAGCCCGATCCCGTCGAGGATCGCGCGGGCCTGACGGAGGCGCTCGCGCTTGTCCTTGACGGTGCGGCGCAGCGACAGCGCGACGTCCTCGAGGCACGTCGGCATGACGAGCTGGGCCCCCGGGTCGGTGAAGACGAAGCCGACCGCGCGCCGGACGGACGGCCCGTCGTCGACGGTGTCGAGGTCGCCGACCGTGACCCGTCCGGTCGTCGGCTCGACGAGCCCGTTGAGCAACCGGGCGAACGTCGACTTGCCCGAGCCGTTGCCGCCGATCAGGGCGACGCGGCGCTCGGTGATGCTCAGGGTCGTGCGGTGCAGCAGGACGAGATCGCCGTCAGGCGTCCCGACCGAGACCGAGACCCGGTCGAGACGCAGCACCACAGGTCAGCGCCGGGCGGTCAGCTGGGGGAACGCCCGGTGGACCGAGGCGGCGACGACGGCGGCGAGCACACCCTTGATGATGTCGTACACGAAGAACGGCGTCGCGTAGCCCCACGCGACGCGCAGGCTCACGTCGAGCTTCCAGGCCATGCCGAGCGTGCCGAGCGTGCCCACGACCGCGATCGTGACGATGGCCGCGACGACGGAGACGATGACGACGAACCGGGCCGGCTTGCTGCGGGCCACGCGGGCGGCGACGAGCCCGACGAGCAGCGCCGCCAGCGGGAAGGCGAGCAGGTAGCCGCCGGTCACCCCGGCCCACGTCGCCGGGCCCGCGGCGCCCTGCGTGAAGATCGGCAGGCCCGCGGTGCCGACCGCGAGGTAGAGCACGACCGCCAGGAAGCCGCGAGTGGCGCCGAGCGTCGCGCCGGCCAGGAAGATGCCGAACATCTGCAGCGTGAAGGGGGTTCCCGATCCGGTGTTGACCGCCGGCATGATCGCGCACACCGCGATGAGCGCCGCGAAGGTCGCGATCAGCGCGAGGTCGGTCGTGGAGACGGCGGCGCGGCGGCCCTTGCGGGTGGTGCTGGTCATGGATGCTCCTGGTGACGTACCTGAACGGTGCTCAGGTGAACGGCGTTCAGGTTACCGTATAGGCTGCGCTCGTGCGCTACCGCAGGAACGACATCGTCGAACGTGCCGTCGGAATCCTCGACCAGTACGGGCTGGCCGATCTGTCGATGCGCCGGATCGCCGGCGAGCTCGGCCTGCAGCCGTCCGCGCTCTACCACCACTTCGCGAGCAAGCAGGAGCTGCTCGCGGCCGTCGCCGACGAGCTGCTGCGGCGCGGCGCACGTCCGCTCGACGAGACCGCGCCGTGGGACGAGCGGGTCGTCGCGTTGAGCCACGAGCTGCGCGACGCGATGCTGGCGTACCGCGACGGCGCCGAGCTCATCGCCACGGTGCACGCCTTCGGCCTCGGCGAGGTGCGTCCCGCCGACCGGCTGGCCGAGGCGGTCGCCGGGGCGGACGTCGATGAGGAGTTCGCCCGCGTCGCCGCCATGACGGTCGTCCACTTCGTCTTCGGGCACGTGTCGGACGAGCAGACGCAGCTGCAGGCCGGCAGCGCCGGGGCAGTCGCGGCGACGGGCCTGGATGCGACGGCCCGTGCCGGGTCGAGCTCGTTCGACCTGGGGCTGAGCGTGGTCGTGGGCGGCATCCGGCACCACGCGCCCGTCTAGACTCTCGCGGCATGACGACTGCGAGCCGCCGGCGTGACGTCTGGGTCGTCGGGCCGCTGCCGCCGCCCGTCACGGGCGCCGCGCGGGTGACGGGACTCGTGCGCGATGCCGTCGAGTCGACCGGCGAGGCACATGTGCGCTGCGTCGACACGGGCGACGGCGGGCCGGGCTCCGCGAGCGCGAACCTCGTCCGGCGCCTGGCGCGCATGCTGGGCGGCCTGGGCCGACTGGCCGTCACGCGGCGCCGCTCCGGGACGGTCTACATCGGCGGTGCGGGCGGCGAGGTGCTCTGGTACCAGGCGATCGTCGTGCTGCTGGCTCGCGTGGCCGGGCTGCCCACCGTGTTCCACCACCGCTCGTCCTACTACCTGACGGCGACCGGTGGTCGATGCGGCTCATCACGACGCTCGGCGGCCGGCGGCTGACCCACGTCGTCCTGTGCGAGGGCATGGGCGCGCGCCTGCAACGGCGGTATCGATCGGTCGAGCGGGTGCTGGTGTGCTCGAACGCGGGCCTGCTCGGCTATGCCTCGGAGGCGGTGCGCGAGCGCGGGCCGGTGCTCGGCCCGATCGCGCCCGACGAGGTCGACGACTTCTACCGGCAGATCGACGTCTTCGTGTTCCCGAGCCTGTACGCCCAGGAGGCCGAGCCGCTCGTGGTGCTGGACGCGGGGCGCCACGGCGTCCCGACGATCGCGTTCGCGGTCGGCTGCCTGCCGGGCATGGTCAGCCCGCATCACATCGTCCCCACCCATGCCGACTTCGCGCAGGCGGCGATGGCGATCCTCGCCGGCCCCGACCCCGTCTGCCCGTCCCCGGAGATCGCCGCGGCCTTCGCCACCCGTCGGGACGCAGCGCTGACAGCCCACGAAGACCTCGTCCGCCACCTCCTGCGCTGACGCGCCCCACCCCAACGCGCCCCCACCCCAAACGCTGAGGGGGTACTTGTCGCCCCTCGAGGGGAGGGTTCCGGCCCCGGCGCAGGGGCGACAAGTGCCCCCTCAAGGGGCAACAACTACCCCGTCAGCGTTGGTGGGGCCACTGACGCAGCCCATGGACCCGGCCATGGGCCCGCCTACCAGGAGGCGTGGAGGGGGCGGCCCTCGTCGTAGCCGGCGGAGCTCTGCAGGCCGACGACGGCGCGGTCGTGGAACTCCGCGATCGAGCGTGCGCCGGCGTAGGTCGCGCTGGAGCGGACACCGGCGATGATGGAGTCGACGAGGTCCTCGACGCCGGGACGATCGGGGTCGAGGAACATGCGCGAGGACGAGATGCCCTCCTCGAACAGCGCCATGCGGGCGCGCTCGAAACCGGCCGCGTCGCGGGTGCGGTTGGAAACGGCGCGAGCCGAGGCCATGCCGAACGACTCCTTGTACGGACGTCCGTCGGGGCCCACCTTGAGGTCGCCGGGGCTCTCGAGCGTCCCCGCGAACCACGAGCCGATCATGACGCTGGCCGCGCCCGCGGCGAGCGCGAGGGCGACGTCGCGGGGGTAGCGGACGCCGCCGTCGGCCCACACGTGGGCGCCGGCCTCGGTCGCGGCGGCGGCGCACTCCAGCACCGCCGAGAACTGCGGCCGGCCGACGCCGGTCATCATGCGGGTCGTGCACATGGCGCCGGGCCCGACGCCGACCTTGACGATGTCGGCGCCGGCCGCGACGAGATCGCGCACACCGTCAGCGGACACGACGTTGCCGGCCGCGATCGGGATGTGGTGACCCGTGGCGGCGGCGTGGGCGTCGCGGGCAGCGACGACCTGGGGCAGGGCGTCGAGCATCTTGACCTGGTGCCCGTGCGCGGTGTCGACGACGAGGACGTCGATGCCCATCTCTAGCAGGGCGGCGGCCTTGCCCGTCACGTCGCCGTTGATGCCGACCGCGGCGCCGATCACGAGCCGTCCATCGGCGTCGAGCGCGGGCGTGTAGATCGTGGAGCGGAGCGCGGCCTTGCGCGTCAGGGCGCCCACGAGCAGACCGCCGTCGGTCACGGGGGCGAAGTCGATGTGGCGGGCGGACATCTCGTTGAAGCACGTCCGCGGGTCGTCGCCGGCCCGGAACGTCAGGACCTCGGTCGTCATGACCTCCCGCACCTGCGCGAAGCGGTCGATCTCGGTGCCGTCGTGCTCGGTGACGATGCCGTGGACGGTGCCGTCCTCGACGACGACCACGGCGCCGTGCGCCCGCTTGGGGATCAGGCTCATGGCCTCTCCGACCGTCGTGGACGGTCCGACCGTGACGGGGGTGTCGTACACGGTGTGCGCGGCCTTCACACGGCGGACCGTGGCGGCCACGATGTCGAGCGGGATGTCCTGCGGGATGATCGCGATGCCGCCGCGGCGGGCGATCGTCTCGGCCATCCGCTTGCCCGAGATCGC
>JAOPXY010000012.1 GCA_025964895.1 Aeromicrobium sp.
CCAACGCATGGCCTGCAACGCGACCCTCGTCGCCCTATACCTCGACACCGACTCCCGGGTCGTCGACCACGGCATGACCCGACGCCTGTTCGACCAGCACCAACGCCTCATCCTCGCCATCCGCGACGGCGGCTGCATCTTCCCCGGCTGCGACCGGCCGCCGGCCTGGACCGAGGCCCACCACATCAACTTCTGGTCCGAAGACGGACCCACCGACCTCAACAACGCCGCCCTGCTGTGCCACTTCCACCACTTCCTGGTCCACGAAGGCCAATGGCACGTGATCATGGCATCCGACGGCATCGCCGAAGTCATCCCCCCAGCCCGCATCGACCCCGAACGCACCCCCCGACGCCACGCCCGCTTCACCAAACAGGAACCCCGCGCCGCGTGAGCTGAGATGGGAGCGGGGGCCGATCGAGCAGGCGGGACTCAGCCAGGTGGTCAGAAGCCGAGCTTGCGCAGCTGCTTGGGGTCTCGCTGCCAGTCCTTGGCGACCTTGACGTGCAGGTCGAGGAACACCGGGGTGCCGAGGATCTTCTCGATCTGGGCGCGGGAGTCGCTGCCGATCTGGCGCAGGCGGACGCCCTGCTTGCCGATGATGATGCCCTTCTGGCTGTCGCGCTCGACGTACACGTTGACCCGGACGTCGATCAGCGGCTTGTGCTCGGGACGATCGGCGCGGGGCACCATCTCCTCGACGACCACGGCCAGCGAGTGCGGGAGCTCGTCGCGCACCCCTTCCAGCGCCGACTCGCGGATGATCTCGGCGATCAGCGTCTCCTCGGGCTCGTCGGTCAGCTGACCCGCGGGGTACAGCGCCGGCCCCTCGGGCAGCGTGTCGATCAGAAGATCGGCCAGCAGGTCGACCTGGTCGCCCGCGACGGCCGAGACCGGGATGATCTCCTGCCACTGCAGACCGAAGTCGGCGCCGGCCTGCTGGATCGACAGCAGGTGGTCGCGCAGCTTGTCGGGCTTGACCAGATCGGTCTTCGTCGCGATCGCGAAGACCGGCTTCTTGCGCAGCTGGGCGAGCTCCTTGATCAAGAACTTGTCGCCCTCGCCGACCGACTCGTTGGCCGGCAGGCTCATGCCGATCGTGTCGACCTCCGACCACGTCGACCGGACCAAGGCGTTGAGGCGCTCGCCGAGGAGGGTGTGCGGCTTGTGCAGGCCCGGCGTGTCGATCAGGATCAGCTGGGCGTCGTCACGGTTGACCAGGCCTCGGATCGCGTGGCGTGTCGTCTGCGGCTTGGACGACGTGATCGCGATCTTGCCGCCGACCAGGGCGTTGGTCAGCGTCGACTTGCCGGCGTTGGGACGTCCGACGAAGCACGCGAAGCCCGAACGGTGCGGGGTGCTCATGGCGCCGTCGCTCATGTCGACCGCACCCGGACGACCGCTCCGGACGGATCGGCCAGGTAGACGTTGACGCCGTGGCCGGACACGTCACGCACCGCGGTGCCGTTGACGACCGGCTCGGGGACCATCTCCCCCACGAGCGCCGCGGCCTCGATGCCGGTCGCGCCGGACGACACCGCCATCGCGACCGCGAGGTCGAGGGCGTCGACGTGCACCGACGGCAGCGTGACCGTCGAGGCGACGTACGTGCGACCGTCCTGGTCGCGGACGGCCGCGCCGTGCTCGGCGTGCGTGCGGGCGCGCGAGCTCCGGGCCAGGGTCACCAGCTTGGCGTCCTCAGGACTGAGATCCATGGTCGGAACCTTTCAGGTCATTGGTGTGGGGGGTCAGCCGGCTCACGACCACGTGGCCGATGCGATTGCGGCGCCCGGACGGACCCTCGGCCTCGAAACGTAGTCCCTCCACCTCGACGACGCTCCCCCGGATCGGCACCTTGCCCAGATGCTTGGCCATGAGCCCGCCGACGGAGTCGACGTCCTCGTCCTCGATCGGGATCTCGAACAGGTTCTCGAGGTCGTCGACCTCGAAGCGCGAGCTCACCCGCCACGACCCGTCGGCCAGCTGCTGGCTCGCCTCGGGCTCGGTGTCGTACTCGTCGGTGATCTCGCCGACGATCTCCTCCAGGATGTCCTCGATCGTGATCATGCCGGCCGTGCCGCCGAACTCGTCGACGACGATCGCGACGTGCGTGCGCTGCGCCTGCATCTCCTTGAGCAGGTCGCCGGCGGCCTTCGTGTCGGGCACGAAGAGGCAGGGTCGCGCAATCGACCCGATGCGCTCGGTCGTCTCGGCGAGGTGGTTGTCGAACACCCGCTTCGTGACGTCCTTCAGGTAGGCCATGCCCACGACGTCGTCGAGGTTCTCGCCCACGACCGGCATGCGGGAGTAGCCGCTGCGCAGCGCCAGCGACATCGCCTGTCACAGCGTCTTGCCCTGCTCGACGAACACCAGGTCGGTGCGCGGAACCATGACCTCGCGCACGATCGTGTCGCCGAGCTCGAAGACCGACTGCAGCATGCGCCCCTCGTCGGTCTCGATGATCGAGCTGGCGGCGGCCAGGTCGACGAGCTCGCGCACCTCGACCTCGGAGGCGAAGGGCCCTTCGCGAAAGCCCTTGCCCGGGGTCACGGCGTTGCCGAGCGCTATGAGCCACCGTGGGATGGGGCCGAGCAGCCGGGTGAGGCCGATGACCGGCAGCGCGGACGCCAGCGCGATCGACTCCGCGTGCTGGCGGCCGAGGGTGCGCGGGCCGACGCCGATCAGCACGAAGCTGACGACGACCATGATCGCGACTGCGACGCCGAAGCGCGGCCACAGACCGTCGAGCTCGTCGGCGACGACGAGCGCGACCAGGACGATGCTGGACGTCTCGGCGATGACGCGCATGAGGAGCACGGAGTTCAGGAACGGGGCGGGGTCCTCGAGGATCTGCGCGAGGCGCGCCGCGCCGGACCGTCCCTCGTCCTCGAGCTCCTCTGCACGGGCCTTGGAGAACGCGGAGATGGCCGCGTCGATGCTCGCGAGCATGCCGGCCACGACGGCGAGCGCGACGGACAGGACGATCGGCAACCAGCTCATCGCCTCGACCTCACGACTGCTCGGGGTCGACGCCCACGGCCGACTGCTGCCACTCGAGCAGCAGACGACCCTGGATGCCGAACATCTCCTGGTGCTCCTGCGGCTCCGCGTGGTCGTAGCCGAGCAGGTGCAGGATGCCGTGGACGGTGAGCAGGTCGACCTCGTCCTGCGTCGTGTGGCCCGCGGCGGGCGCCTGCTGCTCCGCGACCTGCGGGCACAGCGCGATGTCGCCCAGGTATCCCTCGGGGCTCTCGGCGGCGTCGGTGCCCGGTGTCAGCTCGTCCATCGGGAACGACAGGACGTCGGTCGGCCCCTTCTTGCCCATCCACTGCTCGTTGAGCACCGCGATCGTGTCGGGGTCGACGAGCCGGACGGTCAGCTCGGTCGCGGGGTGCAGCCGCATGCGCCGCATCGTGAAACGGCACAGCCGGGTGAGGCCGACGACGTCGACATCGGCACCGGACTCATTGAGTACGTCGACGTTCACCGGACTCCGCACCTTCCTCGTACTCGCCGTACGCGGCGACGATCTGCCCGACCAGCTTGTGGCGGACGACGTCGGACGCCGTGAGGTTCGCGAAGTGGATGTCGCGGACGTCGTCGAGGATCTCCTGGACGACCCGCAGCCCGCTCTTGCTGCCGTTCGGCAGGTCGACCTGGGTGACGTCGCCCGTGACGACCATCTTGGAGCCGAAGCCCAGCCGGGTCAGGAACATCTTCATCTGCTCCGGCGTCGTGTTCTGCGCCTCGTCGAGGATCACGAACGCGTCGTTCAACGAGCGGCCCCGCATGAACGCCAGGGGCGCGACCTCGACGACACCGGACGCCAGCAGCTTGGGGATCGTCTCGGGGTCGACCATGTCGTGCAGCGCGTCGTACAGCGGACGCAGGTACGGATCGATCTTCTCGCTCAACGAGCCGGGCAGGAAGCCGAGCCGCTCGCCGGCCTCGACCGCGGGCCGGGTCAAGATGATGCGGTTGACCTCCTTGGCCTGCAGTGCCTGCACGGCCTTGGCCATCGCGAGGTAGGTCTTGCCCGTGCCGGCCGGGCCGATGCCGAAGACGATCGTGTGCTTGTCGATCGCGTCGACGTACCGCTTCTGGTTGACCGTCTTGGGCCGGATCGTGCGCCCGCGGTTCGACAGGATGTTGAGGCTCAACACCTCCGCCGGCTTCTCCTGCGTCTCGGTGCGGAGCATCGACACGCTGCGCTCGACGGTCTCGCGCGTGAGGTTCTGACCCGTGCGCACTATCGTGACGAGCTCGTCGAGCAGCCGCTCGACCAGCGCCGCCTCGGCGGGCGGACCCGTGACGGTCACGGTGTTGCCGCGGGCGTGGATGCGCGCGTCGAAGGACTCCTCGATGAGGCGGAGAAACTCGTCGGCCGGCCCGAGCAGGGCAACGGCGGCGACGCTCGACGGGATCGTGAACGTGTGGGACGGCACGGGAGCGTGCGGGGCGGTGTCATCAGTCATGTGGTGACAATCGTACGCACCGCCCACGACACCGTGCGAATCGTCAGCCCGGCAGCGGGACGTGGATGTCGCCGCCCAGCACGTGGGCATGCGCATGGAACACGGTCTGGCCCGCCTCGGCGCCGGTGTTGAACACCAACCGGTACTGGCCGCCCGCCTCGTCGTCGGCGATGCGGCGGGCCTCCGCCAGCAGGGCGATCGTCACGTCGGGGTCGGCCGTGGCGAGACTGCCGATGTCGGGCTCGTGGATCCGGGGCACGACGAGCACGTGGACGTCGGCCTGCGGGTTGATGTCGCGAAAGGCGACGGTGTGCTCGGTCTCGGCCACCATCGTCACCGGGATCTCCCCCGCCACGATCCTGCAGAACAGGCAATCCTCGATCGTGCTCACTTGAAGGCGTCCTTGATCTTGCCGAAGACGCCCTTGTGGTGCCCGGCCATGGCCGCCTCGGGGCGCTCCTCGTCGCGCAGCGTGGCGAGCTGCTCGAGCAGCGCCCGCTGCTGGTCGTCGAGGCGCGAGGGCGTCTCGACGACGACCTGGACCAGGAGGTCGCCGCGGCCCGAGCCCCGCAGTCGCGGCACCCCGAAGCCCTTGATCGCGATCGTGTCGCCGGACTGCGTGCCGGGCGCGACGTCGAGCTCGACCGTGCGCTCGTCCTCCGCCGAGTCGGGGACGTCGGCCTCGAGCGTCGGCAGGTCCAGATGCGTGCCGAGGGCCGCGGCGGTCATGGGCAGCGTGATCTGGCAGAAGAGCTGATCGCCCTTGCGCTGGAAGACGGGGTGGCGGGCCACGTTGACCTCGAGGTAGAGGTCGCCGGCCGGTCCGCCGCCGGGCCCGACCTCGCCCTCGCCACCGAGCTGGATGCGCGTGCCCTGGTCGACACCGGGCGGGATCGTGACGGAGATCGAGCGGCGCGACCGCACCCGGCCCTCGCCGGCGCACTCGGCGCACGGATCGGGGATGACGCTGCCGAAGCCGTGGCACGTCGGGCACGGGCGCGACGTGCGGATGTCGCCGAGCAGCGACCGCTGCACGTGCTGGACGTCGCCGTGTCCGTGGCACGTGCGGCACGTCTCGGGCTGCGAGCCGTTGGCCGCGCCGCTGCCCTCGCACCGGGGGCACGTGACCGCCGTGTCGACCTTGATCTCGTGGG
The DNA here is from genome assembly GCA_025964895.1 of Aeromicrobium sp. Classification (GTDB taxonomy): domain Bacteria; phylum Actinomycetota; class Actinomycetes; order Propionibacteriales; family Nocardioidaceae; genus Aeromicrobium. The sequence goes on from JAOPXY010000012.1 coordinate 5,630, forward strand.
TCACGCCGAACGCCGCCTCGGCGAGATCGATGTTGAGCCGGAGGAGGGCGTCCTGGCCGCGCTGCTGGCGAGGACGCGGGCCGCGCTGGGCGTTCTGGCCGAAGAAGGCGTCCATGATGTCTTCGAAGTGGAAGCCCTGGCTGCCGCCGAAGTTGCCACCACCGCCGCCGCGCAGGGGGTCGCCCCCGCGGTCGTACGTCTGGCGCTTGGCCGGATCGGACAGGACCTCGTAGGCGAGGGTCAGCTCCTTGAACCGGTCCGATGCATCGGGGGCGTCGTTGACGTCGGGATGGTACTGACGGGCGAGCTTGCGATACGCCTTCTTGAGCTCTTCCGCACTCGCGTCGCGGCCGACGCCGAGCGTTGCGTAGTAGTCCTGGGCCATGGGTGGTGGATGCCTTCGATCGAGGTGGGTGTCAGGTGGAGGCCAGCGTGCGGCCCACGTAGCGCGCGACGGCGCCGACGGCGGCGATCGTCGCCGGATAGTCCATGCGGGTGGGTCCGACGGTGCCGAGGGTCGCCAGCGCGAGATCGTCCGGGCCGTACGCGGACGACACGACGGCCGTGCTGACCAGCCCCTCGTGGCCCGTCTCGCTGCCGATGCGGACCGACAGGCCGTTGGTCGCCTCGCCGAGCAGCTTGAGCAGCACGACCTGCTCCTCCATCGCCTCGAGCACGGGCTTGATCGCGGTGTCGAAGTCGCTGCCGAAGCGCGCGAGGTTGGCGGTGCCGCCGACCGCGATGCGCTCGTCGGACCGCTCGTTGGTGAACGTGTGCGTCAGGGTCGTGACGATCGACGTGACGACCGGACGATCGTTGATCGCGAACGTCTCGATCATGTCGGCCAGGCGCAGGGACGCCTCGGGCAGGCGCTCGCCGACCGTGGCGCGCGTGATGCGGGACCGCAGATCGACGATGAGGTCCTCGGTCGGCGTCTCGACGAGCTCGATGATCCGCTGCTCGACGCGCCCGCTGCTCGTGATGACCACGAGCAGGATGCGAGAGCCCTCCAGGGCGACGAGCTCGATGTGCCGGACCGTCGACCGGGTCAGGGACGGGTACTGCACGATCGCGACCTGGTTCGTCAGCTGCGCAAGCACCTTGACGCTGCGCTGCACGACGTCGTCGACGTCGACCGCGCCGGTAAGGAAGGTCTCGATCGCGCGCCTCTCGGCGGCCGACAGCGCCTTGACGGTCGAGAGCCGGTCGACGAACAGCCGGTAGCCCTTGTCGGTCGGGATGCGGCCCGCGCTCGTGTGAGGCTGCATGATGTAGCCATCGTCCTCCAGCGCCGCCATGTCGTTGCGGACCGTGGCGGGAGACACGCCCAGTTGGTGGCGGTCGAGCAGCGACCGGGAGCCGACGGGCTCCTGCGTCGCGACGTAGTCCTCGACGATCGCCCGGAGGACGTTAAGTCGCCGGTCGTCGGACATCTGCGTCCCTCCCATCGATGCGGTCTCCCCTGCGGTCACCCGCGCGTCGCTTTGGCACTCTCACCAGTCAAGTGCCAGTCTAACGATGTGGGAGGAATCAAGGACAGCCGAGACGGCACGGTCGTGGTCGAGGGCTCCGAGCGATCGCTCACGTACAAGCCCCGGCTCGTCACGCTGGACGACGGCACGACCGTCGCGCACGAGTCGCAGGGCGGCGAGATGTCGTCGGTGTGGGCGGCGGACCTGGGCGGAGGGTTCTTCGTCGAGGTCGCTCATCTGGGCGACGGTCCGGTCGGCGGCGAGCTCGTCATGACCGTCACGTACATCGGGCTCGACGAGACGCTCCGGTACGTCGCGATCGGCGACCTGTGGGCCGACGAGCTGCCGGCGCCCGTGCCCGCGAGCTGGCCCGTCGCGGTCGATCTCGCCCTCGGGCTCATGGACGGCGCCGTGCGGATCGTCGGCGCCGACATCTCCAAGGCCGACGTCGAGGCACTCCACCAACGACTCCTGGGAGCCCTGCATGGTTGACCGATATGGCTCCGACGTCCTGTCGGGCGACTGGAACAAGCCGAAGCGCGGACGGTCCGAGGAGGTCGTCGTCGAGCGCGGGATGGTCATCGAGGACGCCACGACCGGGTTCTGCGGCGAGGTCATGGTCGTCGAGAGGGATCTGGGCATGATGATCCTGGAGGACCGCCGCCTCGTCCGCCGCTCGTTCCCCCTGGGGCCGGGCTACCTGCTCGAGGGCAGGCCGATCGTCGCGCGTCCCCCGTCGGCGACGACGAAGGCCGCGGCCACGCGCACCGCGTCCGGCTCGCGCGCCGTGCAGGGCGCCAAGGCCCGCGTGGCCCTGCCCAGCCGCATCTACGTCGAGGGGCGTCACGACGCGGAGCTCGTCGAGCGCGTCTGGGGCGACGACCTGCGCATCGAGGGCGTCGCGGTGGAGTACCTGGGCGGCATCGACGACCTGACGTCGATCGTCGACGAGTTCTCCCCCGCCGCCGACCGGCGCCTCGGCGTCCTGGTCGACCACCTCGTGCCGGGGTCCAAGGAGACGCGCATCGCCCAGCAGGTGTCGGGACGCCCGCACGTGCTGGTCGTCGGCCACCCGTACGTCGACGTCTGGCAGTCGGTCAAGCCGTCCCGCCTCGGCATCGACCGCTGGCCCGTCATCCCCCGCGGCCAGGACTGGAAGCACGGCATCTGCCGCGAGCTCGGCTGGCCGCACACCGACCAGGCCGACATCGCCCGCGCCTGGAAGCACATCTTGGGGAAGGTCGACTCCTATGCCGACCTGGAGCCGGAGTTCCTCGGCCGCGTCGAGGAGCTCATCGACTTCGTCACCGCCCCCCAGGACTGACCCGCCCCCGAACGCCGAGGGGGTACTTGTCGCCCTTCGACGGGGTACTTGTCGCCCCCGCGAGGGGCGACAACTCTCCCCCCGAGGGGCGACAAGTACCCCCTCAGCGGTGTGGGGCGGGGGGGGTGGCGGGGGTGGGGGTGACGGGGGTGGGGTCAGCCGATCGTGAGGGCGCGGGTGCCCAGCAGGGTGTCCGCGCCCGCGGTGCCAGGCGTGTTCAAGGCGTAGACGTACAGCGTCGTGGCGCCCCGCGTGCTCAGCGTCTTGATGCGCTCGAAGCGGAAGAACGAGGAGCTGAACGTGAACGACTCGGCGCCGGCCGTGCCGCGCGGGGCGCCGACCCAGACCTCGTAGCCGCGCGGACCCGCCGGGACGTCCCACTCGCCCGCGGTGCCCGACAGCCGAACCCTGCCCGGTCCCTCCGCCGCGGCCCACAGCATCGTGCCGGACGGCGAGCCGTCGGACCGCGGGAACTGGATGAAGCCCGAGGGCCACGCCGAGGACGATCTCGACAGCCTGCGCCACATGAACGCCCCGCCCAAGTTGTCCTCGGAGATCAGGATCGAGCCGTCCTTGCGCACGGCCTCGACGTATGCGACGTGCCCGCTGGACCCCGCACCGTGGTAGCCGGGCTTCCACCAGGCGACCGAGCCGACGCGCGGCGTCCGCGTGACCGGGATGCCCGCGGCACGGGCCGCCTGGCCCCAGGTGCCGGCGTCGTTGGCTCCCGGCGGCCGGTCGGTGAGCCGTCCCTGCGTCAGCCGGTGGCCGACGTAGTTGGTGCAGTTGTGGCCCGCACGCATGTTCCAGAACGACTGCCGGAACACCGCCGCGTAGCCGGCGCTGCTGCGTCCCTCGCGGGCGCAGTCCTTGAACCCCTTGCACAGCGTCGAGCTCGACGCCGCCTGCGCGGGGGTCGCCCCGACGCCGATGGTGCAGACCACCGTGATGATGACCGCGACAAGTGCTCCCAGCACCCGCGCAGGCCGGTGCGCAGTGCGCATGGCTCCCTCGCCGTCCCACTCAAGATCGTGCCGGATCCACCCTCATGGACCCGCTCCCTGCGCCAAAACGTACCAGCGGGACGCGACGTCCGCCCAGGTTTTTACCCGATCGTGACGGAGCGGGTGCCGATCAGCGTGTCCGATCCGCGCGTCCCCGGCGTGTTGAGCGCGTAGACGTACAGCGTCGTCGTGCCCCGCGTGCTGAGCGTCTTGATCCGCTCGAAGCGGAAGAACGACGTGCTGAACGTGAACGACTCGGCGCCGGCCGTGCCGCGCGGGGCGCCGACCCAGACCTCGTAGCCGCGCGGACCCGCCGGGACGTCCCACTCGCCCGCGGTGCCGGACAGCCGGATCCTGCCGGGTCCGTCCGGCGTCGCCCACAGCATGGAGCCCGACGGGGAGCCGTCGGACTTCGGGAAGCGGATGAAGCCCGAGGGCCAGGACTTCGACGACCGCGACAGCGTGCGCCACATGAACGTGCCGCCGAGGTGGTCCTCGGAGATGGCGATCGAGCCGTCCTTGTGCACGGCCTCGACGTACGCGACGTGGCCGCCGGCGGACGCGCCGGAGTCGCCCCCGCGCCGATGACGATGATGGACATGATGATGGCCGTCGCGAGTGCTCCCAGCACTCGTGCGGGCCGAGACGCGTTGCGCACAGCGTGCCGCCGATCCGAACGTGCAGTTGCTGCGTCCCACTGGTGCGGGTCGCTCGCTCCCCGATTGAACTTTCAATCATTATTCGGAGCTGGTCGTCCCCGGGTTGGTGCGCGCTGCGTCACACGGCCAGTCGGCGGACGACGGCGTCGGCCAGGAGACGCCCCGGCCGGGTCAGCACGAGCCGGTCCGCGTGCCGGGTGGCGAGCCCGCGATCCACGACGTCGTCGGCCGCCGTGAGCCCGTCGGGGCTCAGGACCGCGACGTCGAGGCCGTCCCGCAGGCGGATCTCCAGCATGGTGCGCTCCAGCTGCGCCGTCGCGGGGTCGATCGACTCACCGTCCTGCCGCGGCGACTCGCCCGCCCCGAGCCGCTGCGCGTACGCCGCCGGGTGCTTGACGTTCCACCAGCGCTGGCCCGCGACGTGGGAGTGGGCGCCCGGGCCGATGCCCGCCCAGTCGTCGCTGTGCCAGTACAGCGCGTTGTGCCGGCACCGGGCGGCAGCGTTGCTCGCCCAGTTCGACAGCTCGTACCAGCCCAGCCCGGCCGCCGTGAGCAGATCATCGGCGAGCAGGTACTTGTCGGCGGTCTCGTCGTCGTCGGGCATCACGATCTCGCCACGCCTGACCTTGCGGGCGAATGCGGTGCCCTGCTCGACGATCAGGGCGTACGCGCTGACGTGGTCGGGGCCCAGCGCGATGGCGTGCTCGACGCTGGCGCGCCAGTCGTCCATCGACTCCCCCGGCGTGCCGTAGATCAGGTCGACGCTGAGGTGCTCGAACCCCGCCTCGCGCGCCCACCGGACGGCCTGCGGGACGCCCGCCGGGTCGTGGGTGCGGTCGAGCGTCGCCAGCACGTGCGGGACGGCCGACTGCACCCCGAACGAGATGCGGGTGAAGCCGCCCGCTCGCAGCGTCGCGAGCGACTCGGGCGTCACCGAGTCCGGATTGGCCTCGGTCGTCACCTCGACGTCGTCGGCCAGGCCGAGGTGCTCGTCGATCGCGCGCAGGATGCGGACCAGGTCGGCCGCCGGCAGCTGTGTGGGGGTGCCGCCGCCGAAGAACACCGTCTCCGCGCGGCGGCGGCCCAGCTGCTGGGCTGTGCGGACGATCTCGCTGATCGCCGTGTCGGCGTACGAGGCCCGCGTGGCGCCCTCGCCCAGCTCGTCGGCGGTGTAGGTGTTGAAATCGCAGTAGCCGCACCGCACCGTGCAGAACGGCACGTGGACGTACACGCCGAACGCCCGCTCCCCGGTCTCGGGAAGCGGGCGTCCGGTCAGGTTCACCTGGTCAGCGTAGTCACCTACTCGGCGTAGAAGCCGTCCAGGATCGCCTTGTTGTTGGCCTCGACGACATTGCGCTTGACCTTCATGCTGGGGGTGATCTCGCCGGACTCGATCGACAGGTCGTGATCGAGGATCGCGAACTTCTTGATCGTCTCCCACCGGTTGACCTTCGCGTTGAGCTCGTCGATCTGGCCCTGCACGACCTCGCGCATCTGCGGTGACGACACGATCTCGGTGTACGTCTTGCCCTCCATGCCGTGGTGCGCGGCCCACTCCGTGACGGCGTCGGGGTCGAGCGTGATGAGGGCCGAGCAGAAGTTCCGCTCGTTGCCGTGCACCAGGATCTGGCTGGTCAGGGCGCTGATGCCCTTGAACATCCCCTCGATGTGCGGCGGGGCGACGTACTTGCCCCCCGACGTCTTGAACAGCTCCTTCTTGCGGCCCGTGATGAACAAGAAGCCGTCCTCGTCGAGGCGGCCCTCGTCACCGGTGTGCAACCAGCCCTCGGCGGTCAGCGTCGACGCGCTCTCGGTGTCGAGGTTGTGGTAGCCCTGCATGACGTGCGGGCCCTTGATCAGGATCTCGCCGTCCTCGGCGATCTTGGCCTGGCTGCCGGGGAACGCGGTGCCGACCGAGCCGATCTTGAAGTTGTCCGGCTGGTTGACGAAGGCACCCGCGCAGTTCTCGGTCAGTCCGTAGCCCTCCAGGATCAGCACGCCGGCGGCGTGGAACCACTCGGCGATATCGGGCGACAGCGCCGCGGCACCGGAGATGAAGAACCGCACGCGGCCGCCGAAGCGGGCGCGGACCTTGGAGAAGACGAGCTTGTCGGCGAGCGCGAACTGCGCCTTGAGCACGGGCGAGACGGGCTTGCCGGAGCGGACGGCGCGGGAGTGCGCCAGCCCGACCTTCTCGGCCCATTTGAAGATCTTGAGCTTCGCACCGCCCTCGGCCTCGGTCATGCCGACGATGCGGCCGTACGCCTTCTCGAAGATGCGGGGTGCAGCGCCCATGAACGTCGGGCGGACGACCGCGAGGTTGTCGACGATGCGCGGCACACGGCCGTCGATCGCGGTGGCGAAGCCGATCGCGAGCTGTGTCGAGAGCAGCACCTTGCCGAAGGAGTGCGCCATCGGCAGCCAGAGGAACTGCAGGTCGTCCTCGGAGAGGATGCCCGCGGCGACCATGACGGTGCCCTCGTAGACCCAGCCGTCGTGGGACAGGCGGACGCCCTTGGGGCGGCCCGTGGTGCCGGAGGTGTAGATGAGTGTCGCGAGGGAGTCGCCCGTCGTCGCGGCGATCCGCTCCTCGATGACGGTGGGGTGGTCGGCGAGGTACTTCTCGCCCAGCGCCTCGAGATCGTCGAAACCGATGACCCAGTCGCCGTCGGCCGTGCCATCGAAGACGACGACCTTGACGACGTCCGGCAGCTCGGAGTGCCTCTCGCGCAGCTTGGCGACCTGCTCGTCGTCCTCGGCGAACACGACGCGGCTGCCGGAGTCGGCGAGGATGTAGGCGACGTCTCCGGAGATCGTCGTCGGGTAGACCGTCGTGGTGGCGCCGCCGGCGGCCATGATCGCGAGATCGGCGAGGATCCAGTCGATGCGGGTGCCGGACGCGATCGCGACCCGCTGCTCGGCCGTGATGCCGAGGGCGACGAGGCCGGCCGCGAGCCGGGTGACGCGATCGCCGGTCTCGGCCCACGTCAGGGACTGCCAGACCTCGTTCTCGTCGGGGTACCGATAGGCCTCGCGGGCGCCGCTGGAGCGGACTCGGTCGTAGAACAGGGCCGACACGCTGGGCGCGCGGTTCTCGATGACTGCAAGCTGTTCAGGGGTGACGACGGGAGCAGGCATACGGTGATCCTTCACAGGGCGTACTGAGGGAATGTGGTGCCGATCACCCTAACCTACTGGCCGGTCACCTCGGCGATCGTTGCGACGTTCACCCATTCTGCGGTCGACGAAGGGTGCGATGCGCGGTTCGGCGGCCAGGCGGGGCACCAGGTGCCGCTCGGTCGTGAGCGCCCGGAACAGGAACTCGGTCGTGATCTCGTGATCGCGCCGCTCGACGATCTCGATCGCGTCGCCGGCTCCGACGGGGCCCTCCTCCAGCACCCGGAAGTACGCTCCCGGCCGCTGCGCGAGCGTGAAGCGCCTGACCCACCGCTGCTCGTCCAGGAACCCCTGGAACACCGCGCACGGAATGCGGACGCCGGCGATCTCCAGCAGCGTCCCGCCGACCCGCCAGCGGTCGCCCGCGCGGGCCGCGTTCAGATCGATGCCGCGGGTCGTGAGATTCTCGCCGAACTGCCCGGGGGCGATCGGACGTCCCCGCTCCGCCGCCCACCACGCGAGGTCCTCCGCCGCGTAGGCGTACACCGCCTGGTCGGGACCGGCGTGGTTGACCTGGTCGGCGACCTCGTCGCCGCCCAGTCCCAGCGCGTGCACGTGCACCGGGCCGTCCACTGGGCGCTTGTCGATCGCGCTGCGCCGCAGCTTGCCCCAGGGGACGTCGACCGTCAGGCCCACGTTGACGGAGATCACGGCAGCACTCATCGGGCAACCCTATTCCAGCCCGGATCTGCGTCCTTCTGCACCGTCCCGCGGCGGGAGAGCGTGCAGGACTGCGCGGATCTGAGGTGGGGTGGGGCCTACTTCTTGTCGACGTCGCCGGTGGAGAGGGCAGCGATGAAGGCCTCCTGGGGGACCTCGACGCGGCCGACCATCTTCATGCGCTTCTTGCCCTCCTTCTGCTTCTCCAGCAGCTTGCGCTTGCGGCTGATGTCGCCGCCGTAGCACTTGGCGAGGACATCCTTGCGGATCGCGCGGATGTTCTCGCGGGCGATGACCCGGGCGCCGATCGCCGCCTGGATGGGCACCTCGAACTGCTGGCGCGGAATGAGCTCCTTGAGCTTGCCGGCCAACGACACCCCGTACCCGTAGGCGTTGTCGCGGTGCACGATCGCGCTGAACGCGTCGACGACCTCGCCCTGCAGCAGCACGTCGACCTTCACGAGGTCGGACGCCAGCTCGCCGGTCGGCTCGTAGACGAGCCAGGCATAACCCTTGGTGCGGCTCTTGAGCGCGTCGAAGAAGTCGAACATGATCTCGCCCATGGGCAGCGTGTACTTGATCTCGACGCGGTCCTCGGTGAGGTTGTCCATTCCGTTCAGCACGCCACGACGTGCCTGGCACAGCTCCATGATCACGCCGATGTAGTCCGACGGGCTGAGCACGGTCGCCCGCACGACCGGCTCGTAGACCTTGTCGATCTTGCCGTCGGACGGGTACTCCGACGGGTTGGTCACCGTGATCTCCTTGCCGTCCTCCATCTCGACGCGGTACACGACGTTGGGTGCCGTCGAGATGAGCTCGAGGTTGAACTCGCGCTCCAGCCGCTCGCGGACG
>JAOPXY010000032.1 GCA_025964895.1 Aeromicrobium sp.
GTTGATGCGGGAGCCGAGGCTCTCCTCCATCCACATGCGCGCTCCACCGGCGCCGCAGCAGAACGACTTCTCCTGGTTGCGGGGCATCTCGGTGAACTCGGCGCCGGGGATGACGTTGAGGAGCTCGCGCGGCGGCTCGTACACCTGGTTGTGACGACCCAGGAAGCACGGGTCGTGGTAGGTGATCTTCTTCTTCTCCTCGCCCGCGACGGGCGGGAGCGGCTTGAGCTTGCCTTCGCGCACGAGCCGGTTGAGCAGCTGCGTGTGGTGGACGACCTCGAGCTCGACGCCGAACTCGGCATACTCGTTCTTGAGCGTGTTGAAGCAGTGGGCGCAGGTCGAGACGACCTTCTTGACCTTGGTCTCCTTGAAGACCTCGGCGTTCTGCATCGCGAGCTGGGCGAAGACGATCTCGTTGCCGGCACGACGCGCGGGGTCACCCGTGCAGGTCTCGCCGTCACCGAGCACGGCGAACGAGACGCCGGCCATGTCAAGGAGCTCCGCGACGGCCTGCGTGGTCTTCTTGGCGCGGTCCTCGAACGCTCCGGCGCAGCCGACCCAGAACAGCCAGTCGACCTCGTCGAGGTCCTCGACGTCCACACCGACCTGCTTGACCTCGAAGTCGAGGTTCTTGGCCCAGTCCATGCGGTTCTTGGGGTCCATGCCCCACGGGTTCCCCTTGCGCTCGAGGCCCTTGAAGATGTTGTTGAGCTCGGCGGGGAAGTTCGACTCGACGAGCACCTGGAAGCGGCGCATGTCGTCGATGTGGTCGACGTGCTCGATGTCGACGGGGCACTGCTGGACGCACGCGCCGCAGTTGGTGCACGACCACAGGACGTCGGGGTCGATCACGCCATACATCGACTCATCGCCGATGAGGGGACGCTCGAGCTCGGCCTTCGCCTCGTCGCTGAGATTGGCCTGCTCCTCCTCCGACAGGGCCAGCAGCGGGGCCTTGGCGTACGCGTGCTCGCGCAGGCCCATGACCAACAGCTTGGGCGACAGGGGCTTGTCGGTCGCCCAGGCGGGGCACTGGCTCTGGCAGCGTCCGCACTCGGTGCAGGTCGTGAAGTCGAGGATGCCCTTCCAGGTGAAGTCCTCGATCTTGCCGACGCCCAGCTTGTTGAAGTCGTCCTCGTCGAGGTCTTCCATGTCCTCCAGGTCGAGCGGCTTGCCCTTGACGTAGATGGGCGGCAGGGCACCGAGGGACGTGCCGCCGTCGCTCCTGCGCTTGAACCAGATGTTCGGCCAGGCGGTGAAACGGTGCCAGGCGACGCCCATCGTGAGGTTGCGGGCGATGACCGCGAGCCACACCATCGCGAGGGTGATCTTGAACATCGCGACGAAGAAGATGACGTTCTTCAGGCCCTGCTCGGACTCGGGGTAGAGAGCGTCGCCCACGTAGGAGCTGAGCGGGAAGTGCGCGCGGCCGCCATGCTCGCCGCCGTGGAAGTTCTCGATCAGCTTGTACTCGGCGCCGCGGATGAACAGGATCGCCGCGCCCTCGAGCATGGCCATGACCTCGACGAAGTAGGCCTGCCAGAACGTCGAGCCGAAGAACCGGCTCTTGCGGTCGAGGCGGCGCGGGTGGTTCCACTGGCGCACGAGGATCAGGTGGATGATGCCGATCGTGCTCAGCAGGCCGAGGGCCTCCGCGGCCCACTCGTACGGGTACCAGTGCCCGATGATCGGCCAGGCGAAGTCGGGGTTGAACAGCTGGAAGTAGCCCTGCAGTACCGCGGTGCTGAGGAAGATGAAGGCCGCGTAGACGAACCAGTGCGCGACCGCGACGGCCTTGCGCTGGAACATGCGCGTGTGGCCCACGGTCTCGATCAGCATGTTCGTGGTGCGCTTGACCGGGTTGTCGCGCCGGCCGATCAGCGGCTGACCGGTGCGGATCACCCTCAGCATGTCGCGCACGGCTTTGGTGATGAGTGGCAGTGCCACGGCGGTGACGACCAGTGACACGACAATCGCGACGACCTGCATGGAGGCTCCTACTGTTTCTAGCGAGCGCCAGGCCTGGCAAAAGGACCCTGACAGTAGGGCTGACATTAACGGGTAGCAACCACAGGCGCCGACTAAGGCTTGCCAAAGCGGTGCGCCGTCGCTTATCGCGACGGTGCGTGCTCACCCCGCACCGGCACGAGCGGGATCGCAATGAGCGGGCACACCGCGACGACCGCGAACGCGAATCCGTACCCGTGTCCCTCGACTAGCGCCCCGACCAGCGGGGGGACGAGCGCGGAGACGACGTACTGCCCGGTGTTCTGCAGTCCCATGGCGCGTCCCGACCAGTAGGGTCCACCGATCTCGGCGACCGATGTGAACGCCAGGCCGTTGTCGGCCACCGTGACGGCGGTCGCGATGACGATCAGCGCGACGCCCAGCGGTGTGCCCGACAGCAGGCCCAGCGACAGCATCGTCGCCGCAGCCGCGATCGCGACGATGCGCATGGGACCGAGGCGGCTGCCGGCGACGTCCGACCACCAGCCTGCGCCGATCCGCCCGGCCGCCCCGAGCACCTGGGTCGAGGCGACGAGTGCGCTGGCGGCGAGGGTCGACCAGCCCTTGTCGTCGGTCAGCCAGACGAGCATGTAGGTCCACACCGTGAACTGCGGCACGACCAGCAGGGCAGACGCAAGGTGGATGCGCGTGAGGCGGTTGTCGCGGCGATAGGGATTGTCCAGCTGTCCGCGGTCGGCGGCCTCGGCCCGGGTAGGCCGGGGCGGGTCGACGATCAGCATCAGCGACATGACGGTAGCGGCGGCACAGATGCCGGCGACGATCAGCAGGGTCGTGCGCAGACCGTCGGCCTCGACGGTGTTGGGGATCAACAGTGCGCCGGCGCCGACCCCGAGCGGCAGTGCCGTTTGCCGGATGCCCATCGCGGTGCCGCGGCGGTGCGCCGGGAACCAGCCGACGACGATGCGTCCGCTGGCCGAGTTGGTGCTCCCGGCCCCGATGCCACCGATGAGGAACCACAGCGCCAGCGCGACGAGCGAGGTCGTGAAAGCCGCACCGACGGCGCTGACCGTGACGATCCCGAGGCCCACGGACATCGAGGCGCGTTCCCCGACGCGGTCGACGACGAGGCCCCAGACGACCAGCGACACCATGATCCCGGCGAACGGCGCGGCGACGACCAGTCCCGCCTCCTGCAGGCTCAGCCCGCGCTCGTTGCGGAGGAAGACGATGAGGAACGGGGCGCCGTTGACGAAGATCGTGCCGGCGACCTGCCCGAGCATCGAGACGCCGAGCATGACCCAGCGGTTGGGTCTCCTCAGTTCAGTTTCCCTCATGGCGTGTCCACATCCTGATACGATTCGTCTCAGGATTCAGACTACTCCGTGCGTCCTGCAACCTTCGGTCGAGGTCCCCGGCTCAGTAGGTCAGGGCGCCGACGTGGGCCAGGGCCTGCTTGAGCAGGATGCCGCGGCCGCCCTCCATGTCGTCGAGCACCTCGGTGGCCGACGCCTCCTGCGGGGTCAGCCAGGTCAGCTCGAGGGCGTCCTGGCGGGGATTGCAGTCGCCGGTGACCGGCACGACGTATGCGAGGGCGACCGCGTGCTGGCGCGGGTCGTGCAGCGGCGTGACGCCCGGGAACGGGAAGTACTCGGCCACCGTGAACGGCACGACCGACGTCGGCAGCTGCGGGAACGCAGTGGGCCCGAGATCCTTCTCGAGGTTGCGCAGCAGTGCGTCGCGCACCGACTCGCCGTGCAGCACCCGGCCGGAGACGAGCGTGCGGGTCATGGCGCCCGTGGTCGAGGAGCCGCGCAGCAGGACGCCGATGTGCTCCACGGTGCCATGGGCGTCGACGCGGACCGGAACGGCCTCGACGTACAGGATGGGCACCCGCGCCCGGGTCTCGTCGAGGGCGAAGTCCGGGAGCCAGCCCGGATTGGGATCAGGTGTGCGCACGGACATGGACACATTCTGTCGTATGGGGCCACGACGACGCGCTCCGTGCCCGTGCCGGTGACAGCATGTGGGGGTGATCAACGGCGGGGTCTCGTTCTGGTGGCAGCAGATCGGCATACCCGAGCCGCGGGAGTCGCTCGACGGAGATCTCGACTGCGATGTCTGCATCGTCGGAGGAGGGTTCAGCGGCCTCTGGACGGCGTACATCCTGGCGGCCCTCGACCCGGGTCTCGACGTCGTCGTGCTCGAGGCGGAGTTCGTCGGGTTCGGCGCCTCGGGTCGCAACGGCGGATGGCTGTCGGCCGAGCTGTCCGGCAGCAAGGAACGCTACGGCAGGACGCACGGACGCGAGGGTGTCACGGCGCTCGTCGCAGCCATGGAGCGAGCGGTCGACGAGGTCGTCGAGGTGTGCCGGGTCGAGGGCGTGGACGCCGATGTCGTCAAGCACGGCGTGCTCTACGTCGCCAGGTCGCCGGCCCAGCTCGTGCGGATGCGCGAGGGCCTCGCCGACGACGCGCGGTGGGGCATCGGCGACGACCAGGTCGAGCTGACCGCGGACGAGATAGGCGAGCGTCTCCGGGTCGAGGGCGCGCTGGGTGCCACCTTCAGCCCGCACTGCGCGCGGGTGCACCCGGCGAAGCTGGTCTCGGGAGTCGCCGCGGCGGTGGAGCGACGCGGTGTGAGGATCCTCGAGCGGACGCGCGCACAGCGCATCGATCCGGGCGTCGTCACGACCGATCGCGGACGGGTCCGAGCCCCCCGCATCCTGCGGTGCCTCGAGGGCTACACCGCAGGCATCCGCGGTCAGCGTCGCACGTGGTTGCCCATGAACTCGGCGATGATCGTCAGCGAGCCGCTGCCGGACGCCGTGTGGGACGAGATCGGGTGGGCGGGCGCTGAGCTGCTCGGCGACCACGCCAACGCGTACTGCTACGCGCAGCGCACGGCCGACGGTCGGATCGCGCTGGGCGGCCGCGGCGTCCCGTACCGCTTCGCGTCCCGCACGGACGCCGACGGACAGACGCAGGACTGGACCGTCGCCTCGCTCACCGGAATCCTGCACGACATGTTCCCCGCGACCCGACGGGCTCGGATCGACCACGCGTGGTGCGGGGTGCTGGGCGTGCCGCGCGACTGGTGCGCGAGTGTCGGATTCGATCCTGCGACCGGCCTCGGCTGGGCGGGCGGGTATGTCGGTAGCGGCCTGACCACGACGCACGTGGCGGGACGGACCCTCGCCGATCTGGCGACGGGGAGGGAGTCCGCGCTCACGGCGCTGCCGTGGGTCAACCGCGCTGTGCGGCGCTGGGAGCCCGAGCCGCTGCGGTGGCTCGGCGTGCGGGCGATGTACGGGCTGTATCGCGAGGCGGACCGCCGCGAGAGCCGGGGCCTCGAACGGCCCAGCCGGCTCGCCCGTCTCGGCAACACCCTCACCGGTCGCTGAGGGGGCGCGCGGGGACGTATTCGGTTGGGGTGATACAACGGTTGTGTGAATACAACTGATCCGGTCTCGCGCGCCGCGACGTGGATGCTGATGGCCGCCCTCGTCATGGACAACAAGGCCGGCTGGCGGGGCGCTGTCGTCGCTGCCACCGGCATGCCGTTCAGCCGTTTCCGAGCCCTCCGGAGGCTGGAGATGGGTCCCCTGGCGCAGTCCGAGCTGGCGGCGCGCCTCGGCGTCGACGCCCCGGCCATGTCCGTCCTGGTGGGCGAGCTCGTCGATGACGGCCTGGTCCTGCGGGCGACCGACCCGGCCGACCGGCGCCGCAACCGGTTGGAGCTCACCGATGCCGGCCGTGCGCTCGTGGACGGCGTCCGTGAGCTGCCGGACGCTGTCCCATCGGTGCTCGGCGTGCTTGACGAGGAGGAGGCCGCCACGCTGCACCGGATCCTCCAGCGCCTGCACGACGGAGCGGGATCATGACCCCGCGCTCGGCGCTGGCCCCGCACGAGCTCGACCGGTCGGGTCGCCGCGTCGTGCTGGCGATCTGCTGCATGAGCCTGTTCATCGTCGGACTCGACGTCTCGGCCCTGAACGTCGCCCTTCCGGACATCGGCCGTGACCTCGATGCGCCGTTCAGCCACCTGCAGTGGACGATCGACGCCTACGCGCTGACCCTCGCCGGTCTCCTGATGCTCTCGGGATCGATCGCCGACCGCGTCGGCCGACGTCGAATCTTCCGGATCGGGCTGATGGTGTTCGGCGCGGGCTCGCTCCTGTGCGCGGTCGCCCCCACGTCCGAGCTGCTGATCGCGGCGCGGGTGCTGCAGGCCGTGGGCGGCTCGATGCTCAATCCGGTCGCGATGTCGATCATCACCAACACGTTCCACGACGCCAAGGAGCGCGCGGCGGCGATCGGTGCGTGGGGTGCCGCGATCGGGCTGAGCATGGCCCTCGGACCCGTCATCGGCGGCGTGCTGGTGGCCGGATTCGGCTGGAGGGCGATCTTCCTGATCAACGTGCCGGTCGTCGTCGCGGCGCTGGTGCTCATGACCCTGTACGTCCCGGAGTCCCGCGCCGAGACGCCTCGTCGGCTCGACCCGGTCGGTCAGGCGCTCGTGATCGTCATGCTCGTGTCCCTCACGTTCGGGATCATCGAGGGGCGCGAGATCGGCTGGGGAACGGCGACCGTGATCGGCTGCTTCGTCCTGTCGGCGGTCGCCGTCGTGGCGTTCGTGGCGTTCGAGCGTCGTACCGAGACGCCCCTGATCTCGCCGGTGTTCTTCAGCAGCATCCCGTTCAGCAGCGCCGTCGTCAGCGCCGTGATCGGATTCGCGTCGATCGGCGGCTTCCTGCTGCTGAACACGCTCTACCTGCAGGACGTCCGGGGGTACTCCGCCCTCCATGCCGGGCTCCTGACGTTGCCGATGGCCGTGACCACCGCCGTGCTGTCACCGATCTCGGGCCGACTGGTCGGCAGCATCGGGCCCCGCGTGCCGATGGTCCTGGCCGGGCTCGGCGTCGCCACCAGCGGGGCAATCCTCACCCGGCTCCAGCCCGACACGAGTACCGCGGTGCTCGTCGCGGCCTACGTGGCGTTCGGCGTGGGCTTCGGCCTCCTCAACGCCCCCATCACCAACGCCGCGGTGAGCGGCATGCCTCGTGCGCAGGCCGGCACGGCGGCGGCCGTGGCCTCCACGAGCCGGCAGATCGGGTCTGCGCTCGGCGTCGCGGTGCTCGGCGCGATCGCCTACGGCCGTCTCGACGGTTCCATGACGGAAGGGTTCGCGCAGGCGACGCACGCGGCATGGGCGGTCATGGCGGCACTCGGGCTGGTCCTGGTGGGACTGGGATTCGTCGCCACGAGCGCCCGGGCGGCACGCAGCGTCGAACGGGTGCGGTCGCGCCTGGACTGAGGCGCGGTACAGTCGAGCCACACGACAGGGGAGCGCCACTGCAGAGGGCGCTGAGAGTGCGGATCCGCCGCAGACCCTTGAACCTGCACCGGTTAGTACCGGCGAAGGGAGTCAGAATGAGTTCTGCCACCACGTCCAGGACCGGGTTCGATGTGCGGTATCGCACGATCGACCTGGTCACCATCGCCACCCTCGCCGTCGCCTGCGGCGTCATCTTCTGGGGGTGGGGAAAGATCTACGAGCCGCTGAGCTTCGGCTCGATCGCGGCGTACCCGCCCATGGCCGGCCTGTTCGGCGGCACGTGGCTGCTGGCCGGCGTGCTGGGCGGTCTGATCGTCCGCAAGCCCGGTGCGGCCGTCGCGACCGAGATGCTCGCCGCGCTGGTCGAGATGCTGTTCCCCGGCGGTACGCAGTGGGGCTCGGGCGTCCTCGCCTCGGGCTTCTGGCAGGGCATCGGCGTCGAGCTGGTCCTTGCGGTGTTCCTCTACCGCCGGTTCAACCTGACGGTCGCCGCGATCGCCGGTGGCGTCGCGGGAGCGCTGGAGTCCGCGGCATACGAGTGGCACGCCTACTACCCGGACTGGGAGACCGGCTACCGCTTCGCGCACCTCGGGCTGTTCGTGGTGTCAGGTGCCGTGATCGCCGGCCTCGGCGGGTGGGCCCTCACCCGGGCCCTGGCCCGTGCGGGGGCGCTCGATGCGTTCCCGGCCGGACGCGAGCAGGTCACCGAGGTCTAGAAGACGGATTGATGGACAAATGAGTCCACGTGGTGAGGTCCGGTTCCGGGACTTCACGTGGCGGCCGATCGGTCGCCGCAACGCCGTCATCGCCGGGCTCGATCTCACGATCGAGCCCGGCGAACGGGTCCTCCTCGTCGGGCCCAGCGGGGCCGGCAAGTCGACGCTCCTGCACGGGCTCGTCGGCGCCCTGGGCGCGACGATCGCCGGTGACCTTACGGGATCGGCCGAGGTCGACGGGCGGTCGGGGCTGCTGCTGCAGAACCCCGCCGACGCGATCGTGGCCGAACGGACGGGCCGTGACGTCGCCTTCGGGCCCGAGAACGCCGGCCTGCCGCGCGACGAGATCTGGGCACGGGTCGACGCGGCGCTCGACGCGGTCGGCCTGACGTATGGCCGCGACCACTTCACGGCAGCGCTGTCGGGCGGTGAGCAGCAGCGCCTCGCTCTCGCCGGGGTGCTCGCGATGCGCCCCGACGTCCTCCTGCTCGACGAGCCGACCTCGATGCTCGACCCAGCCACGGCGGCCACCGTCCGGGAGGCGATCCTCGCATCGGCCGGCGGTCGCACGCTGCTCGTCGTCGAGCACCGGATCGAGGCGTGGCTGCCGCACGTCGACCGGGTCGTCGTGCTGTCCGCCGACGGGCAGGTCGTCGGCGACGGGACCGTGTCGGCATTCCTCGCCGGACCCCGGCCCGACGGGGTGTGGATGCCCGGAGCGCCGACGCCACCCCTGCTCGCCGTCCCGGACACCCTCGTGCGCCCGGCGGACGAGGCCCTGACCGTCACGGCGACCGATGTGTCGGTCGAGCTCGTGATGCGCACGATGCGGGGGACACAGCGCACCCAGGCGCTGACGGAGCTCACGGCGCGGCTCGCGCCGGGACGCGTCACCGGTTTCACCGGCCCCAGCGGAGCCGGCAAGTCGACCGCGCTCGCGGTCCTCGGCGGGCTGCTCGCGCCCACCACCGGCACGGTCGCTCCCGATCTGCGGCGGTGGCGATCGCCGGCCCTGGCCGCCGCCGTGGGCTGGGTCCCCCAGAATCCCGAGCACGGGCTGCTCACCTCGACCGTCGTCGACGAGGTGCGCCACACCGCGACCCGGACGGGGCGGACGGTCGACGCGGGGGCTGTCCTCGACGTCTTCGGGCTCGGCCACCTCGCGAGCTCGAACCCGTACCGGCTCTCCGGCGGTGAGCAGCGACGTCTGGCGCTGGCGGCCGCGCTCGCCCACCGTCCCGGCGTGGTGCTCCTCGACGAGCCGACCGTGGGTCAGGATCCCGGCACCTGGGCCGCTGTGGCCGGTTGGATCGCTGCCTCGCGGGACGCGGGCGCGGCGGTCGGCCTCTCGACCCACGATGCCGACGTCGGACTCGATATCGAGCACGGCATGAGCCGGGGGGTCATGACATGAGGACTCTCGTCCGGCGGACGAACCCGCTCGTACTGATCTCGGTGGGACTGTTCTCGCTGCTCGGCTCGTTCTGGATCCGCAGCCTGCCGGTCGCGCTGATCGCGGTGGCGGCCTATGCCGTGGCCGCGGTGATCCTCCTGCCGGGCTGGCGGTTCCCGCTGGTGTGCCTGGCCTTCACGTCGATCGCGGCACTCACGGTCGTCTACTCGACGTGGCGGCTGGGAGGCCACGACGTCGAGCTGGCCGTCACGGCGGGTCTTCGCATCGTCGTGCTGGCGTGGCCGGGATCGGTCGCCGCGGGCTACATCGACCCGTCACGGCTCGCGGACTACTTGGCGCAGAGCCTGCGCCTGCCGCCCCGACTCATCGTGGCCTTCGCCGCCGCGCTGCAGAGACTGACGGCTTTCGGCATCGCCTGGCAGCAGCTCGACCGGGTGCGGCGGGTCCGCGGGTTCGGGGCGGGACGCAATCCGCTGGCCAACGGGGGCTACGCCGCGAACATGTCGTTCGCGCTGCTCGTGCAGGCGATGCGCGGAGCCACGTCGACCTCTATCGCGATGGACGCCAGGGGGTTCGCGACGGCCCACGAGCGGACCTGGGCCCTGCCCGCACCGTGGACCCGCCTCGACGTCCTCGCGCTCGTCGCCGCGGCCCTGCTCGGAGCCGTTCCGGTGATCGCCCGGCTGGTGTGATCCGGGGACGGATCTGGCGTGGTGGGCCCCATTCGGGCTAGGGTGCGAACTAAGCAAGCGCTTACCAAGCCGGAGGTTCCGTATGACCCGCGTGTTCGACCATCTCGATGCCTTCAAGGCCGCCGCCGGAGAGGAGCTCGGCACCAGCGACTGGCTCACGGTCACGCAGGAGCAGATCAACACCTTCGCCGACGCCACGGGCGACCAGCAGTGGATTCACATCGATCCCGAGCGTGCCGCGACCGGCCCGTTCGGCACGACGATCGCCCACGGCTACCTGACGCTGTCGCTTCTGCCGGTGTTCGCCGCCGAGATCTACTCGATCCAGAACATCGCGTTCGGCATGAACTACGGCGCCAACAAGGTCCGCTTCCCGGCGCCCGTCCCCGTCGACTCGCGCCTGCGCGCCACTGCGACGCTGAAGGAGACGAAGGACATCGCGATCGGCACCCAGGTCGTCATCACCTTCGTCGTCGAGCGTGAGGGTGCGGACAAGCCGGTCTGCATCGCCGAGGTCGTCTACGTCATGGCCGGAGCCTGAAATGCACTTCGCCTTCGACGACACGACCAACGAGCTGATCGAGCGCGTCACCGCGTTCATGGACGCCGAGGTGTACCCGGCCGAGCCGATCTTCAAAGAGCAGGCCGAGGCCGCGGTCGCGAGCGACACCTGGTCGTTCCCGCCGATCGTCCACGAGCTGCGCGCCAAGGCCAAGGCCCAGGGCCTGTGGAACTTCTTCGATCCCGGTGAGCACGGTGCCGGCCTGACGAACCTGCAGTACGCGCCGATCGCCGAGATCACGGGCCGCAGCATCCAGATGGCGCCGGCCGCGTTCAACTGCGCCGCGCCCGACACCGGCAACATGGAGGTGCTGAGCATGTTCGGCACCGACGAGCAGAAGAAGAGGTGGCTCGAGCCGCTGCTCGCGGGCGACATCCGCTCCGCCTTCGCGATGACGGAGCCGCAGGTGGCCTCGTCGGACGCGACCAACATCGAGCTCAGCATCGTCCGGGACGGCGACGAGTACGTCATCAACGGCCGCAAGTGGTGGATCACCGGCGCGATGAACCCCGACTGCAAGATCTTCATCGTGATGGGCAAGACCGACCCCTCGGCCCAGCGGCACCGCCAGCAGAGCCAGATCCTGGTTGAGCGCGACACCCCGGGCCTGGAGATCATCCGCGGCATGCACGTGTTCGGGTATCACGATCGCGATCACGGAGGACACGCCGAGCTGCGGTTCACGGACGTCCGGGTGCCCGCGAGCAATCTCATCGGCGGTGAGGGCGAGGGCTTCGCGATCGCGCAGGCCAGGCTCGGGCCGGGACGCATCCACCACTGCATGCGCTCCCTCGGCATCGCGGAGCGTGCCATCGAGATGATGAGCAAGCGCGCGGCCGACCGGGTGGCCTTCGGCAAGCCGATCGCCGACCAGGGCGTCGTGCGCGACTGGATCGCCGAGTCGCGGGTCAAGGTCGAGCAGCTGCGCCTCCTGGTCCTCAAGACCGCCTGGCTGATGGACACCGTCGGCAATCAGGGCGCCCACACCGAGATCCAGGCGATCAAGATCGCGACCCCGCAGACCGTGGAGTGGATCCTCGACAAGGCCATCCAGGTGCACGGCGCCGGCGGCCTCTCGCAGGACTTCCCGCTCGCGGAGTGGTTCGCGGGCATGCGCACGCTCCGCTTCGCGGACGGCCCCGACGAGGTCCACAAGAACGCGCTCGCCCGGGCCGAGGTCAAGAAGTGGGCCTGACCGACCTGGCGCACAGCGTCGCCGTCGTCACGGGCGCGGCCAGCGGCATCGGCGAAGCCGTCGCGCAGCGGCTGCTCGAGCAGGGGGCGTCGGTCGTCCTCGGCGACCTCGACGCCGCACGGGTCGAGGCCACCGCGGCACGGCTGGACGCCGACCACCCCGGTCGCGTCTCGCACGTCGCCGGTGACGCGGCCGACGCCGGCCACATCGCCGCGCTGATCGCCGCTGCGCCCGGAGACGTCGACCTGTACGTCGCCAACGCGGGCGTGTTTCGGGGCTTCGGCCTCGAGGCGCCCGAGTCCGAGTGGGCGACGGGCTGGGACGTCAACGTCATGGGCCAGGTGCGAGCCGCACGGGCGCTCGTGCCGGGCTGGGTCGAGCGGGGCCGTGGCACCTTCGTCAGCACCGCGTCCGCCGCCGGACTGCTGACGCAGCTGGGGTCGCCGACGTACTCGGTCACCAAGCACGCCGCGGTCGGATTCGCCGAGTGGCTGGCCGCGACGTACGGCGACCAGGGCGTCCAGGTGTGCTGTCTGTGCCCCATGGGCGTGCGCACCGACATGCTCCGGGAGGGGCAGACCAGCGACGACGAACTCGGCCGGCTCGCGATGCGGTCGGTCGTGTCGGCCGGTGCGACGCTCACCCCGCTCGACGTTGCCGACGTCCTGCTCGAGGCGCTCGCGGCGGGGACGTTCTTCGCGCTGCCGCACCCCGAGGTCGGCACGATGTACGCCCGCAAGGCCGCCGACGCCGACCACTGGATCACCGGCATGCAGCGGTTCCGGACGTCGCTGGACGGCTGAACCCACCACCGCTGAGATCCGCGAGTGGTGTGTTCTGGACGTTCTGAGACGGCGCGTCTGTCCGAACTGCAGCAGTCGCGGCCCGGAATGCACCACGCGGCGGTCAGCTCAGCCAGGGGGACGCCGCGCGGGTGTGCGCGGCCTCCTTCTCCGGCGCCATGCCGTCGTACACGCGGGTCACCCAGGCGATCGCGGCGTCGACCTCGGGGTGCCGCTCGGGCCACCGGACGGCAGGCACGGGGTGCTTGCGCGGCAGCTTCTTGCGGTTGTCCTCGTCGAACGACCACTGCACGCCGACCGCCTGGTCGCCGTGCACGAGGATGTCGAGGCGCTGCCGCTGCCACGAGTAGAAGTGCTGCATGCGGGCGGGTGGCTGCCGAACCAGTCGCCCAGCTCCCGGCTGGTGGTGAGGAAGTTCGGTGACTCGAGCACCTCCACGGTGTCAAGCTGCGCGTCGCTCACGGCCCGGCGCAGGTCGCCGTCCAGCCAGTCGTCGACGACGTCGAACACCGATACCCGCGTCGGTCGCAGCTCCCGCAGCTCCCGCAGCAGCGCGGTCGGGCGCTCGCCCGTCGGGGCGTCCGCGGCCGTCTCCACGACCTCGACGTCGAAGGACGCCTCGTGCAGCCGTTGCGCGAAACGGCGCATCGAGGCGCGATGCAGGATCAGCTTCTGGACGTGAAACCGGTACTGGCGGAAGAACAGGTCGTCCTCGACCAGCACGAAGAGCGTTCCGGCGGGCGCGTCGAGGTGCTCGAGGAACAGCTGGTGGGGGAACACGAGTCGGACGTGCTGCTCACGGCTCATCCTCCGACCGTACTGATTCCGGCGCGCCGCGCGACCTCAGCGCCGGGGTGGGTGGGGATTCCCAGGAGAACCTCGGAATCTTCCGGGCTGGACCCCGGAAACCGGCACTGCACCCACGGAGCAACAGGGGTGAGGTGCCGGATTCCTGTGCCAGGTCCCAGAAGGTGCACCCGGCCGGTGAAGTTCCCGGGGTTATCCTGGGAAACCCGCACCCCACGCCACCCGCACCCCGCGCGCCGCGCGACCTCAGCGGCGGGGGATCGCCTCGGCGACGATCTCGGCCATCGCGGCGTATCCCAGGTCGTTGGGGTGGAAGAAGTCGCGCGAGAGCCGGCCCCGCCACGAACGCATCCGGGGGTCGCGGAACTCCGCGATGCGGATGCGTCCGGCGGCCGCCGCCTCGTCGACCTGGCGGTTGAACTCCAGCGATCCGGGACGTCCGCCCGGCTGCGTCCCGACGATCGACCCCGTCGGCAGCAGCCGCAGCAGCTGTGCCAGCGCGGCGGGCAGCTCGGCCCGCAGGGCGCGGCTGATCAGGTCGTTGCTGCCGATCACGACCGTCACGAGATCGGGCTCGACGCCCAGCGACCGCATCGCCGGGATCTGACGCTCGACCACGTCGGTGACCCGTCCGCCGTAGACCGACAGGTTGATCAGCCGGTGATCCGGCACGGACGCCGCCAGCTGGCCGGCCCAACCCCGGTCGAAGGCGCTCGCGCCGACGCCCTGCGCCATCGAGTCGCCCAGGACCACCCACAGCGGACCGTCCGCCCCAGCCGCCGCGCGATTGTGCCGTTCCCACGCATCGGCGTACGGCTCGACCTGCCGCTGCACGGCGCGGACGCCCGGCAGCAGGCGGCTCGCCCACGTCACGAACGGTCCGTTCGACCGTCCGCTCAGGTTGGAGTACTCGAAGCCCGCTGCCGTCACGCCACCAGTCAAGCAAAGGATTCCCAGGCCCGCGTAGGCTGACGATGCACCTGCCGCCGGGGCGGGCGCAGGAGAGGACGGCAGTGGCGAACGCGCAGGGCACCAGCGTCACGGGCATCAGGCTCATGAGCGTGGCGGCCGCCGTCGTGCTCGTGGCCTACGTCGGGGCCGGTCTCGCCGATGCCGATCTCGGCTCGTCCACCGCCCTGATCCGCATCGTGGTGCTGGCCGCCGCGGCAGTCGTCGCGGTCGTCGCGTACGCCGGGTGGTCGCACGGCAGCACCGTCCACAGCCTGAGCGCGATGATCCTCGGCCTGCTCGGCGGCGCGTCCCTCGCCTCGACCGTCACGACCGCCGCGAAGGGCGATCTCTACGGCAGCGAGCCCATGGCGCTGGCCGGCACCCTCGCGGTCGTCGCCGCCGTGACCGTCGCCCAGATCGGCCAGACCCGCACGAAGGAGAGTGCTCGATGATCGAGCTCCTGACCCCCACCCAGCTCGACGAGATGCGTCCCGCCGGACGCTTCGTCGCCGAGGTGCTGACGGCGGTCTCGGAGGCCGCCGACGTCGGCGTCGACCTGCTCGAGTTGGACGCGCTGGCCCACCGGATGATCCGCGAGCGCGGCGCCGAGTCGTGCTACATCGACTACCACCCGTCCTTCGGTGCGATGCCGTTCGGCAAGGTGCTGTGCACGTCGGTCAACGACGCCGTGCTGCACGGGCTGCCGCACAAGTACAAGCTGCGCGACGGCGATCTCGTGAGCCTCGACTTCGCGGTCTCGGTCGACAAGTGGGTGTGCGACTCCGCCGTCAGCGTCGTCGTCGGCACGCCGCGCGAGGAGGACCTGCGCCTCATCGATCACGCACAGGAGGCCCTCGACGCCGCGATCGCGGTCGCGCGTCCCGGCCACCGCATCGGCGACATCTCCGCCGCGATCGGCGCGGTCGGCCGCTCGCACGGCCTCAAGGTCAACACCCAGTTCGGCGGCCACGGCGTCGGGCGGACGATGCACGGCGACCCCCACGTCCCCAACGACGGCAAGGCCGGCCGCGGACTCCCGCTCAAGCCGGGACTCGTCATCGCGATCGAGCCGTGGTTCCTGCACACAACCGACGAGATCCGCATGGACGACGACGGCTGGACGATCCGCAGCGCCGACGGCTCGCGCGGCGCGCACGTCGAGCACACGATCGCGATCACCGAGGGTGACCCGATCGTCATGACGGCCCGCGACTGATTCGTCCGGCCGAAGTCGCAGCGTCTGGGACACTGGTGCCATGTTGCTGCGGCGTACCTGTCTGTCGATCGCCGGAGCCCTCGTGGCGACCGCGGTGTCCGTCCCCGCGCAGGGCGCGCCGGAGCCGACGACGCTCGCCGTCGAGGGGACCATCGAGGTGCTGGTCGTCGACCACTTCGACGCCGACGTCTCCGACCCACATCACGAGGCGCACAGCGAGCGGATATACACGCTGGTCACCGATGACGGCGCCGAGATCCCGATCGAGCTCGACAGCGATGCTCCCGCGGATGCGCGGTTCCGGGGCGAGCTCGTGGTCGACGGCGCCGTTGCGTCGGCTCTGGACCGCAAGGATCTGCTGCCGGCCGAGGGCGGCACGATCGCCGAGGACACGCGTGCCGGACGCACCGCCATCGCGGTCGCGGAGGACCAGACCACACCGCTGACGGTCGAGTCGTCGAGGGTCAGCCCGGTCCTCGCCGCGGCGGCGACGCCGATCGTGCACAGGGCGTACATCGCGAAGATGACCGGCGCCGGATCGGTCGAAGGCACCGCCCCCGAGCTCGCCGCCGCCGTCGACGGGATGCTTGCCTACTGGGAGCTCGAGCCTGGTGCGACGACGTCGTTCGACCGGGCGCTCGACATCCGCACGTTCGCCGCGCCGGCCGGTGTCACGGCGGCGAACGGCTGCGGCATGACCGAGCCCGACACGTACATCCAGGCCGTGTTCAACGAGGCCGCACAGCAGTTCTCGCCGGTGAACTTCAATGCGCCCGGCAATCACCTGGTGATCCTCGCGGGCGACGAGTGCGGTGACAGCGGCCCGGTTGGTATCGCGAACGTCGGGGCCTCGATCAACGACGGTGGCGCCAGCATGATCACGTTCGACCCCGCGACGTTTAACCAGACAGGCGCGCACGAGATCGGCCACAACTTCGGTCTCGAGCACGCGAACCTGAACGACAGCGCCAGTCCCGATCCCCGGTTCAACGAGTACCTCGATCTCTACAGCCCCATGGGTCTCTCGATCGACGGTTCACCCGGCGGACTCACGTTCTCGCCGCCGTCGCTGGGCAGCTTGTACCGCGCGCAGCTGGGCCTGAACACCACCGACGAGATCGCCGGTGTCGCCTTGGCGCCCGGGCAGTCGAGCCTGCAGCAGTCATTCGCGATCGGCCCCCGGTCGGCCACGAGCGGATTGCGCAGCACCTTCGTCACCGATCCGTACACGGGCACGACCTACTCGGTCGACTTCCGCTCCGGTGCGGGTCGCGACAATGACACGTTCTACGCCTACGGCGCCACGCTGGACACTCCCTACTCGCCGGTCTACGACCTCGGTGTGGTGATCGAGCGGCAGTCGGCCTCACGCGAGACCTTCTTGATGACACAGCCCGGTGCGGATCCCCGTGAAGGTGCCTTCTGGACGAACGACGTCTTCGCGCCGAGCCCGGGGCTCCGGATCACGATCGGCGCGCTGGCACCGTCCGGTGCTCCCGTGTCCGTCCAGCTGACCGCACGCGCGGCCGCGCCGAAGAGGCTCGGCGCCAAGACACCGACGATCCGTGGCACGGCCCGCGTGGGGAGGACGCTGAAGGTCAGGGTCGGCTCGTGGTCACCGCGCCCGTCGTACCGGTACCAGTGGTACGCCAACGGCAAGAAGATCACCTCGAAGGGCACTCGGTCCTATCTGAAGCTGACGAGCCGGCAGAAGGGCAAGCGCATCACCGTCAAGGTCACGGGCACCAAGGCCGGCTACGCAACTGTCACGAAGACGTCCGCGCGGACGAAGAAGGTCACCAAGCGGTAGAACGGGGGATGGCGGGCCGAGGGGAGGGCGCTCAGAAGCCTGGGGGGTGACGGTGCGCCCAGGGGGCGGCGGCCTCGACCTGGGCGCAGAGGCTGAACAGGAGTCCGTCCTGGCCGGGGTGCGCCGCGAGCATCGCCCCCACCGGCAGCCCCTCCGGCGTCCAGTGCAGAGGCAGGCTCGCGGCCGGCTGTCCGCTCATGTTGTAGAGCGCCGTGTACGGCGTGTAGAGCAGCTCGCGGCGGTGGTCCTCGACGGGGTCGCCGGACTCGTTGAACCACGCGACGGGCTGCGGCGGGAGCGCGAGCGTGGGCGTCAGCATCGCGTCATAGCGCTGCAGGGCCGTCACGACGTCGCGCGTCGTGGCCTCGACGAACTGCAGCGCGCGGGCCAGGTCGACGGCCGTCGCCCGTCCGCCGCGCTCGCGCCAGTACCGGGTGTTGGCGCGCAGCCGGGGTTCCAGCTCAGGGGGGATCGGCGCCCCCGCGATGCCGCTGGACCAGATGACGTTGAACTGCGGCTCGAGCTCGCCGGGGAACGGGTTGGGGACGTCGACGACCTCGTGTCCGAGCGACTCCAGCAGCCGACTCGCGGCCTCCCACGCGGCCAGCGCGTCCGCGCCGGGCTCGACGCCGTCCAGGTGCGTGCCCGACCAGCGGGCGATGCGCAGCCGGCGCGGCTCACGAGCGATCCGCGTGACGAACGGGATGTCCGGATCGGGCAGCGGCCGCAGGTCGCCGGGCATCGCGTGGGCGATGACGTCCAGCAGCGCGGCGGCGTCGCGCACCGTCCGGCTCAGCGGGCCGTCGACCGCGAGCCCGCTCCAGTCCGACCCGGACGGTCCCGCGCTGACGCGTCCGCGGCTGGGCTTGAACCCGAAGACGCCGCACGAGCTCGCCGGGATGCGGATCGACCCGCCGCCGTCGCTGCCCTGTGCGAGCGGCACAAGACCGGCCGCGACGGCCGCCGCCGCGCCCCCGCTCGACCCGCCCGCGTTGCGGCTGACGTCCCACGGCGTGCGTGCGGGGCCGACGACGTCGTTGTCGGTGTACGACGACAGGCCGAACTCGGGGGTGTTGGTCTTGCCGAGGCTGATGAAGCCGGCCCGCTGCATGAGGTCGACGAGGTAGGCGTCGACCGTCGGCACCATCTCGGCCATCGCCGCCGACCCGAGCGACGTGGGCACGCCTGCGGTCATCGTGAGGTCCTTGATCGCCGTCGGCACGCCCGCGAACGCGGGAGCCCGACCCGCGGCGATCGCGGCATCCGCACCGGCCGCCCGCACCAGCGCATCGTCTGCCGTGACGGTCACGAACGCGCCGAGCGTCGCACCGAACCGGTCGATGCGGTCGAGGTGGTGTCGCACCAGCTCGACCGACGAGACCTCGCGCCGTCTCACCAGAGCGGCCTGATCGGTCGCGTCCAGCTCGTGGAGCTCGGTCATGTCGACGACGATAGACCAATGGTGCAGTCGGTCGAGCTCGTCCTCGACGAGCGCCTCGACGAACTTGTGCGCGAGGAGTGGGCGCTGCTCCTCGACGCGGGCCTGCCGAGCCAGGCCCGGCACACCGGTGCGTCCAACGCCCCGCACGTGACGTTGGGGGTCGCCGATCAGGTCGACGACGACACCGACGTGGCACTCGCCGCGATCGCCTACGGCCATGGGCAGCCGCTGCGGCTCGGCGGCCTGCTGGTGTTCCCGGGCCGGCGTTCGGTGCTGTCGCGCGCGGTCGTGCCGTCCGCCGCGCTGCTGCAGGCGCACCGCGCCGTCCAGGCCGCACTGCAGGACTCGTCCGGACGTCCCGACAACACCGCACCCGACGCGTGGACGCCGCACGTGACGCTCGCCCGCCGGCTCGACGCAGGGCAGCTGGCCGCGGCGATCGCCGTCCTCGCCGACCGGCCGCGCGAGCTGGCCGGGACGATCGGCGGCGCGCGCCGCTGGGACGCCGACGCCCGGCGGAGCTGGGATCTCCCGGGAACGTCCTAGAATCGTCCGGTGGCCACCCCCAAGGTTCTCCTCTTCTACGGCTTCGCGCCGCTGGCCGATCCCGAGGCGATCCGGCTGTGGCAGCACGCGTTGTGCGACGCGCTGGGCGTCCGCGGTCGCATCATCGTGTCGAAGGACGGCATCAACGCGACGCTCGGCGGCGACGTCGTCGCGCTCAAGAAGTACGTCAAGGGCACCCGCGCCTACGCTCCGTTCAAGGACATCGACTTCAAGTGGAGCGAGGGCCGTGCGCGCGAGGACGGCACGACGGCCGACTTCCCACGGCTCAGCGTGCGGGTGCGCCCCGAGCTCGTGACCTTCGGTGCGCCGGACGAGCTGCGGATCGACGAGCACGGCGTCGTCGACGGCGGCACGCACCTGACGCCCGCCGCGCTGCACGAGCTGGTCGAGCGCAAGGACGTCGTGTTCTTCGACGGCCGCAACGAGATCGAGTCGGCGATCGGCCACTTCGACGGGGCCGTCCGCCCGCCGGTCGAGACGACGCGCGAGTTCATCGCGGCGCTCGACAGCGGAGCATACGACCACCTCAAGGACCGGCCGGTCGTCACGTACTGCACGGGCGGGATCCGCTGCGAGGTGCTGACCCCGCTGATGAGGAATCGCGGCTTCCAGGAGGTCTACCAGCTCGACGGCGGCATCGCGACGTACGGCGAGGCCTACGGCGACGACGGACTGTGGAAGGGCTCGCTGTACGTCTTCGACGACCGCATCACGATGGACTTCTCCGACCACGCCGCGCTGGTAGGCGCGTGCGACGTGTGCGGCACCGCGACGAACGACGTGGCCGACTGCGGCGACGTGTCGTGCGTCCGTCAGATGGTGCGCTGCCCGGCCTGCGTCGGCCGTGACGCGATGTGCGACCGGCACGCGGTCGTCGGGTGAGCCGTCCGCGCTTCCCGCGCAGCGTCTTCGGAGAGGGGGACGAGCCGGACGCCCGGTTCACCCTCGCCAACGAGCGGACGTTCCTGGCGTGGGTCCGCAGCGGGCTGGCTATGCTGGCCGGAGCCGTCGCGGTGCATGCGCCGGCGATCGACCTCGAGCAGTGGGCCCGCACGGTCGTCTCGCTGGTGCTGCTGGTCGCCGCCGCGCTGGCGATCTCGCTCGCGTGGCGCCGCTGGCTCGCGGTGGAACGATCGATCCGCACCGGACGTCCGCTCCCGGGCTTCGCCGGCCCCGGGACGCTGGCAGGCGTCATCGGCGTGCTGATCGTCGGGGTCGCCGTCGGCGTGCTCGTCGCCGCCGTACGCTGACGGCCCCCGCAGGGGCACAGGTCTCAGGGCTTGATGGCGCGGATGAGGCCGATGACGTCGTCGACGAGGCCGCGGACGCCGGGAAGGCGGGTGAGCCGCAGCGCCCGGTCGATGATCGGGACGGCCTGCTGCACGAGCGCCCGGGTGCGCTGCTGACCCTCGCTGGAGTCGTGCACCCAGAACAGGACGACCCCCATCTGTACGAGCCACAGCAGTTCGGGCAGCTCGGCCCGCAGGGCCTTCGCGAGCTTGATGTCAGAACCCTCGACGACACGCCGGTGCAGGTCGATCGCGGCGAGGCGTGTCGTCTCGGACTCGGTGCTGAACGGTGACAGGGGACTGCTGGGCTCCGCGGCGTTCTTGAAGAACTTGCCGGCGAACTCGTGGTACGGCTCCGCGACGTCGACCCACGCCAGCAGGACACCGGTCAGGCGATCGGCGAAGGTCGTCGCGTTCTCCAGCGCGGGAGCGGCCGCGGCCGCGTGCTCGGCGTTGATCCCGTCGTAGTACGCCTGGATCAGGTGTTCCTTCGAGGAGAAGTAGTAGTACGCGTTGCCGATCGAGACTCCCGCCTCGTCGGCGATCGCCCGCATCGTGGCCTTGTCGTAGCCGCGGATGCGGAACAGCCCCATCGCCGCGTCGATGATCGCCTGACGGGTCTGTTCGGCCTTCGGCGAGCGCGCGGGCGAGTCGGTCACGATGACCAACCTAGCCGCCGGCACCTCGCTCATCGCTGGGGCTGGGCCGGGTACTGCGCGTAGTAGGCCGCCTCCTGCTGCGCGCGGTGAGCGTCGGCCCGCCCCTTGCGACGCATCGAGGAGAACACCATGACGTTGACGAAGTGGATGACGCCCAGCACCAGCATCACGACACCGATCTTGACGCTCAGCGTCTCGACGAGCCCGGTGAGGTCGACGATCGCGCCGCCGCTGCGCAGGTAGAGCATCACGAAGCCCAGGTTCACCAGATAGAAGCCGACCATGAGCAGCGTGTTGACGGCGTCCGCGAGGCCGTCCTCGCCGTGGAAGACGTCGGCCAGGAAGATCCGTCCGTTGCGCGACAGGGTCGAGGCGACCCACACCGTGATCGGCACGGCGGTGAGCAGGTAGGCGAGGTAGGTGGCGACGGTCCAGGTCATGGGAGACTCCTGGATTGAACGTGTTCAACTCTCGCACTTCGACCGTACCTCAATAATTGAACGTGTTCAATACGCTGACGGGCAAAGAAATCTCCGTGCCGATGTCGAATCCGGTGGACGCGGGCCGACGTGTGGGTGAAAGGTGGCCCGCACGGGCGCCGCCGACGAAGGAGACATCATGCGATTCCTGACCTACATCGAGTGCGATCCGGCCGTGGGCCCGCCGCCGCCGGAGCTGTTCGAGGCGCTCGGCGCGTTCAGCGCCGAGATGAGCGCCCTCGGCGTCGTCGTCGACCGCGGCGGCCTGGCGCCGGTCGACGGCAGCACCCACATCCGCGTGTCCGGCGGAGGCCTCACCGTCACCGACGGACCCTTCGCCGAGGCCAAGGAGGTCATCGGCGGCTATGCGATGTACGACGTCCGCAGCAAGGAGGAGGTGCTGGAGTACTCGCGGCGCTTCATGCAGCTGCACGTCGACGCGTGGCCCGGCTTCGAGGGCACGGCCGTGATCCGCGAGGTCTTCGGACCCTACGACGGGCAGGAGTGAGCCCCGACCTCCACCGCTCGATCGAGGCCGTGTGGCGGATCGAGTCGACCAGGCTCGTCGCGGCGTTGGCGCGCATGACGCGCGACGTCGGCCTCGCGGAGGACCTCGCCCAGGACGCCCTCGTGGCGGCCCTCGTGCAGTGGCCCGCGTCCGGCGTGCCGGACAACCCCGGCGCCTGGCTCATGGCGGTCGCCAAGCGCCGGGCGATCGACGGCTTCCGCCGTCGTGAGCGGCACGACGCCGCGTACGCCGTGATCGCCCAGCGAGAGGGACGCGGATTCGTGGACGACATCGCCGGCGCCGTCGACCACGTCGACGACGACGTCCTGCGGCTCATGTTCGTCTGCTGCCACCCCGCGCTCGGCGCCGACGCGCAGGTGACGCTGACGCTTCGCCTCCTCGCGGGGCTGACGACGGGCGAGATCGCCCGGTCGTTCCTGACGTCCGAGCCCACCATCGCGGCGCGCATCACCCGCGCCAAGAAGACGCTGGCCGAGGTCGACGCCGTGACCGACGAGCCGTCCGGTGACGAGAGGGCCGAGCGCCTCGGCGCCGTCATGCGGGTCGTGTACCTGCTGTTCAACGAGGGCTACTCGGCCACGTCGGGGGACGACTGGCTGCGTCCCACCCTGTGCGACGAGGCGATCCGGCTCGGACGCATCCTGGCCGCGCTGGTGCCCCGAGAGCCCGAGGTGCACGGACTCGTCGCCCTGATGGAGCTGCAGCACTCGCGGGCCTCCGCGCGCACGGGTGCGGACGGCTCTCCGGTGCTCCTGCTCGATCAGGACCGCTCACGCTGGGACGGGCTGCTGGTCCGCCGTGGTCTCGCGGCGCTCGAGCGTGCCGCGGCGCTCGGAACCGAGCCCGGTCCCTACGTGCTGCAGGCCGAGATCGCGGCCTGCCACGCCCGTGCGCGGACCGCAGGTGCCACCGACTGGCATCGCATCGCCTCGCTGTACGAGGCGCTCGCGATCGCGACGGGATCGGCGGTCGTCGAGCTCAACCGCGCCGTCGCCGTGTCGAGGGCCGACGGACCGTCGGCGGGCCTCGCGCTGCTCGACCAGCTCGCGGAGGTGCCGGCGCTCGCCGGGTACCACCTGCTGCCCAGCGTCCGCGCCGATATTTTCCAGCAGCTGGGTCGCCTCGACGAGGCCCGCGCCCAGAACGAGCTCGCCGCCTCCTTGACCAGCAATGCGCAGGAGCGGACGATGCTGCTGAAGCGGGCCGCGGCCCTCGCCCCCGACCACCGTCCGAAAGGACCCCCGCATGATCGACGACTCGCCCGCCGACGCCCACCGCCGGATCGCGGCGGTCTTCACCGAGCGCGTGGACGGCGTCGCCGAATGGGACGCGCCAGCGCCCGTCAACGGCTGGGTCGCGCGCGACGTCGTCGATCATCTCGTGACATGGCTCCCGGGCTTCCTCGACGGTGGGGGCGTGACGCTCGGGGCCGTCCCGCCCGTTGCCGACGACCCGGTGCTGGCATGGCACCGGCACGTGGTGGCGGTGCAGGCGCTCCTGGAGTCGCCGCGGGCCGCCGAGGAGTTCACCCACCCGCACGCCGGGACACGCATCCTCGGCGACGTCGTCCGCGACTTCTACATCGCCGACGTCTTCATGCATACGTGGGACCTCGCCCGCGCCACCGGTCAGGACGACACGCTCGACCCCACGCTGTGCGAGTCCATGCTCGAGGGCATGATCCCGATCGACGGCATGCTGCGCGCGTCCGGCCAGTACGGTCCCGCTGTCCCGGTGCCGGCCGGTGCCCCCGCCCAGGACCGACTGATGGGCTTCATCGGCCGCGACCCCGCCTGGCACCCCTGACCCCACCCCCGGGCGGATCGGGGTAGGGGTCAGAGACGGCCGGTGGTGCGGCCGAGGAGCTCGCGCTCGACGGGGGAGTAGCCCCGGGCGCGGGCGGTCAGGCGGACGTCGCCGATCTGCCTGGCCAGTGACTCGGCCTTCGCTTCCAGAGACGTTCTCGCGTCGGTGCCGACGTCGACGAGCAGCGCCATCGTGATCTCGCCGGTCGGTTGGTGCGCCCAACCGCCGACGATGCGGCCGTCCCACCACACCGTGGGGCCGGCGTTGCCGGTGATGTCGAACAGAACGGGACCGTGCTCGCCGAGGTACCAGTCGCGGCCCTTCCAGCCCATCGTCGTCGGGTCGAGCGCGGGCAGCAGCGCGCCCCACGGCTCGACCGGTGCGGTGGGCTCGAGATCGTCCGGCAGCACGAGCCCGACCACCCCGCCCAGATCGACCTCGATCGCACCGGCCGCTGCGAGGGCCCGGCGGGTGCGCGTCTTGGTCCACTTGGTCCACCACGTCAGGTCGGCCTCGGTGGCGGGCCCGAAGCGCGCGAGCCACCTGTGCGCCAGGGTCGCCTCGGCCTCGAGGGGGTCCATGGTCACGGCCGCCGAGGGAGCCCATCGGTCGAGCGCCGACCAGCGGAACTGCATCGACGTCCATGATCCCTTGGGGCGGCCGCGGACGATCTTGCCCTCGGCGGCGAGCACGGTGAGGATGCGGCTCGCGATCCGTACCGTCGTCTCGTTGCGGGTGCCGGCGGCCAGCACGACGGTGCGCGCCAGCCGTTCGTCGGCGGCCACGAGGTCTGCGGGCGTGACGTCGCCGAGATCGGCGAACACGGCCAGGGCCACCGGCTCGACCTCGTCGAGCCAGGCGTCTGGGTCGGCGACGCCTCCCGTGGCGAGCAACGCCACGAGCTTGCGCCGCTCGTCGCGGGCCACGTCATCGCCGGCCCCCGCGACGAGCACGGGCACATCGACGGTGGGGGCGACGAACACCGTGCGACGCATGGCCATGACCCGGACGAGTGTGCGGTCGTCGTAGAGCGCGCGCTCGACCTCGGTCACCCCTACGCCCTCGGTGCGGGCCCAGGCGGCCAGGAAGGTCGAGCCCGGATCGGTGCCGTGCAGCGCCACGACGGAGGCAGCCGCGGCCACGACGTCGTCATCGCGGGTCCCGTCCGCGAGGCGGTGCCGCACACCGAGGCGCCGGCGTCTCTCGTCGGCGTCGAAGCGGTGCACGCCGTGAGGCTATCGGCGCCCACCGACAGGAAGGCGGCGGCCGGTGACGCACGTCACCCGTCCGCCGGCTTCACGATCCCCGCCGGCCGGTCTACCATCGAAACGAAACAGTTTCGTTTTGGAGGCACGCATGAGTCGAATGTCGGACGACCGGTTGGTCGAGCTCTACACCGGCACGCTCCAGCTCGTCGCCGAGCGCGGCTACGAGAAGCTGACGATGGACCAGATCGCCGAGGCGACGAAGAGCAGCAAGGCGACTCTCTACCGCCAGTGGGGCAGCAAGTCAGCACTCGTCGTCGAGGCCATGCGCTGCGTGGGCGATGCCGAGCAGGAGCTACCCGACACCGGGACGCTGCGGGGCGACCTCATGACGCTCGTGGATCGCAAGCAGGACCATGAGCACGACTCCGACCTCCTGGCGGCGATCATGCATGCGGTGCGTCAGGACGCGGAGCTCGCCGAGGCGGTCCGCAGCCAGATCCTCGAGCCCGGTCGCGAGCGCATCCGTGCCGTGATCCAGCGCGCCGTCACCCGCGGCGAGGTCGCAGCCGACTGTCCCGCTCTGCCGTTCGTCGACTACATCTTCATCGCGCCGATCGTGCTGCACCACCTGATCGAAGGTGAGGAGCCCGCCCCCGAGTTCCTGCGCCGCTACTTCGACGGCGCGCTCCTGCCCGCCCTCGGCATCCACTGACCCGCACGACCCTTCCCTAGGAGAACTCGCATGGCCTGGTACCTCTACCGCCTCGGACGCTGGTCGTTCCGGCGCCGCGGCATCGTCGTCTCGTTCTGGATCGGCCTGATGGTGCTGATGGGCGTCGGCGCCGGCACGCTGTCGGGCCAGACGTCCGACAAGTTCACGATCCCCGGCGTCGAGTCGATCGACGCCTTCGACCTAATCAAGGAGCGCACGCCGGACGCGGCTCCCGACGGCGCGACGGCGCGCATCGTGTTCCAGGCGCCCGAGGGCGAGCAGGTCACGTCCGCGAAGTACCAGGCCGCGATCGACGAGAGCCTGGCCTCGATCGACTCGCCGAACGTCCTCGCGCCGCTGGACGCATCGGCGCTCACGACGTCCGAGGACGGCCGGACCGGCTTCGCGACGGTGTCGTACGCCAAGCAGTCGATCGAGCTGACCGACGCCGACCGGACGGCGCTGGAGGAGTCGCCCGAGGCCGCCGAGGCCGCGGGCCTGACGGTCGCGGTCGGCGGTGACGCGCTGCAGGAGATCCCGGCGCAGGGCGCCACCGAGCTGATCGGTCTCGGCGTCGCCGTGCTCGTCCTGATGATCACGTTCGGATCGATGCTGCTGGCGGGGATGCCCCTCCTGACGGCGATCGTCGGCGTGGGCATCGGTGTCGCGGGCATCCAGATCATGACGGGATTCATCGACCTGGGCTCCTCGACCCCGACCCTCGCGCTGATGCTCGGCCTGGCCGTGGGCATCGACTACGCCCTGTTCATCGCATCCCGGTACCGCCACGAGGTGCACCTGGGACGCGCCCGCGACGAGGCCGCCGGACGAGCCGTGGGCACCGCCGGCTCTGCCGTGGTGTTCGCGGGACTCACCGTCATCATCGCCCTCACGGGTCTGTCGATCGTCAACATCGACTTCCTGACCCAGATGGGCCTGGCCGCCGCCGCCACGGTCGCCGTGGCCGTGCTGATCGCCCTGACCCTGCTGCCCGCCCTGCTGGGCTTCGTCGGGGACAGGAAGGGCTGGAAGGTGCCGTTCGTCAAGGCGCCGGACCCGGAGGACCCCACGGTCAAGAACACGGTCGGCCGCCGCTGGGCCGACTTCGTCACGAAGCACCGGGTCACGACGCTCGTCGCGGGACTCGTGGTCGCCGGCGTCGTCGCGATCCCCGTCGCGTCGATGCAGCTCGCGCTGCCGGACGACGGCACGGCGCCCGACGGCACGGGGCCACGTGTGGCGTACGACCTGATCGCGGAGGACTTCGGCGCAGGCACCAACGGCCCCCTGCTCGTCGTGGTCGACACCAAGAACGCCGACGACCCGGCCGGTGCGGTGGCGTCGGTCGTGGAGAAGATCGAGTCGGTCAAGAAGGACGTCGCCGCGGTCGTGTCGCCGGTGCCTGCCGCGGACGCGACGCCCGAGGACGTCACGGCATTCGACGATCAGCTCGCCGACGCGCAGCTGGCGACCATCACGGTCGTGCCCAAGAGCGGCCCGTCGGACGCCGACACCCAGGCGCTCGTCGACGACCTTCGCGACGCCGCCGCGACCGCCGACGGTGGCGCCACGGTCTACGTGACCGGCCAGACGGCCGTCGGCGTCGACATCTCCGAGCAGCTCGCGAAGGCGTTCCCGAAGTACCTGCTGGTCGTGGTCGGCCTCGCGTTCATCCTGCTGATGGTCGTGTTCCGTTCCGTCCTCGTGCCGCTCAAGGCTGTCGCGGGCTTCCTGCTCTCGGTCGG
The DNA here is from genome assembly GCA_025964895.1 of Aeromicrobium sp. Classification (GTDB taxonomy): domain Bacteria; phylum Actinomycetota; class Actinomycetes; order Propionibacteriales; family Nocardioidaceae; genus Aeromicrobium. The sequence goes on from JAOPXY010000032.1 coordinate 27,904, forward strand.
CGTCTCGCTCGGCGCGACGGTCGCGGTGTTCCAGTGGGGCTGGTTCGCCGACCTGATCGGCATTGACAAGTCCGGCCCCGTCCTGTTCTTGCTGCCGCTGCTGCTGACCGGCATCCTGTTCGGCCTCGCGATGGACTACGAGGTGTTCCTGGTGTCGCGCATGCGCGAGGAATTCGTCCACGGCCGCGGCGCGCAGGAGTCGGTCGTCTACGGCTTCCAGTACGGTGCCCGTGTCGTCACGGCGGCCGCGGTCATCATGATCGGCGTGTTCGGCAGCTTCGCCCTGGGCGATGAGGTCGTCATCAAGTCGATCGGCTTCGGCCTCGCGGTCGGCGTGCTGGCGGACGCCTTCTTGGTCCGCATGATGATCGTCCCGGCGTTCATGGCGATCCTGGGCGCGAAGATGTGGTGGATGCCCGCGTGGCTCGACCGGATCGTCCCGAACCTCGACATCGAGGGGGAGTCGCTCGCGGCCCACGACCGTGACCGCGAGCGCGAGCTGAAGGAGCCCGTGCCCGTCGGCTGAGCCGAGCGGACGTCATCCCCCACGTGGCCTCTACGGTCCGTGGGGGATGACGTCCGTCGTCAGTCCTCGGTGTACTCGGCCAGGTCGCCCTGGGACTCGTGGATGTACGTGCGCTGCATCTTGACGTCGAGGTCGGCGACCATCTGGGCGATGATCGCGGCGATGAAGTCGTTGACCTGCCCACGCAGGTGGTCGGTGACCTCCGGCCGGACGTCGGCCAGCGCGACCGGCAGCGTGCGGTCGGAGTCGGAGCGGGTCACGACGAACGCGGGGTCGTCACCGCTGACGGTGGGCCAGACGGCCACGCGCATCGACTCCTCGACGCCCTCGTGGCCGCGCGCCGTCGCGACGACCCGGGTCGTGATGGTGCCCGACGACGGCTGCACGAGCCCCTCGGGGGCCACGTGGCTGCCGTCGTCGGTCGTGTCGACCGAGATGTCGGCCAGGTGCGCGATCTCCCGGCTGATCTGCCGGTCCGTGGTCTCCCACAGCAGGCCGAGGATCGTGCGGCACAGGTCGTCGGTCGTCGCATCGCTCATGCCGACACCCTAGGTGCTGCCCGCCCGGGCCACCTCCCACCCGCCTGCGGTTTACCAGGTTAACCGGGTAAACCCCTGCAGTTACGGGCAAATATGCCCGTGGAGGTCGTGGTTTACCAGGTTAACCTGGTAAACCCCGCCCGCCGGAACGTGGGTCAGACGTTCCACTTCCAGGACGACAGCACCGAGGCGGCGAGGGCGCTACGGTCGTCCTCGGAGACGGTGTCGCTGAAGGAGAAGGTGATGACGTACGAGACGCCGGCGTGGATCGCGTTGAACTGGTCCGTCAGGTAGTCATTGCCGTTCTGCGACTGGACCGAGCTGATCGAGACGGTCTCGTCGCCGTCGATCTCGGTGCGGTCGCCCACCGTGACGTCCTTCGAGCCGGCGCCCTCGAGCTCGGCCTTCAGCCCGTCCTCGAGCTGGTCGAGGTCGTCGATCGGGGCCGGGTCGAGGCGGATGACGTTGACGTTGTCGGCGAAGCCGTCGGCGTCGTCGAGGTCGGCGGCGAACGTGTCGGTCTGCTCCGTGCCCGGGATGTCCTGCTCGGGCTTCGCCCAGCCGTCAGGAACGGTGAACGAGTAGCCGGTTCCCTGGATCGTGTCGCCGTCGGGCGCCTCGACGTCCTCCTCGGGCGCCTCGTCGGTCGGCGCGTCGGCCGAGGGGGACGCCGACGTCGTGTCGTCGCTGGGGGAGTCGCCGTCGCTGCCGCCGCCACTGCAGCCGGCGAGCGCGATCGTGGAGACGAGGGCGAGGGCCGCAACGCGGCGAGTGAGGGAGCGCATACGAGAAAAGTACGCGAGGAGGCGCCGGGGCGGAATTTGGGAGCCTCCTGCAAGGTTGATAACATCAGACTCAAGTCAGTTGACACACATTCTTGAGTCAGATCCCGAACATCCACAGCAGGAGGAAACACCATGGCAAGAGCGGTCGGAATTGACCTCGGCACCACCAACTCGGTCGTCGCCGTGCTCGAGGGCGGCGAGCCCACCGTCATCGCGAACGCCGAGGGCGCCCGCACCACCCCGTCGGTCGTCGCGTTCGCGAAGGACGGCGAAGTCCTGGCCGGCGAGGTCGCCAAGCGCCAGGGCGTGACCAACGTCGATCGCACGATCCGTTCGGTCAAGCGCCACATCGGCACCGATTGGTCGACCGACATCGACGGCAAGTCGTTCAACCCCCAGCAGATCTCCGCCTTCATCCTGCAGAAGCTCAAGCGGGACGCCGAGGCGTACCTGGGCGAGACGGTGACCGACGCGGTCATCACCGTCCCGGCGTACTTCAACGACCACCAGCGTCAGGCGACGAAGGAGGCCGGCGAGATCGCGGGCCTCAACGTCAGCCGCATCATCAACGAGCCCACCGCGGCCGCCCTGGCATACGGCCTTGACAAGGCCGACGATCAGACGATCCTCGTCTTCGACCTCGGTGGCGGCACGTTCGACGTGTCCCTGCTCGAGATCGGCGACGGCGTCATCGAGGTCAAGGCCACCAGCGGCGACAACCACCTCGGTGGTGACGACTGGGACCAGAAGATCGTCGACTGGCTCGTCACTCGCTTCAAGAGCAGCACGGGCGTCGACCTGACGAAGGACAAGATGGCCATGCCCCGCATCCGCGAGGCCGCCGAGCGCGCGAAGATCGAGCTGTCCAGCTCGTCCAGCACCGCGATCAACCTGCCGTACATCACGGTGCAGGACGGCAACCCGGTCTTCCTCGACGAGACGCTGACCCGCGCCGAGTTCGAGAAGATCACCTCCGACCTGCTCGACCGCACCAAGGCGCCGTTCAACAGCGTCATCAAGGACGCGGGCATCAAGCTCGACGCGATCGACCACGTCGTCATGGTCGGCGGCTCGACCCGCATGCCCGCCGTGACCGAGCTCGTCAAGAGCCTCACCGGCGGCAAGGAGCCCAACAAGGGCGTCAACCCCGACGAGGTCGTCGCGATCGGCGCCAGCCTGCAGGCCGGCGTGCTGAAGGGCGAGGTCAAGGACGTCCTGCTGCTCGACGTCACCCCGCTGAGCCTCGGCATCGAGACCAAGGGCGGTGTCATGACCAAGCTCATCGAGCGCAATACGACGATCCCGACCAAGCGGTCCGAGGTCTTCACGACGGCCGACGACAACCAGCCGTCCGTCGCGATCCAGGTCTACCAGGGCGAGCGCGAGATGGCGGCGGGCAACCAGCTGCTGGCCACGTTCGAGCTGACCGGCCTGCCGCCGGCGCCGCGCGGAGTGCCGCAGATCGAGGTCACCTTCGACATCGACGCCAACGGCATCGTCAACGTGTCTGCGAAGGACCGGGGCACCGGCAAGGAGCAGTCGATGACGATCACCGGCGGCTCGGCACTCAGCAAGGACGACATCGACAAGATGGTCCGCGACGCCGAGCAGTACGCCGAGGACGATCGCAAGCGGCGTGAGCAGGTCGAGACGCGCAACCAGGCCGAGTCGCTGGCGCACTCCACCGAGAAGTTCCTCGCGGAGAACGGCGACAAGGTCGGCGACGAGGTCAAGGCCGAGGTTCAGACCGATCTCGACGCGCTGAACGAGGCGCTCAAGGGAGAGGACGCGGACGCCATCCAGGTGGCCGTCACCAAGCTCGGCGAGTCCAGCTCGAAGATGGGCGAGGCGATGTACGCCGCGGCCGCCGCCGAGGCCCAGGCCGCCGGCACCGACGCGCCCACCGCCGACGCGACGGAGGACGACGATGACGTCGTCGACGCCGAGATCGTCGACGACGAGGATGGGAAGTGACCGAGCCTGACGGCTCGGTCCCCGAGGACGAGGTCGTGGAGCCTGCTCAGGAGACTGAGCAGGCCCCGGCCCCGGCCGAGCCGACGGCCCCCAGCGTGGAGGAGCAGCTGGCCGAGCGCACGCTCGACCTGCAGCGTCTCCAGGCGGAGTACGTCAACTACAAGCGGCGGGTCGACCGCGATCGCGAGCTCGTCCGCGCCCAGGGAGAGGCTGCCGTGCTGCAGTCGCTCCTGACGGTGCTCGACGACATCGCTCGCGCGGCAGACCACGGCGAGCTCGCGGGCGGCTTCAAGGCCGTCGCCGACTCGCTGCAGCAGGCGGTCGCGAAGCACAAGCTCGAGGCTTTCGGGCTCAAGGGCGACGCCTTCGACCCGTCGCTGCACGAGGCGGTGTTCCACGCCGGCGAGTCCGCCGACGTGGAGGTCACCTCGGTCGACACCGTCATGCGGACGGGCTACCGGCACGGTGATCGGGTGCTGAGGCCCGCGACCGTCGGTGTCGTCGATCCGGCCGCCGCGGTGGCGCCCGCCGAGACCGCACCGGACGACGCGTCGGCACTGACCGACGAAGCACCTGACGAGTAACAAGCCGACGAGCAACACGAAGGAGGGGTGACAGATGGCAGCCAGTGACTGGGCGACGAAGGACTTCTACAAGGTCCTCGGCGTCAAGAAGGATGCATCGGCGGACGAGATCAAGAAGGCGTACCGCAAGCTCGCACGCGAGAACCACCCCGACTCCAACCCCGGCAACGCGGCCGCCGAGGAGCGCTTCAAGGGTGTCTCCGAGGCGTACGCGGTGCTGTCGTCGGCCGAGAAGCGCAAGGAGTACGACGAGCAGCGCAGCATGTTCGGGCAGTTCCGCGGCGGTGCTCCCGGCGGATTCGGCGGGGGCGGCTTCCGGCCGCCGACCGGCGGACAGCAGGACTTCGACGTCAGCGACCTGCTCGGCGGGCTGTTCGGCAACCGGGGCCGACAGCGCCAGCGGCCGCAGGCCCGCAAGGGCGACGACCTCGAGACCGAGGCCACAATCACCTTCGAGCAGGCGGTCGACGGCGCGACGCTGCCGCTGCGCATGACGAGCGAAGAGGCCTGTCCGACGTGCCATGGCACGGGAGCGAAGCCGGGGACGACCCCGAAGGTGTGCTCGAAGTGCCAGGGCAGTGGCATGCAGACCGGTGCCGCGGGCGGCTTGTTCGCGATGACGGAGCCCTGCGACCAGTGCCGCGGACGCGGGCTGATCGTCGAGCACCCGTGCGACATCTGCCGGGGCTCGGGGCGCGCGCCGTCGAGCCGCACGCTCAACGTCCGCATCCCGGCCGGCGTGAAGGACGGGCAGCGCATCCGGCTCAAGGGCAAGGGCGGCAAGGGCGAAAACGGTGGGCCCAACGGCGATCTGTTCCTCGTCGTGCACGTGGAGGCGCACCAGCTGTTCGGTCGCAAGGGCGACCACCTGACCATCACGGTGCCGATCGCCTTCGACGAGGCGGCGCTCGGCGCGCAGATCCAGGTGCCGACGCTCGACGGCCCGCCCGTGCGGCTCAAGATTCCGGCCGGCACGCCCAACGGCCGCACGTTCCGGGCCGGTGGCAAGGGTGCTGTGACGTCGGCGGGCGGCCGCGGCGATCTGCTCGTCACGGTCGAGGTGCAGGTGCCGTCCGATCTGTCGGACGAGGAGCGCGCTGCCGTCGAGGCGCTTCGCGAGGCCCGCGGTGCGATGACACCGCGTGACGGGCTCTTCGAGGTCGTGCCGTCGTGACCGAGGGATTCCAGCCGCCCGGCCCCGACGCCAAGGTCTTCGTGATCAGCGTCGCGGCCGAGCTGTCGGGACTGCACCCGCAGACGCTGCGCACGTACGACCGGCTCGGCCTCGTGGCCCCCGGTCGCACGGGCGGCGGTGGACGCCGGTACTCGCTGCACGACATCGAGCTGCTGCGCACCGTCGCCCGGCTGACCGCCGAGGGCCTGGGCCTGGAGGGCGTCAAGCGGGTCATCGAGCTGGAGAACCAGGTGCTGGCCCTGCAGGCCAAGGTCGCCGAGCTGCAGGCCGAGCTGGCGCAGTCGCAGCAGGTGCAGAACCTGCCCGCGCTGATCGCCGACAACCAGGTCGTGATCTGGCGCAAGATGCGCCGCTGACCCCTCGCGGCGATTCTCCGTTTGTCTGGAATCATCGACGTTCCGCGGGCAGGATGGGGGCATGGTCACGATAACGAGCCACAGGTGTGGACGCTGATCGCGGTGTTCGCGGCCGCGATCTTCGCGATGTTCGGCCTGGTGTCGGGCCTGTTCACGCAGGTCGTCCGAGCCGAGATCGGCAAGGTCACGGTGCAGATCCGCGCCCTCGACCACAAGGTCGAGAAGCTCGACAGCAGGGTCGAGCGGCTGGAGCGCAAGGTCGACGACATCGACCGGGACGTGCAGGCCATCAGCCGTCACGTCTTCCCGGACCGTCCGTAGGCTCCTGCAGCTGCGCGAGGTGCCGGACGATCGCGTCCGCGAGCCGGGCCGCGCCCTCCGGCGTCAGGTGCAGCTGCTGGTCGAGTCGGTCGTCGCGGCCGATGAACGTGATCGTCTCGTGGGTGTCGGCGTGCCGCGAGGAGATGATCGTGATCTCGTCGGCCTCGTGACGCCAGCGGCCCGGACCGGCCTCGTGATCGCGCTGGAGGAAGATCGTCGGCGTCGTCGTGGGTGCGCTGTCGTGATAGCGGTCGTCGGGATGATCGTCGTCGCCGTGCTGTCGTGTGCACCACCGCGGGCATGGCTCGAACGTCCACCCCGAGCGTGCCGGTTCGTTCTCCACGGTGAGACCCCCATGGTCGTCTCTTCTGCCTGGTACCAATTGTTGGCGACGCTAGCGCGCGTCGTGGACAGCGCCCGAGTCGTCCGTGCCGGTTGTCCACAGGCGGTGGGTCATGCCGGTGCGGCCGGTCGGGGACGCTGCACGGGCGGGATACGCAGCGACCTGACGCCGACCGCCAGCAGCGGCACCAGCGCGACCGGCGCGGCGAGCACGGGGTCGAGCAAGCCGGCAGCGGCGAACGGCAGCGGGACCAGCATGCCGGTCAGCCCCCACAGCCGGTTCGTCCTGATCGCCGCGCGGGTGCCGCGGGCCAGCGCGATCGCGCCGGCCACGGTGCACACGTCGATTTCGGCCACCGCGATGCCGTCGCCCGGCGAGGCGGCGGCGATGCTGATCGACAGGTCGGCGGCCTGCATCGCCGCGGGATGACGGCCGCGGTCGCCGGCCATCGCCACGATCCGTCCGTCCGCCCTGAGGCGCTCGATCAGGGCGATCTGCCCGTGCGTCATGACGTCGGGATGGCTGGTGACGATGCCACTGCCGGCCGCGATGAAGGACGTGTCGGCCTCGGGCCGGTCGGACACCAGCACCGGGTCGAGCCCGAGCGTACGCAGCTGCTCGACCCCGACGCGGGCGTCGGACCGCAGGGTGTCGGCGACCCGGATCGAGCCGAGCGCGCGCCCGTCGACCTCCACGGCGACCTGCGTGCCGAGGCCGTCGGCGTGGTCGATGCCGATCCAGCTCGGCAGACCCACCCGCACGGGGTGTCGGTCGACGGAGCCACTGATGCCGAGGCCCGGCTGCTGCACGACGTTCGTGACCCGGCCCGGCGCAGACAGCTTCGCGATGGCCCGGCCGATCGGGTGCTCCGACACGTGCTCGAGGGCGCCGGCGAACCAGCGCAGGTTGCGCAGGTGCTCGGGGTCGACGGCGTCGATGGACGTCACCGTGAGCTCTCCCGTCGTGACGGTGCCGTGCTGGTCGAGGACGATCGTGTCGATGCGCGCGGCGACGTCCATCGTCGGCTCGTCGGCGGGTGCCATGCCGATGCCCGCACCCCGGCGTGCCGCCACGAGCAGGGCCGCCGGGCCGGCGACGCGCAGGGCGGCGGGCGCGGCGACGAGAAGGGTCGAGACCGCCGCCGATGCCCCGGGTCGCGGACCGTCGGCCAACCACCAGCCGGCCAGCGTCGCGACCGAGACGGCGAGACCGAGCGGGGTGATCCAGCCCGGTGTCCCGGCGTACGGGTCGTCGGTGCCGGACTCGCGGACGATCTGCTGCGCACCGACCACGAGCACCGTCGCGAGGGCGACGGGCGCCAGCCGGGCGGGCTCGCTGCCGTCGAACGCGCCGGCCGCAGACCACGCCAGCGCGGCCACTAGGCCCACCGACGCGAGCACGTCGGGGCTCCACCGGCCAACGGCGATGACGCGCGCGGCGGCGAGGTGCGTCGGCAGGGCGCACCACGTCACGGCCGCGGCGACGGGCACGAGCGGCACCCACGCGAGACCGTCGTCGAGCGCGGGGACCAGGGTCGCCAGCACCGCCGCGGCACCGAGCAGGGCGGCGGCCACGAGCCGGGCGCTGATGCCGAGGCTCGGCCGGGCGACCTCGACCGAGGCCGCCGTGAGGCTGTGGGTCATCGGGGGTCCTCGCTGCGGAAGCGCTCGAAGTCGCTCTGGTCGCCGGCCTTCCAGAGCGGGACGCTGGCCTTGAGCAGCATCGTGGCCTGCGTGACGAACTCCGGCTCGCGCAGCTCCTCGCCGAACAGCTCGTTGATGCGCTTCCAGCGGTAGCGGACGGTCTGCGGGTGCACGCCGAGCTTGGCGGCGATCGCGGGTGCGCTGTCGCGCGACTCGAGCCACGCCAGCAGGGTCTCGGAGAGGATCTCGCGGGAGTTCGGGGTCTCGGCGAGCAGCGGTCGCAGCAGCTCCTGGCACAGACGCTGCCGGATGCCCGGCTCGGAGTGCAGCCACAGCTGGGCCCGGTGCTCGCTGCAGTCGACGACCGGCGTGGCCGGGATGACCCCGCGGTCGACGAGCTCGAGCGCCCGCCGGGTCCAGCGCCACGCGTCAGGGATCGCCTCGCGCTCGACGGCCCAGCTCGTCGCGACGTGGTAGTGGGTGGAGTGCTCGAGCAGGACGCTTAGCAGGTGCGGTTGATCGACGGGAGCGGCCAGGATGGCCGCGAACCCTGGGTCGGACCGGACGAGATATCGATCGTCGAGCCCGGTCAGCGGGGGCAGTGGCTCGTCGCCGGAGGGCGACAGGGTGACCAACCGGAAGGTCGGTGGCAGGGGCCACCCTCCGGTGATCGCGTGGGGTTGGACGTCGGCGAGGGGCGCGCCCGTGATGAGTCCGTCCATCAGGAGCTCGCGGGCGTGCTCCGGTGCCCGCTCCAAGACCCTGCGCGTGCCCTCGTAGCCGAGGCGGACCTGCTCCATCAGGTGCTCGGTGAACGCGAAGAGCGCATCGCAGAGTTCGCCGAGCACGCTGGCGGACCAGTTGTGCGTGACCGCGTAGTCGCGGAACAGCTGCCAGGCCTGACGATTCACGACCCGGAAGGCCGCCTGCATCGCAACGAGGGTGTTTGCTTCCGAGGCCTCTCCGTGCCCCATGCGCCGGAACAGCTCGTCGACGCTGCGGGTCGGTGCGCCGGGGTGCTCGATCGCCTCCATGAAGTGCGAGGCGGCCGTGGAGCACGCCAGCTCGATCAGTCGGTGCCGCCGGCCGGTCGTCGGGCCGGCGTACGCCTCGACCCGATCCTGGATCTGGGTCGCCAACCGGTCGGCCGTCGCGGACATGCCCGAACGGGTGTCGCGCACGAGCGTCGCGACGACCTGCGCGAAGTCGACCTCGTGGTGCAGGTGCGTCATCGCCAGATCCAGCTCGCGTTGCCATCTGTTGCCATGATGAACGGACGCTCCTCGATCGGACCGGTTGTCTCGTACGCCATGCCTACCGTTTCCGGACGTCATCGTCAACGCCCGACCTGGGGTACCACTGAGGTGCCGGTCGCCGCCGCTGCCACGAGGGCAGCGGCGGCGATGGTCCTGACGCGGGACGTGGCGCAGACCGGGAGAGGCCGGTTCGACAGACTCATCGACCGCCTCGCCCGGCCCGCGCCACCTTCACCGCAGTACTACTTCTTGATCTTCAGCTTGTACGTCGAAGACTTCTGGGCGGCGTAGTTCTTGTCTCCGGCGTAGGAGACCGTCACCTTGTACGTGCCTTTCTTGAGCTTCGGCAGGCTGATCGACTTCTTGCCACCGGCGAGCGTCGTCTTGATGGTCTTCTTCGACTTGCCCTTCAGCGTGATCGTGACCTTGCCGGTCGCCTTCGCCAGGCCGCTGCCCGTCGAGACGGTGACGGTCGCCTTGCCCTTCTTCTTCGACGTCGGCGCCTTGCTCGCCCTGAAGGCCGGACGCTTGGTCTTGGCCTTCGCGATGCTGTATCGCGCGGCCGCGGCCGACGAGCTCAGCTGCGTGCTGCCCGAGTACGACGCTGTCAGCGTGTACGACCCGGCCGACGCCGTGCTCGCGAGGCTGAACGTCGCCCTGCCCCCGGTGACTGCCGCCGTCTGCGGTGCCCCGGCACCGGTCAGCGTCACGGTGCCCGAGACCGGGAGCCCCGCGCCGTTGCTGACCGTGACGGTCGCGATGCCGCCCTTGCCGTAGGTGCTGCCAGCCGCGCTGATAGCCGTCGTCGCTGCGACCGTGAAGGGTGCTGTCGGCGCTGAGACGGACTCGAACGTTTCGGAGCTGCCCTTGACCGCCTTCGAGACGTAGGTGATCCGCTGACCGGCCCGGGCCGCTGTGACGTCCAGGGTCGGAGCAGTCGCTCCGGCGATGTCGACACCGTCAGCGCGCCACTGGCCCGTCACAGAGGTGGGGGAGGCCGAGAACGTCGCCGGGGTCGCGGTGAGCGTCTGACCCGGAGCAGAAGCGCCTGCGATGGTCGGCTTGGTGACCTCGCGGACCTTCGTGACCAAGGCGACGGCGTGCTGACTCGAGGTGCTGATCTGGACGATCTCGGCACCCGTCAAGGAGCTGGGCGGTGTCAACAGTGCTGCAGGTGTGGCGACGCCCCAGACCCAGAGGGTGCCCCCGGAGTCCAGGACCAGGTTGCGATTACCTTGCGTCGCGATGGCCACGACGGTCTTGTCCGCCAAGCCGGGCGGCACCGCGTTGGAGCCTGTTGCGGATTGCCCCCATGACTCGAGCTTGCCGTTTGCCAGGAGAGCCAACCCGCCGGACGATCGGGCAGAGACGGCCTTGACGTTGCCAAGGGTGGTCAGCGACGTGGGCAAGACCAGCTGGTTCCCGGTCGTTGCTCCCCAGGCCGTCACCGTGCCGTCGGTCTTCAGTGCGAAATAGGCGTTGCTGGTGGCCGCGAGCGACGTCACGCCCGACAATCCCGGAGGCGGAGTGATCTCGTTGTTCGGGTTCAGGCCCCAGGTCACCACGGTGCCTCCGCTCTTGACAGCGCCGGCCGAGTAGGCGCCGATGGCCAGTGAGGTGACGCCGGTCAGTCCTGCAGGCACGTCCGTCGGGTCGAGCCCGAGGTCGCCCTCGCTCGGTTCGGAATGCTGGCCCCACACGACGACCCGGCCGTCGGAGGTCACGGCGCCTGCGTTGTTCTGTGAGGCGTCGATGTGGGAGACGGTGGTGCCGCTGAGGGCGGGGGGGACCTGCTCGATGTCGGTGCCGGGTACGCCGTGGCTGCCGAACACCACGACCTTGCCGGCCGCGGTGAGAGCCACGGTGAACCCGGCGCCGGCGGCCACCGCGGAGAAGGCCGTGCCCTGCAGATCCGTCGGCGGTGCCTGAGCCGGGACGCTGGCCTCCGTGCCCCAGCCGACGACCGTGCCGGCCTTGGCGATCGTTACCGCGGGAACCGCTCGGGCCGGCAGCGTGAGACCAGCGACGGCCACCAGGCCGGCCAGCGTGCCGACGGTGGTCCGCAGCGCGAGTGTTCGCACCATGTGTTTCTCCTTCTTCGTGGGTGATCAGGTGATGTCGAGGGCGATCGCGCTCACGCTAGGACCGGTCGTGGGGGTGCAGGCCCGGTTGGGGGCGCTTGCCGCGCGATCGGACCCTGAGCTCGCGCGGATCGCTCACCGGTTGTCACGCAAGTGAGCGAATCGGGCATCGGACGGGTAGTTGGGTGCACTTCTCGCCTTTCCACCTGGGCTACCGTCAGGCACTGCCCGATCGGTTCTGCGACCTGCTGGCGGGAGCCTGACCGGCTGCCCGCAGTCAGTTAAGGCATCGGGGCGAAGGGGTGTCCAGCGATTCGGGTCGAGCAGGCAGCGCCGACATCAAGACTTGTCACGTAGGTGATAAATCTCGATGTCGGCGCTGTGTCAACGCGACGACGCGCGCTACGGGATGGGGATGAGCGGTGGGATGGCCTCTGGCGCGCAAATGGCTTCCGGCGAGGTCTGGCCGGGCCTGGGAGGCCCGTTGTTCGTCGACGGCGGCGGCAACCGAACCTGGCAATTGATCGACCCGACGTTGAGCTGGACGGGGTTGTCGGGTCCGGAGACGGCGCTGGTCAGCACGCGTGAGACGTCCTCACCGCTGGCCGTGAGGCACCCGGCGAACGGCGGGATGTCGACCGTTCCCTTCAGGAATCCACCCGCCGAAGCTCCGAAGTGCCCGGTGTTCCAGGGATGCTGCTGGTCGACGGTGGGGTCGTCGAACCAGTAGCCCTTTCCGACGAGCGACAGCTTGCCGGGCTCCGCCGTCTGGCACTGCTGGCTCAGAGCGAGGTCGACCCCGTCAACCGCCAGGCGGGTCACGCGGACGGTCAGCCGGTCCTCGATCACCGTGTCGAGCGCCTGAGTGTCTGTGACGTGACCAGGCGGGACAATTCGGTACTTGTCCATCAAGGACTCGAAGACGATGGGCGCCGGAAAGCCATCCTTCCGGCGCTGCAGCAGCTGCACGGTCGCCTCGACCGGGATCGCGCCGAAGGCGACGGTGCGCACGGTCGACAGCGGCGACATGCCGTAGTTGTGCTCCGAGCCAGCGGGTGCGACGAAGTAGACCGAGTTCGTCACGACGCTGGTACTCGACCGCGGGTCACTCGGCGGGTGGTTTCGGTTCGTGACGACGGCGAACACGGCCACGGACTGCATGGGCACCTGCACCCACTGGCGTGCCCGCAGCGTCTGGGTAGTGCCGGTCTGCGGGGCGCCGGTCCAGCCTCCCTGTCCCGGGGGCTGCGGCAGCCCTGGGTATGGTCCCTCCGCGGCGCTTCCGGAGGCATAGCCTCCCAGCACCAGGACGGCGGCTGACAGTCCGAGCACCCGGCGCGTGCGCCGGTGCCGCATGGGTGATCTCAACACGGGAGTCACCGTCGCACGACGAGTTCGCATCGACAACAAGTTCGCCGGTTCCCGGTGCCTGGGCGAAGAAAACGTCCGCAAAGTTGTTACGCGCGTGACAATCCAGCCACGAATTTCCCGGATAGGGCTCGATCTGCTGGACGACCTGTCGCCATCGGCGTAGACGTTCTGGTCAGGACGTGACGCACGTCACGTCGCCCACAACGATCAAGCGGAGGAATCATGTTCAAGAAGGCAGCAGTAGTTCTCGGAGCGTCGGCGGTCGTCGCGCTGGCCGGCCCAGCCATGGCGGCGGCGCCCTACACCGTGGACGTCGGCACGTTCACGTCCGGATCGCACAGCTTCACCGCGTCCACGACAGTGCCGATCGCCTTCTCCGTCGCCCACGGCAGCAACACGGTGAACCTGGGCTGTTCGTCGGGCACGGCCAACGGCTCGGTCACGGCCGGCACGAACGCGACCGGTGCCAACGTCGGCGCCATCGGGTCCAGCTCCTGGACGGGCTGCATCGGGCCGGGCAACCTCGCGATGAACGTGACCCAGGTCGGGACGTGGAGCCTCAACCTCACGGGCAACGAGACGGCCGCGGTCACCGACGACATCGACGGCAACATCGGGAACGTCGAGGCGCACGTGGCCGCTGCGCTCTCCGCCGGCCTCTGCAACTTCGATGTGGTGGGTGAGGCCGCCGTGATCTTCCACGAGACCGTCAACGCCGGCGGTGGGCAGGATCTGCAGGTCGCCGAGAACGGCACCGGCAACCTGTTCGTGGACAACGTCGTGGGCTGCTTCGGCGCGATCTCGAACGGGGATCCGGCGAGCTTCGCCACGAACTACAACGTCAACTCGCCCGATGGCGCGATCAACGTCCGGTAGATGGCTGAGACCGGTGCTGCTCGTCATGCGGTGTGCCGGGACGGCGACGTCGTCCCGGCACACCGCCGACCTGAATTGACCTCCCGCAGATCACGCCTCGCACAACGCACAGGAGACATCATGAAGACCACTGCCCGCCGCACCGTGGCGATGATCGGGGCCGGTGCCGTCATGGCGCTCGTGCCGACCGCAGCCCATGCGGACACCTTCAACATCGACTACGACGTCGTCGGTACGACCCACATCGCCAGCACGGACAACGACATCGCACTGGGCCCCACCACGTTGTCCACCGCGATCGACTCGGCCAACGGCAACATCTCAGGCCATCTGCCACTTCCCGCCACGCGAGCCAAGTTCCAGGTGCTCGGCCTCCTTCCCGTGACCGCCGATGTCGCCTTCCAGGAGGCCGCCCCGGTCACGGGCCACATCGACATCGCCGCCTCCGACGCTCTGGTTCAGTCCACTGCCAGCTACTACATCCGGCTGTCGAACATCAAGGTCGCCGGCCTGCCGACCGTCACCGGCGCGCACTGCCGGACGATCGACCCCGTCACGATTCCCGCGAACACCCCGGCGGGCGAGAGCTTCAGCCTCATCGAGGGCGGGACGCTCGCGGGCGAGTACACGATCGGCAACTTCCAGAACTGCGGCCTCAACACCCTGCTCATCAATGCGTTGATCCCGGGCTCGGGCAACACTGCCGAGATCGAGGTCACCAACGGCCGCTTCGTCGGCTGACCGATCCACGCGGTGCCGCCGCCTCGCGACGAGGTGGCGACACCGCACCCCGACCATGAGAACTATTGGTTCGGAGGTCTGGGCGCACGGCGATTCTTGACAGCGGGTCGCCTATCGGCTGAGATGTCCGCCATGACGCGTACGCTACCGATGAGTAGCAGTGTCGTGGCGGAGGTAGGACGTGGCTCGGACACGCAGCAGGACCCACACGCGGATCGCGCCCCAACGGGTGATCGACGAGCTGCGCGTAGCGATGCCGTGGGTCGTGGCGCGCATCGCGTCCGCGATCCAGGCCGAGGTGCCGGCTCTCGCCGGTCCGCTGCGCGGTGAGCGGCGCAGGCTCATCGAGGAGGCGGTGCGCGCGGGTATCAGGGAGCTCGCCGACCGCGCCGCTGGCAAGGCCAGGCCCGACGCCGGCGCCGACGAGCTGTTCCGGCGGCTCGGACATGCCGAGGCGTTCGACGGGGCGACGCTCGACGCGATGCGGGCCGCGTGCGGCATCGCGATCCGCGACGTGTGGGGCGAGCTGCACCGCATCGCGCTCGCCGAGGGGCTGCCGACGTGGATCCTGGGGCAGCTCGGCGACGCGCTGTTCGATCAGGCCGCCCACCTGCTCGACGAGATCGAGGCGGGCCACCGCAGCGGCGTCGAGGAGGCCGCGGCCGACGTCCGTCAGGCGCGGGTGGAGCTGGCCCGCAGGCTGCTCGTGACCGGTGCGGTCGCGCCGAACGACCGGCTCGTCGAGCGGGCGGACTGGGCGCTGCCCGAGCGCGTGCTGGTGCTGGCCGCCCGCGCGGAGGGTGCCGATCTTGGCGGCGAGCTGGGTGACGCGCTCGTGCTGGTCGAGCCCACTCACGTGCTGGCGTTGTGCGATGCGCAGTGGCAGGACGACGCGATCAAGCTGCTGTCGGGAGTCGCGGAAACCGTCGCAATCAGCCTCCCCGTGCCGATCGACGAGGTCCCCGCTGCCGCACACATGGTCGAGCGCGCCCTCGGCCTGATCGAGTCAGGCGTGATCCCGCGGGCCGACGTCGTCGACTGCGCCGACCACGAGGTGCTGCTGTGGCTGCACGCCGAACCCACGCTGACCGACCGGCTGGCGTCGAGGCTGCTGGCACCGCTGGAGCAGATGACTCCGCACCGTCGCCGGGTGCTGGCGCAGACGCTGATGCTGTGGCTCGAGCGCCGAGCCAGCGCGACCGTCATCGCCGAACGCCTCGGCGTCCACCCGCAGACGGTGCGTCACCGGATGCGCGCTCTGCAGGCTCTGTTCGGTGAACAGCTGCACGATCCCGAGACCGCGTTCGCTTTGCTGCTGGCCCTCAAGGCCACCGTGCGGCTGCCCGACCGGCGCTGACGGCGATGGGGACTGGGGCGCCGGCGTCACGTCTTCTGACGGTACCGGGGCCGGCCGCTCGTGTCGGCCAACCGCCACGCGGGCATGTTGATCTCCAGCATGCCCAGCAGCGGGAGGGTCTGCTCGGGATCCGACAGGCGTTCGCCGAACAGCTCGCGCAGGACCTGCAGCCGTCGCCGGACGGTGTTGGGATGCGTGTCGAGCCGTTCGGCGAGCGCCGGTGCGCTGGCGTGGGTCTTCAGCCACAGCAGCAGGGTCTCGCCGAGAGTCGCCCGCACGTGCGTGCGCAGGTCGTTGAGCGGAGCCAGCACCTCGACAGCGGTGTGCCTGGCCAGGACAGGGTCGGCATGCAACCACAGCGCGGGCCCGTGCTGGGCGCACTCGATCACGCCCTGGTCGCCGATTAGCCCGTCGCGGACCAGCTCGAGAGCGCTGAGCGTCCAGCGGCGAGCACGAGGAACCTCCTCGAGGCACACCGCCCAGGTGACGGCGATCCGGGTGATGTTGGGCGACGCGGCGAGCACCTCGACGAGCCGCCGGGTGGCCCCTTCCGCGCCCACGACGGTGAGCCGGTCGTCCGACGGCATGACGAGGACGTTCGTTCCCGGCTGTGGCCCCGAGCGGCCGTGGAAGTCCGCCGACACCTCGGCGGTGGCGACGACGAGTTCTGCAGGTTCCGTCCAGTCGGCGTGACGCGCGAGCTCGACGATCTCGTGGCGAGGACGTCCGTCCAGCAGGGCCGTCAGCAGGCGCGCTCGCGGGTCCGGAGAGGCGGGTACGTGGTGGTCGGTGGTCATGGGACTTCCCCTTCGAGCAGCGGTGCCGAATCGGCAGGGTGGGGGACGGATCCCCGCGCTGATCTCATTAGTGGCCCGCTCCGCCGGGCCCGTCCAGCGTGCGAGTGCGCCTCGCGGGTGAGATGGGGAAAACTTGTCACCTAGATGATAAATTTTGCCCGGACTGGGGCACGCGTCCTGTCGTGGAACATGCGTTCGCAACGGGCGCAGTCCTGTGTTTCGGGCCGGGGAAGCGCCCAAGTGGTTACCCGCGTGACCATCTGGACTCGAAAAGTCCTCGGATCGGTGATTCGGCTGGACATCGCTCGACCGGGCGGCTACTCGCGCAGGAGCTCCAGCGGGGTGACCTCGAGGAGCTCCGCGAGCGTCTCGAGCGACTTGAGGCTGATGTTGCGCTCACCCCGCTCGAGGGCGCCGGCGTAGGTCCGGTGGAAGCCCAGGTACTCGGCGAACTTCTCCTGGCTCAGGCCGAGCGCCTCGCGGCGCTTCTTCAGGTTGCGCCCGAGTGCCTTCTGAAGGTCTCCGCTCATGGGGACGAGACTGGCTGATCGCTACTGATCCCTCTACAGACTGATGAGTAGCGACCGCGTGGCACGTTCCCATGATGACAGGCTCCTCGCCGGCCTCATTCGGACGCCCGGCAAATGTTGTGACGCACCTGACAACTAATGGTTACGTTTCTATTAAGCCAGGGGCGACCGATTCCTATCGGTAGCGGCATGGCGCAGGTCACACATACGTTCTCACCGCGTGACGCCGGAGCCGCGAGGGGGCGGTTCCGTGCGTCGCGTTCCAGTCAGACCCACCCGGGCGCCAGGCGCCCGCGACGGAAGCGAGAGCCCATGGGCGGCACAGTCGAGGTCGAAGGCCTCTCGAAGAGCTATGGGCGACAGAACATCTGGCACGACGTCAGCCTGACGTTCCCGCAGGGCGAGATCACAGCGCTGCTCGGGCCGTCCGGCACCGGCAAGTCGGTGTTCCTCAAGTCCGTCATGGGGCTCGTCGAGCCCGAGGCCGGCACGATCCTGATCGACGGCGAGGACATGGTGCGCGCCAAGGAGTCCCACCGGCTCGAGATGCGCAAGCGCTTCGGCGTGCTGTTCCAGGACGGCGCGCTGTTCGGCTCGATGAACGTCTACGACAACGTCGCCTTCCCGCTGCGCGAGCACACCCGCAAGAGCGAGGGCGAGATCCGCCACATCGTCATGGAGAAGCTCGACATGGTCGGCCTCGTCGGCCAGGAGCACAAGGTGCCCGGCGAAATCTCCGGCGGCATGAAGAAGCGCGCCGGCCTGGCCCGCTCGCTCGTCACCGATCCCGAGATCATCCTGATCGACGAGCCCGACTCGGGCCTCGACCCCGTCCGCACGTCGAACCTCGCGCAGCTGCTCATGGACGTCAACACCGCGACCGACGCGACGATGCTGGTCGTCACCCACAACATCGAGCTTGCGCGCACGCTGCCGGACAACCTGGGCATGCTCTACCGCCGCGAGCTGGTGATGTTCGGCCCGCGCGAGGAGTTCCTGCTGACCGACCACCCCGTCGTGTCGCAGTTCATGAGCGGCGACCCGGACGGTCCGATCGGCATGAGCGAGGAGACCGACCACCGGCGCGACGAGCCCGTCCTCGTCGACGACGGGCCCGAGTACCCCGGCGGCACCGCGCTGATGTCGCGCCACGCCGGTGCCCGGGCGATCGAGGTGCTGCCGCGCCAGCTGGTCGCCCGCTCCGGCGGCGTCCGCGCGAGTGCCGAGCGGCACCGCGAGCGGGTCACGTCGGGAGGGGCGCCGCTGTACGTCGCCGACGACGACGAGCGTGAGCGAGCACCCTACGTACCACCACGCGGTGTCGTCACCCGGGCGCTGACCTCGACCGGCGACCTGTTCGCGCTCGCGCTCGACACGGCCCGGCTGACGTTCAAGCGCCCGTTCGCGGTCCGCGAGGCGATCGAGCAGTTCTGGTTCGTCGTGAGCGTGTCGTGGGTCCCGGCCATCCTCGTCGCGATCCCGTTCGGCGCCGTCATCGCGCTGCAGCTCGGCACGTTGACGGTGCAGGTGGGCGCGCAGTCGTTCACGGGCGCCGCGAGTGTCCTGGCCGTCATCCAGCAGGCCGCCCCCATCGTCACGACCCTCGTGATCGCCGGTGCCGGCGGTGCCGCGATCTGCGCCGAGATCGGGTCGCGACGCATCCGCGACGAGATCGACGCCATGAAAGTCATGGGTGTCTCGCCGGTGCAGCGACTCGTCGTGCCGCGCGTGCTGGCCTGCATCGCGGCGGCCGTGCTGCTCAATGGGCTCGTGTCGGTCGTCGGCGTGCTGGGCGGCTACTTCTTCAACGTCATCGTGCAGGGCGGCACGCCGGGCGCCTACCTCTCCAGCTTCACGGCTCTGGCGCAGATCTCCGATCTGTACGTCGGCGAGGTCAAGGCGCTGATCTTCGGCTTCCTGGCGGGCGTCATCGCGTGCTACCGCGGGCTCAACACCGCGCCCGGCCCGAAGGGGGTCGGCGACTCGGTCAACCAGTCGGTCGTCATCACCTTCCTCCTGCTGTTCTTCGTCAACTTCGTCATCACGACGCTGTACCTGCAGCTCGTGCCTGGCAAGGGAGCCTGAATGACCGACACGACCCCCCGCCGCCCCCGCACGCAGCCGCCCATCGTCGAGCCGCGCGTGTCCCGCTGGTGGGACCGTCCGATCGACCTGCTCGTCGAGAGCGGACGTGACATCCGCTTCTACGGCCGGGTGCTGCTGTGGATCCCCGCGACGATCAAGCGGTACCCGCGCGACATCGGCCGGCTGCTGTCGGAGGTCAGTTTCGGCTCCGGAGCGCTCGCGGTGATCGGCGGCACGATCGGCGTCATGCTCGGCATGACGCTGTTCGTCGGCACGGTCGTCGGCATGCAGGGCTACGCGGCGCTCAACCAGATCGGCACCTCGACGCTCAACGGCTTCATCTCGGCGTACTTCAACACCCGCGAGATCGCGCCGCTCGTCGCGGCCCTCGCGCTGTCGGCGACCGTCGGCTCCGGCTTCACGGCGCAGCTGGGCGCGATGCGCATCAACGAGGAGGTCGACGCGCTCGACGTCATGGCGGTGCCCAGCGTGCCGTACCTCGTGACGACCCGCGTCGTGGCCGGCTTCATCGCGATCATCCCGCTGTACGTCATCGGCCTGCTGACGTCGTACGCCGGCGCCCGCATCGTGACGACCCTCTTCTACGGGCAGTCGGCCGGCACGTACGACCACTACTTCAACCTGTTCCTGCCGCCCATCGACATCCTGCTGTCGTTCGCGAAGGTCTTGTTCTTCTCGGTGCTGATCATCCTGATCCACTGCCGCCTGGGCTTCAAGGCCAGCGGTGGCCCCGCCGGGGTGGGCCTCGCGGTGGGCACGGCCGTCCGTCGCTGCATCGTGTCGGTCGCGGTGCTCGACCTCATCCTCTCGATGGCCCTGTGGGGCAGCACCACGACGGTCAGGATCGCCGGATGAGGCCCGTCCGCCGCTGGCCCGACGCGCTGCTCGGCGTCGGGTACCTCGGGCTGGCCGCGCTGATCGTGGTCGCCGCCATGCTCGCGTACAACAAGACGTTCGTCGACCGGGCCGACCTGACGCTGCAGACCGGCACGATCGGCAACGCCCTGCAGAGGGGCTCCGACGTCAAGCTGCACGGCGTGCCCGTCGGCACCGTCACGAAGCTCGAGACCGCCGACGGCGGCGCGACACTGACCCTCGGCATCAAGCCGTCGACGCTCGACGAGCTGCCCGTCGGCACGACCGCGCGGCTGCTGCCCAAGACGCTGTTCGGTGAGCGGTTCGTCTCGCTCGTAACACCGGACGGTGACAGCGGCGGAGGTGGCGAGACGCTCGAAGCCGGAGGCACGATCCACCAGGACGTGTCGGATGAGTCCGTCGAGCTCGAGCAGGTCTTCGACGAGCTGCTGCCGCTGCTGCAGTCGATCAACCCCGACAAGCTCTCGGCGTCGCTCGGCGAGCTGGCCACGATGCTGCGCGGCCAGGGCCGCGCGATCGGCGACAACCTCGCGGCGTGGAGCGACTACCTCCAGAAGCTCAACCCCAAGGTGCCCGCCATGACCGACGACCTCGCGAAGCTCGCCTCGGTGGCCGGCACCTACAACGAGGCACTGCCCGATCTGCTCTCGGCGCTCGACACCATGACCACGACGTCAGCCACGCTCGTCGACCAGCGCACCGAGCTCAGCGAGGTGTACGCGACCGTCATCGAGTCGGCGGACACCAGCCGCGGGTGGGTCACGAAGAACCAGGACACGATCGAGGTGCTCGCCGACGAGAGTCGCACCGCGCTCGAGGCCGCCGCGCCGTATGCGCGCGAGTTCCCGTGCCTCTTCGATGCCGCCCGCCGGTTCATCCCCGCGATGGACAAGACGCTCGGCGAGGGCACGACCGAGCCCGGCATCCACGTCAAGCTCAACGTCACCGACTCGCGCGGCAAGTACGTCGCGGGCAAGGACAAGCCGACGTTCACCGGCTCGGGCAAGCCACGGTGCCCGTACGTCACCGGGCGGACGGGGACGCAGCCGGCCGGCTCGACGGGCTCGACCTCCTCGTCCTCGACGGCCTCGACGGCCTCGACCGATGATGCGGCTGAGCCGGACGACGAGGGCGAGCCGGCAGCGATCCCGGCGCCGCCGTCGAACGACCTCGCGCAGGCGACGGCCGCCACGGGCCTCGGCCCGGCCAACTCCGTCGGCGAGAACACGCTCATCGCCGAGCTGCTGGCCCCGACCCAGGGTATGGCGCCCCAGGACTACCCGAAGTGGGCGAGCCTCCTCGTGGGGCCGACCCTGCGCAACGCGAAGGTGACGCTGCAATGACCTCGACCATCGTCAAGAGCCTCCTGTTCACGATCCTCACGATCATGGCGACGGTCGCCCTCGCCGCGACGATCCGCAACAGCAGCGGCACCGGCGGCGTGCCGATGTCGGCGGTGTTCACCGACGCGACGAGCCTCAACATCGGCGACGACATCCGCATCGCGGGCGTCAAGGTCGGTACGGTGAACAAGATCGAGGTCACCGACAAGCGCCTCGCCAAGGTGTCGTTCACGGTGTCGGACGCCGTCGACCTGAAGCGCGGCACGACCGCCGAGCTGCGGTTCCGCAACCTCGTCGGCCAGCGGTACATCTCGCTCGAGCCGTCGGACGACGGCGGTCCGGCGCTGACCGCGGGGCACACGTTCGGCGTCGACCAGACGCGACCCGCGCTCGACCTCACGCTGCTGTTCAACGGCTTCCAGCCGCTGTTCCAGCTGCTCAACCCCGAGGACGTCAACAACCTGAGCGAGCAGATCATCGCCGTGTTCCAGGGCGAGGGCGCGACGGTCGAGGGGCTGCTGTCGAGCACCGCGAGCCTGACGTCGACGATCGCCGAGAAGGACGAGGTCATCGGCAACCTGATCACGAGCCTCAGCTCGGTGCTGACCACGGTCAACGCCCGGTCGAGCCAGCTCGACACCACGATCATCACCCTGCAGCGGCTCGTCAGCGGGCTCGCCGAGGACCGCACGACGATCGGCAACACGCTCGAGGGCCTCGGCCACCTGACCGACAGCGTCGCGGGCCTGCTCGAGGAGAGTCGTCCACCGCTGAAGAAGTCGATCACGTCGCTGGGCACCCTGTCGGAGAACCTGTCCAGGAACGAGGTCACCCTCGACAGCTTCCTGAAGCAGCTGCCGGTCAAGCTCGACCGCATCGGTCGCATCGCCAGCTACGGCTCGTGGTTCAACTTCTATCTGTGCTCGATCGAGGGACGCATCCCGTTGCCCCAGGGCTACAAGGGCGATCTCGGGGTCCAGCCCGTCGCAGGAAGGTGCCGCTGATGGCCCGCTACCGCACATCGTTCGCCGAGCGGAACAAGGTCGCCGTCGCACTGACCGGGCTCCTGACCCTCGTGCTGATCTTCGCCGGAACGTTCTACGCCGACGCCCTGCCCGTCGTGGGCGGGGGCACGATGTACTCCGCCCAGTTCGCCGAGGCCGGCGGGCTCCGCCCCGGCAACGAGGTGCGCGTCGCCGGCGTCAAGGTCGGCAAGGTCGCCGACATCGGCCTCGACGGCTCCGTCGTCTCGGTGAAGTTCCGGGTCAAGGGCATCGACCTGGGCGACCAGACGACCGCGGCGATCAAGGTCAAGACGATGCTGGGCCAGAAGTTCCTGTCCCTCGACCCGCTGGGCCGCGGCACGCTCGACGGACCCATCCCCGTCACCCGCACCACGACGCCGTACGACGTCAACGCCGCGTTCTCCGACCTGTCCGACACGATCGAGGAGATCGACACCGAGAAGGTCGAGGAGAGCTTCGAGGCGCTGTCGACCGCGTTCAAGGACACCCCGGAGTCGGTGCGCACCACGATCGAGGGACTCACCGACCTGTCGCGCACGATCTCCAGCCGCGACGACCAACTGGGCGACCTGCTGGAGTCGACCTCGCAGATCACCGGCACGCTTAAGGACCGCAACGCGGAGTTCGCGAACCTGATCGACGACGGCAGCGCGCTGCTGGGTGAGCTGGAGAAGCGCCGCACGGCCGTCGAGAGCATGCTCGACGGCACGGCCCGGCTCGGTACCGAGCTCAAGGGACTCGTGAAGGACAACGAGGAGGCACTGCGTCCGGCCCTCGCGAGGCTCGACGAGCTGTCGGTCATCCTGCAGCGCAACCAGGACAACCTGGACTCCGCGCTCGCCAAGCTCGGCCCCTACTACCGCGTCGTCACGTCGGCGATGGGCAACGGCAAGTGGGTCGACTCCTACATCTGCAGCCTGTTCGACGCCTCGGGCGCACCCATCCTCGACAACGACGTCGAGCGCAACTGCTCGCCGCGCAAGGGAGGCGGACAATGATCCAATCCGGCCACCGCACCCGCACCGCTCTCGTGGTGGTCGTGGCGCTGATCGTCACGGGCCTGCTGGTCTGGCGTGAGACACGCGCCCGGCAGGGCACCGAGTTCGCGGCGATGTTCGACTCCGCCGTCGCGCTCTACCCGGGCTCCGACGTCCAGATCCTCGGCGTGCCCGTCGGCACCGTGACGTCCGTCGAGCCCAAGGGCGACGCGGTCAAGGTGTCGATGCGTCTCGACCGGGACCAGCAGGTCAGCGCCCACACCGATGCGGTGATCGTCGCACCGACCCTCGTCAGCGACCGATACGTCCAGCTCACCAAGCCGCTCGACGGTGGCACGGCGCTCGCCGCCGGCACCGTCGTGCCCAAGGACCGCACCGCCGTGCCGGTCGAGGTCGACGACCTGTACCGCAGCCTCAACGACATGGGCCAGAAGCTGGGGCCCAACGGCGTCAACCGCAACGGCGCGCTGTCGGACCTGCTCGAGGTCGGCGCCGCGAACCTCGAGGGGCAGGGCAAGGGGCTCAACCAGATGATCTCCGAGTTCGGCAAGGCGACAGGAACGCTGTCCGACCTCGACGAGGACTTCTTCGACACCGTCGCCAACCTCAAGGAGTTCAACGACATGCTGGTCGCCAATGACCAAGGCGTCGCCGACGTCAACCGGCAGTTCGCCTCGGTGGCGGACTACCTCGCCGAGGACCGCGAGGACCTCGCCGACGCGGTCGCCAACCTCGGTGACGCGCTCGGCGTGCTCGACGGCTTCATCAAGGACAACCGCGGCCACCTCAAGACCAGCGTCGACAACCTCATCGGCCCGACGCAGGTGCTCGTCAAGCAGAAGAAGTCGCTCGAGGAGGCCGTGCGGCTGATCCCGCTGGCCCTGCAGAACTTCCTCAACGCCTACGACCCTGGCACCGGCACGCTGCAGGGCCGCGGCAACCTCAACGAGATCTCGCTGTGGTCGACCGATGGGCTCAGCGCGCAGACCTCGCAGGCCGCGCCGCCGGTGCTGCTGCCCGGCACGGGAGCGGCGCAGTGAACCGGGTGCGGCTCGCGGCCGGCGCCGCGGTGGCGGCGTTGCTGCTGAGCGGCTGCGGCGTGCTGACCAAGGGCGTCTACGACACGCCGCTGCCCGGTGGCGCAGATCTCGGCTCGAACCCGGTGCGGATCTCCGCCGACTTCGAGGACGTCCTCGACCTCGTGCCCCAGTCGAGCGTCAAGGTCGACAACGTCGCCGTCGGCCGGGTCGACAAGATCCGGCTCAACGACGACGGCACCAGCGCCCGCGTCGACCTGCTCGTCAACGACGACGTGTCGCTGCCGGCCGGCACCGCGGCGCGCATCCAGCAGACGTCCCTGCTGGGCGAGAAGTACGTCGCCCTCGTCCGACCCGAGGTCGCGGTCGCGGGCCCCGAGCTGGCGTCCGGCGCGCGCCTCGGGGTGGCCGAGACGTCACAGGCCGCGCAGGTCGAGCAGGTGCTCGGTGCGCTGTCGATGGTGCTGAACGGCGGCGGGATCGGCCAGTTCCAGGAGATCTCGCGCGAGCTGCAGCAGGTGTCGGCGGGACGTCCCGAGGAGATCAAGGGGTTCCTGGAGGAGATGTCGACCTTCGTGGGCCAGCTCGACGACAACAAGGAGGCCATCACGGCGGCGCTCGACGGGCTCGAACAGCTGTCGACGACGCTGGACGGCGACAAGGCCAAGATCGTGTCGGCGCTGGAGGGGCTGAGCCCCGGCATGAAGGTGTTCGCCGACCAGCGTGAGCAGCTCGTCGACATGCTCTCCGCGCTCGACCGGCTGTCCGACGTCACCGTCGAGACGCTCGACGCGTCGCAGAAGGACATCATCGCCGACTTCAAGGCGCTCGAGCCGATCCTCACCCAGCTCGCCAGGTCCGGCGACGACCTGCCGCAGTCGCTGGAGATCCTGCTGACCTACCCGTTCCCGGACTCGGTGCTGGGAGCGATCAAGGGCGACTACCTGAACGTCTTCATCACGACCAACTTCCGCACCA
The DNA here is from genome assembly GCA_025964895.1 of Aeromicrobium sp. GTDB lineage: Bacteria > Actinomycetota > Actinomycetes > Propionibacteriales > Nocardioidaceae > Aeromicrobium. The sequence continues at coordinate 53,542 of JAOPXY010000032.1, forward strand.
TCCCGGCCGACTGCGCCGCGATCGGCTGCGCGTGGCCGCAGGTGGGCGGCCAGACGAACGCCACGACCAGTGGCGCGCGGTACGCACCGTCGTCCGCGACGACGCAGAAGGACGAGGACCGCCCGCCGACCCTGCTGCCGCCGACCAGCTCGCCGACCCCGGGCTATCCGCAGTCGACGATCTCGGTGCCGTCGCCGAGCACCCCGCCGGGTCCGTCGCCGTCTCCCGGCGAGTCGCCCAGCGCCTCGCCGACGGAGCCGTCGCCGAGCCCCGACGACTCGGCGAGCCCCACGCAGCCCGCCGCGACACCGACCTCCGAGGAGAGTGACGACTGATGCTGACCCGTCGGATCCAGATCCAGCTCATCGTCTTCGCGATCGTGGGGCTGCTCGCCACGACGTACCTGGGAGCCAAGTATGTGGGGCTCAATCCCTTCGGCACGGGCTATCGCGTCACGGTGGCGCTGCCCGACGCCGGCGGCTCGTTCGCCAACGGCGAGGTGACCTATCGCGGCGTGCCGGTGGGGCGCATCAAGGAGCTGCACACGACGCCCGACGGCATGGAGGCGGTGCTGCACATCGCAGGCGACGCCCCCGACATCCCGGCCGACGCCGCCGCGACCGTCGCCAACCGGTCCGCGATCGGCGAACAGTACATCGACCTGCGCGGCACCGGGACGGGCAACGGCAAGAAGCTCCGCGACGGCGACCGCATCGAGGGATCGGCCGCGTCGATGCCGCCGGCGATCGAGGACGTCCTGCGGACGGGTCGCGACTTCGCGGCGTCGGTGCCCGAGGACGCCCTGTCGACCGTCATTGACGAGTTCTACGAGTTCTCCCGCGGCGCCGCCCCGCACGTGGCGCGGCTGATCGAGACGTCGCAGGACTTCGTCGAGACCGCCGACGACAACTTCCTGGTCTCGTCGGCCCTGATCGACAGCGCGCAGACCGTGCTGACGACGCAGCAGGAGTCGGCCGACAGCATCAAGAGCTTCAGCTCCGATCTCGACCTGTTCGCGACGACGCTCGCCGACTCCGACGGCGACCTGCGGGCGCTGATCAAGAACTCGCCGGCCGCCGCGCGAGAGATCAGCCGGCTGTTCGACCAGGTGGGCCGGCCGCTGGGGGTGCTGATGAGCAACCTCGTGTCGACCGCGCAGGTGTTCGGCACGAATGCCGCCGGGGTCGAGGACGCCTTGTTTCGGGTGCCGGAGGCGTTGAGCGTCGGCTGGGCGGTGAACGGGTCCAGAGGACTCGATCTGGGGCTCGCCCAGACGTACTTCGACCCGCTGCCATGCACCACGGGCTACGGCGGGACGACGCCGCGGCCGGGTCTTGAGACGAGCCCGGGCCAGCCGTTCAACACCAGCGCGGGGTGCACCGCGTCACCGTCGAGCGGCGCCGACGTGCGGGGGCCCCAGAGCGTCCCGCGCAAGCCGTCGGCCGCGGCGCAGGTGACCGTGCCCGACTCGCTGGACGACCTCATGGGAGGGGACCGATGACCACGCAGATCGGGGACGACGTGACGGACGAGATTGAGGTACCGGAGGCAGAACCGGACGAGAGTGAGTCGTCCGTGCAGCCCGCTTGGCCGGGCTGGACGGCGTCGCTGCGCCGGCGGCTGCGTCTCGTCGCGCTGGGGGTGGTCGCCGCGATCGTCCTGGTCAGCGGCCTGCTCGCGTGGTGGCAGGCGGCCGGCGACGGGGACCTCGATCGCGCCGAGACGCGTGACGCGGTGCTGATCGCCGGGCGGCAGCACATCGAGACGCTGCAGTCGCTGGACTACCGCGACATCGACGAAGGCCTCGACGCCTGGCTCGACGTCACGACCGGCACGCTGCACGACCAGCTCGCGGCCGTGGGCGACGACGACCGCGGCCTGCTCGCGGACCAGAAGAAGATCTCGACCGGACGCGTCATCGACGCCGCGGTGCTCGACCTCGACGACGACTCCGCGACCATCATCGCGGCCGTCGAGATCACGGTCGCCGACGATCCGTCCGCCGGCACGGAGCCGACGATCAAGCGCAACCGCTTCATCGCCGACCTCGTGAAGGCCAAGGGGCAGTGGAAGCTCGAGAACATCGAACAGGTGGCGGTGGACCTCTCATGACCACGATCTTCACGAAGCTCCGTGCGCGGATCGGCCTCTACGCCGCCGTCGCGGTCATCGCCGCGATGTTCGCGGTCGGTGGCGTCGGCTGGTGGATGTCGTTCGACCTGCGATCGACGTCGGCAGCGTCCAACCATGCGCTGACCGACGCCAAGACCACGGCGCAAGTGCAGGCCGAGGTGTCGAAGGGGCTGACGGAGGTGCTGAGCTACGACTACGCCGACCCGGGCCGCACGACGTCGGTCCTCGACTCGGTGCTGAGGGGCGACGCCCGCAAGGAGTACGACACGCTCTTCACCGTGCTGCAGAAGAACGCGCCGGGCCAGCAGCTCGTGCTGACCGCCACGGTGCAGGGCGCCGCGGTCCGGGAGCTGGAGGGCGACACCGCCCAGCTGCTGGTGTTCCTCGACCAGTCGAGCCGGCGGGCCACTGACAAGGAGGCCAGCGTCTCCGCCGCCCAGATCTCCGTGACCGCCAAACGCACCAACGGAGCCTGGCTCATCACCAAGCTCAAACCCCTCTAGCCCACCCCGACCCGGCCGACCCCAGCCCGGATTTGCGGGGTTCTGCACCGTCTACCCTCCACTGGACGGTGCAGGACCCCGCATATCTGGTCTGATGGTGGCCGACACATTCTGATGACGACGACAGGGGACACGTCCATGACCGATTACGCCGCCGCACAACCCGCCTCGACGAGAGCATTCGCGGGCTGGTGGTCGCGCGTCGCGGCCGTGGTGATCGACAGCCTTCCCACCGCCATCGTCTTCTCGGTGCTAGCCGCCGCCTTCGGCGAGAGCGAGACCTCGGACTCGGGCTTCTCGTTCCAGCTCAGCGGCCTGCCGTTCGTCGTCTACCTGCTGTTCGCGATCGGCTGGTTCGTCTTCAACTGGGTCATCCGTCAGGGATCCACGGGGCAGACGATCGGCAAAAAGCTGTTGGGCATCACGGTGCTGTCGGCCGACACGCACCAGCCCATCGGCGGCGGTCTGACGTTCGCTCGCCAGCTCGTGCACATCCTCGACGCGCTGCCGTGCGGTATCGGCTACCTGTGGCCGCTGTGGGACGGCGAGAACCGCACCTGGGCCGACATGATCATGTCGACCCGCGTCTACAAGTCCTGATCTTCGGCAACCCAGCCTTGACCCCACCCCCCCAACGCTGAGGGGGTACTTCACGCCCCTCGAGGGGGTGGTTGTGGCCCCCTCGAGCGCGGTGGGCCCGGTGTGGGCGGTGCGTGAGACACCTATGAGGGACGCCGTACGGCGTCGCCGGTGCCCCAGACACCTTTCGGCACGCTGATAGGTGCTTCACGCACCGCCCTCCGACGCGACAGGTGTCTCACGCACCGCCCGCGGTCGGCACGGGCCCTCAGGCCGAATCCGGGTGATGGGTCAGTCGTCGACGCGCATCAGGGTCATCGACGTGGCGCCCGTGGAGGTCCGGGTATCGGCGGTGGCGGTGCCGTCCGCCTGGCATCGCGTCTCGACCGCGTCTGTCTCAGCCAAAGAGGTCATCGCCGTGACGGCGAGGACGGCGCGTCCTCGCGGGGTGGTGCTGCTGGTCGCCAGAACATCGTCGCCCCTGGCAATCCAGCACGTGACCACGGTGTCGCCAGTCGACTCGACCGAGGTGAGCGACTGGATGAGCGTGGTGCCGGTCGTGGCCGCCGGTATCGAGGTCGAGCGAACCATGGTGAAGGCGTTCGAAGCCGTGCCGTCGAGGCTGGTGTTCGGCATCCCCTGAGTGGCCTGGTTGCCGCCTTCGAGGACGAGGGTCGTCGGCACGTCCCTGAACAGGTCGACGGCGGCCTGGTTGAGCTCGCCGAGGCCCAGGCTCTGGTCGGCGATCTGCTGGGAGTTGATGCTGTTCGCGGCGATCTCGCGGGCACCGATGCTGCCCGGCTGGATGTCCTGGGCGCCGATGCTGCCGTCGAGGATGTGCTGCGAGCCGATCGATCCCGCACGGATCTTGGTGCCGTCGATGACGTTGGCGCGGATGTCGCTGGCAGTGACTCCGGCGCGGGCGATCTTCGCCGACGTGACGCTGCTGTCCTTCAGCTGCTTGGTGCCGATGCTCTTGGCCTTCACGGCCGCGTACGACGTGCCGCCCAGCGACATGAACAGCGCCAGGGTCGCAATGACGAACGTCGCGGTCGGCCGGCGGCGTCGGCGGGTGGACGCGCACGAGCAGGTACAGGAGTCGGCCATGGTGTTCCTTCATGTCACGGTGCTGCAGGGATGCCCCGAGCCTACGGCGTCAACGCCCTCCGGGAAGGACGGACGATGAGGGGTCGTGGCACCTGGGGCTGCGCATACCCTCATCGTGCGTCCGCCCCGCCCACGCGCCCGCACGACGGACGGCGAAGCGATGGTCACCTCGGAACCGGGGGATCCGGGGTGGGGGATAGGTTGTGGCAACGCCCCTCCGAGCCAAGGACGTTTCCGATGTTTGCGAAGATTCTCGTGGCCAATCGCGGTGAGATCGCGATCCGGGCGATCCGGGCCGCGCAAGAGCTTGGTGCCCGCACCGTCGCGGTGTTCCCGTACGAGGATCGCGGCTCCGAGCACCGCGTCCGTGCCGACGAGGCGTACGAGATCGGCGAGCGCGGCCACCCCGTGCGGGCGTACCTCGATCCCGAGGCGATCGTCGCGGCGGCGGTCAGCGCGGGCGCCGACGCCGTGTACCCCGGCTACGGCTTCCTGTCGGAGAACCCCGATCTCGCGGAGGCGTGCGAGCGCGCCGGGGTGACGTTCATCGGCCCGCCCAAGGAGGTGCTCGAGCTCACCGGCAACAAGGCGTCCGCGATCGCGGCGGCGAAGGCGGCGGGCGTCCCGACGCTGAAGTCGGTCGAGCCGTCGGCGGACGTCGACGAGCTGGTCGCCGCCTCGGACGTGCTGTCGTACCCGCTGTTCGTCAAGGCGGTCGCCGGTGGCGGTGGGCGGGGCATGCGCCGCGTCGACGATCCCGCGAAGCTGCGCGAGTCGATCGAGGCCGCGATGCGCGAGGCCGATGGCGCATTCGGCGATCCGACCTGCTTCATCGAGGAGGCCGTCGTCGACGCCCGGCACATCGAGGTACAGATCCTGGCCGACCAGCGCGGCAACGTCGTGCACCTGCGCGAGCGCGACTGCTCGGTGCAGCGCCGCCACCAGAAGGTCGTCGAGATCGCCCCGGCGCCGAACCTGGACCGCGACATCCGCAAGGCGATGTGCGCCGACGCGGTGGCGTTCGCGGAGTCGATCGGCTACTGGTGTGCCGGGACGGTGGAGTTCCTGCTGGGCGCCGATGGACGGTATGTGTTCATCGAGATGAACCCGCGCATCCAGGTCGAGCACACCGTGACCGAGGAGGTCACCAATGTCGATCTCGTCCAGGCGCAGATGCGCATCGCCGCCGGCGAAACCCTCGCCGATCTGGATCTGGACGTGCAGGAGAACATCAAGGCCCGCGGCTTCGCGCTGCAGTGCCGCATCACGACCGAGGACCCCGCCAACGGCTTTCGGCCAGACACCGGCACGATCACTGCCTACCGCTCCCCGGGCGGGCCAGGCGTGCGACTCGACGGCGGCACGACGTTCACCGGCGCCGTCGTCAGTGCCCACTTCGACTCCCTGCTGAGCAAGCTGACGTGCCGCGGCCGCGATTTCGAGTCGGCGGTGGCCCGCGCCGAGCGCGCGCTGAGCGAGTTCCACGTCGGCGGCGTCTCGACCAACATCCCGTTCGTGCGCGGGCTCCTCGCGAATGCGGACTTCCGCGCGGGACGGGTCACGACGACGTTCATCGAGCAGCACCCCGAGCTGCTCGACGCGCACGGCGCATCCGATCCGGCCGGCCGGATCCTGTCGTACCTGGCCGACGTGACGGTCAACCAGCCGCACGGCGCCTCGCCCACGAGCGTCGACCCCGTCTCGAAGCTGCCGCGGCTCGACCTGTCGGTGCCGCCGCCGGACGGTTCGCGGCAGCTCCTCGCCGAGCTCGGGCCCGAGGGCTTCGCTGCGGCACTGCGCCAGCGCGACACGGTCGGCGTCACCGACACCACGTTCCGCGACGCCCATCAGTCGCTGCTGGCGACGCGCGTGCGCACCCGCGACCTGGTGCAGGTCGCGCCGCACGTGGCCCGCATGACCCCCCAGCTCCTGAGCATCGAGGCGTGGGGCGGGGCGACGTACGACGTCGCGCTGCGCTTCCTGAAGGAGGATCCGTGGCAGCGGCTCGCCGCGATGCGGGAGGCGGCGCCCAACATCTGCCTGCAGATGCTGCTGCGGGGCCGCAACACGGTCGGCTACACGCCCTACCCCACCGAGGTCACCGACGCGTTCGTCGCCGAGGCCGCACAGACCGGCATCGACATCTTCCGCATCTTCGACGCCCTCAACGACGTCGACCAGATGCGGCCCGCGATCGAGGCCGTCCGCGCCACCGGCACGGCGGTCGCCGAGGTCGCGCTGTGCTACACCGGTGACCTGTCCGACCCGGGCGAGACGCTCTACACGCTCGACTACTACCTCGAGCTCGCGGACCGCATCGTCGAGGCCGGCGCGCACGTGCTGGCGATCAAGGACATGGCCGGCCTGCTGCGCGCCCCCGCCGCGCGGACGCTCGTGCGCGCGTTGCGTGAGCGGTTCGATCTGCCGGTCCACCTGCACACCCATGACACCCCCGGCGGTCAGCTCGCGACCCTGACAGCGGCGATCGACGCCGGCGTCGACGCCGTCGACGCCGCCTCGGCCGCGCTGGCCGGCACGACGTCCCAGCCCCCGATGTCGGCGCTCGTCGCCGCGACCGACTACGGCGACCGGACGACCGGGCTCGACATCGACGCGGTCAACGCGCTCGAGCCGTACTGGGAGGCCACACGCCGGCTGTACGCGCCATTCGAGTCGGGCCTGCCCGCCCCGACCGGACGTGTCTATCGCCACGAGATCCCCGGCGGCCAGCTGTCGAACCTGCGCCAACAGGCCACGGCCCTGGGCCTGGGAGAGAAGTTCGAACAGATCGAGGACATGTACGCCGCCGCCAACGACATCCTCGGCAACGTCGTCAAGGTGACGCCGTCGTCGAAGGTCGTCGGCGACCTCGCGCTGCACCTCGTGGCCGTCGGCGCCGACCCGGACGCGTTCGCCGACGACCCCGCGTCGTTCGACATCCCCGACTCCGTCATCGGCTTCCTGTCCGGTGAGCTGGGCGACCCGCCTGGCGGCTGGCCCGAGCCGTTCCGCACCAAGGCGCTCGAGGGTCGCAGCACCCGGCACCCGGTCACCGAGCTGACCGACGACGACCGGACGGGGCTGGCGCACGACCGCCGGCACACGCTCAATCGGTTGCTGTTCCCCGGACCCACGGACGATTTTGAGAAGGCGCGCGCCGAGTACGGGGACCTGTCCACCGTCCCGACCGACGCCTTCCTCTACGGCATGCGGGCCGGCGGCGAGACCGAGGTCGAGGTGTCGGAGGGCAATCTGCTGCTGTTCGGCGTCGAGGCGATCGGCGACGCCGACGAGCGCGGCATCCGCAATGTGCTCGGCACGATCAACGGCCAGCTGCGACCCACCGAGGTCCGCGACCGGTCGGTTGACTCCAAGGTCACATCGTCGGAGAAGGCTGACGCGGGCGACGCGAGTCACGTCGCGGTGCCGTTCGCGGGTGTCGTCCATCCGCTCGTCGCCGAGGGCGACACCGTCGAGGCAGGGCAGACCGTCGCGACGATCGAGGCCATGAAGATGGAGGCGTCCATCACGACCCCGAATGCCGGCACGGTCGGGCGCCTCGTCATCAAGGACACCCGTCAGGCCGAGGGTGGCGATCTCCTCCTCGTTCTGGGTTGAGGATCTGCGCTCACCACGCACGTGCAACCTCCGCGTGTCACACTCGGAGGAGAACGTCTCGCCGCGGCCACTCAGGCCCCTCGGGAGCGACCAGCCCTAAGGAGGGCGGCCGATGACTACCCAGATGAATTCGACCACCAGTGCGAGGCCCGACGGGTACGTCAGCCGGTTCACCGAGCTGATGCAGACCGTCAAGGACGAAGGGCTGCTGGAGCGGCGGCGCGGCTACTACTGGCTCCAGATCGGCGCGCACGTCGGCGCCTTCTTCGCGATCTGGGTCGGGTTCTTCCTGCTCGGCAACTCGTGGTTCCAGCTGATCCTGGCCGCCGCGCTCGGCGTCATCGTGACGCAGTTCGGCTTCCTCGGCCACGACGCCGCGCACCGGCAGATGTTCACATCGTCGAAGTGGAACTCCTGGACCGCCCGCATCCTGGCCGGCGGCTTCGCGGGGTTGAGCTTCGCGTGGTGGCGGGCCAAGCACAACATGCATCACAAGGGCCCCAATCTCGAGGGCTACGACCCCGACATCGGCCCCGGCGCCATCGCGTTCACGCCCGGCATCGTCGCGCAGCGCACGACCGGCTTCGCGGGCTGGTTCGTCAAGCGCCAGGGCTGGCTGTTCTTCCCCCTGCTGACGCTGGAGGGCCTCAACCTGCACGCCGAGAGCATCCGCGCCGCGCGCGACAAGACGTCCAACCAGCCGTGGCGCCGCACCGAGCTGTGGCTCGTCGTGACCCGGCTCGTCGCGTACGTCGCGATCCTCCTGGCCTTCCTCCCGCTGGGCAAGGCGGTGGCGTTCTTCGCCCTCCAGATGGCGGTGTTCGGGTTCTGCCTCGGGGCGTCGTTCGCGCCGGCGCACAAGGGCATGCCGATCATTCCGCCGGAGATGAAGCTGGACTTCCTGCGCCGCCAGGTCATGGTGTCGCGCAACGTCCGCGGCAACCCGGTCGTCGACTGGGCGATGGGTGGGCTCAACTACCAGATCGAGCACCACCTCTTCCCGAACATGCCACGCTGCAACCTGCGCAAGGCGCAGCCGTTCGTCAAGGCGCACTGCGAGAAGAACGGCATCGACTACCTGGAGGTCGGGCTCTTCCACTCGTACGCGATCGTCGTCGACTACCTCAACAACGTCGGCATCCGGGCGCGCGACCCCTTCGACTGCCCGCTGGCCGCGCAGCTGCGCGGCTGACTCGCGGACGCCAAAGCCTGGCGGTGAGATGGTCGCGATCGTTGTTCGCCGCCCATGATCGAGCCGTACGATGGCCCGGTCACGGCAGGAAGGGCGGCGATGGGCGGCACCAGCGTCACCAGCAAGGTGCTTGCACTGCTTGCTGCCTTCGATGCCGGTCACCGAGAGCTGACGCTCAGCGAGCTCGCCCGGCGTGCCGACATCAGCTTGCCCACGGCACATCGTCGCGCGGCGGAGCTGGTCGAGTGGGGCGCGCTGGAGCGGGTCGGCTCGGGCCGGTACCGGATCGGTCTTCGACTGTGGGAGGTCGGATCGTTGGCCCCGCGAGCGCCAGGGCTGCGGGAGTCCGCCCTGCCGTTCATGGAGGACCTGTACGTCGTCACCCGGCAGAACGTTCAGCTGGCGGTGCGGGACGATCTCGAGCTGGTCTTCGTCGAGCGCATTGCCGGACGCCACGCAGTGCCCGTCCTGACGAGGGTGGGTGGACGCTTCCACCTGCACGCCACGGGTGTCGGCCTGGTGCTGCTCGCTCACGCCCCGCCCGAGATCCAGGAGCAGGTGCTGGCCGGTCCCTTGCCGCGCTACACGGCCGGCACGATCGTCGAGCCGGACCGTCTTCGACGCGTGCTCGCCGAGGTCCGTCAGCGCGGCTACGCCGTCTCGGAGCAGGCCGTCACCGATGACGCGACCTCGGTCGCCGCGCCGGTCCGCGACGGCACCGGCGAGGTCGCCGCCGCGGTCTCGATCGTGGTGCAGTCGCGATCGGCCAGGCCGCGCGAGCTGGCGCCGTATGTGCTGACCGCGGCTCAGGGCATCTCACGGGCCCTTGGCTCCGGCCCTCCCTCCAGCGAGTGAAGAGGCTTCCAGTGAGTGAAAAGGCCGTGGCCCGCGTCACAGTCGCCCCACGAGACTGAGGAGCCGAACCAAGGAGGCCCCATGTCTCTCGAGACCAACGAGACCGTAACCGCCAAGATCTTCCCCCACCCGCTCAACGCCTGGTACGCCGTGGCGTGGGACCACGAGGTGACGGCGAAGGCGCCGATGTCGCGGACGATCGCCGGCAAGCCGATGGTGCTCTACCGCACCACCGACAACCGTCCCGTCGCTCTCGCGGACGCCTGCTGGCACCGCCTGGCACCGCTTTCGATGGGCAAGCTCGTCGGCTCGGACGAGATCCAGTGTCCGTATCACGGGCTGCGCTACAACTCCACGGGCCGGTGCACCTCGATGCCGGCGCAGCGGACGGTCAACCCCAGCGCGATGGTGCCGTCGTACCCCGTGGTCGAGCGCTACCGCTACCTCTGGGTGTGGCCGGGCGACATGACCCTGGCCGATCCGGACCTCATCCCCGACATGAGCCAGATGACCGATCCTGAGTGGGCCGGCGACGGCGAGACCATCCACGCCGCCTGCAACTACCAGCTCATCCTCGACAACCTGATGGATCTGACGCACGAGGAGTTCGTGCACGGGGCGAGCCTCGGCCAGGCCGAGCTGAGCGAGTCGGGCTTCCACACCAAGCTCGAGGACGATGGCAGCGTCACGGTCACGCGATGGATGCACGAGGTCGAGCCGCCGCCGTTCTGGCGCAAGAACATGCGCGACAAGTTCCCCGACTTCGACGGTCTGGTCGATCGGTGGCAGATCATCCACTACTACGCCCCGTCGACGATCTGCATCGACGTCGGTGTCGCCAAGGCCGGCACCGGGGCCGACCAGGGAGATCGTAGCCAGGGCGTCAACGGCTACGTCATGAACACCATCACGCCCGAGACCGACCGGTCGTCGCACTACTTCTGGGCCTTCATGCGCAACTACCGCCACGAGAGCCAGACCATCACGACCCAGCTGCGCAACGGCGTCCACGGCGTGTTCGGCGAGGACGAGGTCATGCTCCAGGCGCAGCAGGCGGCGATCGACGCCAACCCCGACCACGAGTTCTACAGCCTCAACGTCGACGCGGGCGGCATGTGGGTGCGCCGCATCCTCGACCGGATGCTGGCGGCCGAGCAGGACGGCGGGCACCCTCTCCGCGCCGACGACCTGGCAGCCACTGGAGCGGCCGAGCGATGAGCTCCGATCCCCGCCCCGTGTGGGCCACTGCACGGGTCGTGGAGAGTCGTCCGGTCACCGACCGCATCCGTCGCATCACCCTCGAGCGCGCGGCCGGCCGCAGGGCCGCGCCCGGCGCGCACGTCGACGTCCGGGTGCGCACGCCCAAGGGCGACGACGTCCGGTCGTACTCGGTCGTGGAGTCCAGTGCGGACGGCTCGCGTCTGACGGTGTCGGTCATGCTCGCGCAGGCCTCACGCGGCGGCTCGCTCTTCATGCACGGTCTCGTGGAGGGTGACGAGATCGAATGCACGCAGCCCCTGCAGAACTTCGAGCTGCGACACGGCGCGCACCGCTACGTCCTGCTGGCCGGCGGGGTCGGCATCACCGCCGTCATCGAGATGGGCCGGGTTCTGCACCGGTTGGGGCAGGACTACCGCTTCGTGTACGTGGGGCGCACGCGCGCGCAGATGGCCTATGTCGACGAGCTCGCTGGCCTGCACGGAGACCGGCTCGAGCTGCGGGTCGACGACGAGCACACAGGGCTGGACGTCGCGGCTCTCGTGTCGGGCCTGCCGGACGACGGTCGCACCGAGGTCTACATGTGCGGTCCGATCCGCCTGATGGACGCGGTGCGCCGCGCCTGGCTCTCGCACGGACGGCTGATCGCCGACCTGCGGTTCGAGACGTTCGGCAGCAGCGGGTGGTTCGAGTCGGAGTCATTCGAGGTCGAGATCCCCGAGCTCGGGGTCAGCACGGTGGTGGCGTCCGACGCCAGCCTGCTCGAGGCACTCGCCGCGGCCGGCGCCGATATGATGTACGACTGCCGCAAGGGCGAGTGTGGCCTGTGCGAGGTCAAGGTCTCGTCGGTGCGGGGCCGGATCGACCACCGCGACGTCTTCCTCAGCGACGACGAGAAGGCGGTCGACGAGACGTTGTGCATCTGCGTCTCGCGGGTCGCTGCGCCCGAGGGGGGCGCCGGCGGATCGGGCCGCCTGACGCTGACCCTCTGACCTCGCTGGTTGAGGTGTGAGCGAGCTCTGCGGCCTGAGCCTCGAAGCCCTCTGGGGTGGTTTCGAGGCTCAGGCCGCAGGCGGCCTTCGCGCCTCAACCGGCGTGGGGTCAGGGTGCGTCGTGGAGTTCGACGTCCATGCGCAGCTCAGCTCGTCGATGCTGCAGCCGAAGGTGTCGACGACGTGCACGCCGTCCGCACGCAGATCGAACACGGCGTGGTCGGTGTAGACGCGTCGGACGTAGGCCACGCCGGTGAGCGGGTACGTGCACGCGGGCACGAGTCGGCAAGATGGTGCTGCTCGCCCACACCCCGGACGAGGTGCAGCGCCAGGTGCTGCAGTCGTTGCAGCGCGTGACCCGCTACACCGTCACGCAGCCCAGGCTGCTGATGCAGCAGGTCGAGAGCGTGCGTCGCGACGGCGTCGCCACGACGAACGAGGAGATGACGCTTGGGGGCATGCTCGGTCGCGGTGCCGGTGGTGCGCAGCCTCGAGCGCGACCGGGCCGGGCTCGTGGCTGAGCTCCAGGTCGCGGCCCAAGCATCGGTCGCTCCCTCGGCTGACCGCGCCTACAGCGGGTAGACCCCGGGCTCGGCCTGCATCGTGATCCACCGGGTCTCGGTGAACGCGTCGATGTTGGCTGCTGCCCCGCCGTGGCGTGAGCCCGTGCCGGATGACCCGACGCCGCCGAAGGGGCTGTTGGCCTCGTCGTCGACCGTCTGGTCGTTGATGTGAACGATGCCGGACGGGATGCGGTCGGCGAGTGCCAGCCCACGCATGGGCTGCCGCGTCACGATGCCCAGCGACAGTCCGTAGTCGCCCGCCCCGGCGAGCTTGACCGCCTCGTCGTCGTCGGCGAAGGGCACAACCGAGGCGACGGGGCCGAAGACCTCCTCGCAGTAGGCGGGAGCGTCCAGGGGTGGGGACGCGAGGACCGTCGGACGGACGAAGAGCCCGTCGGCCGTGCCACCGGCCCGCAGCTCGGCCCCCATCTCGACGCTGCGCCGGACGAGGTCGAGGATGCGGTCGCGCTGGCCCTCGTCGATCACGGGCCCGAGGTGCACCTGACCGGCCGCCGGGTCGCCGACGACCATCGACTCGGCCTTGGCCGCGAGCTTCTCGACGTACTCGGCGTAGAGGCTCTGATGGACGAGGTGCCGTCCGATCGACATGCAGATCTGGCCCTGGTGGAGGAACGCGCCCCAGGTCGCGAGGTTGACGGCCTGGTCGACGTCGGCGTCGTCGAGCACGAGGAAGGCGGAGTTGCCGCCCAGCTCGAGGTGGGCCCGCTTGAGGTGGCGGCCGGCGAGCTCGCCGACGCTGCGGCCGGCCCGGGTCGACCCGGTGAACGCGATGACCTGGATCTCTGGATCGGTCACCATCGCCTCTCCCACGTCCGCCCCGCCGGGCAGCATCTGCAGCAGGCCGGCAGGAAGCCCGGCCTCCTCGAAAATGCGCACCATCGCGACACCGCCGGTGACCGCGGTGCGCGGATCGGGCTTGAGGATCACGGCATTGCCCAGTGCCAGAGCCGGGGCGACGGCGCGGATGCCCAGGATGATCGGCACGTTGAACGGGGAGATGACCCCGACGACGCCGACCGGCACGCGCGACGCGAAGGCCAGGCGTGGTTTCTCGCTGGCCAACAGCTCGCCGCGCGGTGCCGACGGCAGGGCGCCGGCCTCGCGGCACTCGGCCGCTGCCACGTGCACCGCGAATCCGGCCATGGGGCCGATCGCACCGACCTCGCGGGTGTTCCAGTCCATGATCTCGGCGGCGTGCTTCTCCCACAGGTCGGCGGCGCGGTGCATGACCGCGGCACGGTCGGGGTGCGGCAGCGCGGCCCAGGCGCGCTGGGCCACGGCAGCGGTCTGCGCGGCGTCGTGGACGTCGTCGGGCGCGGCGCCACCGATACGACCCAGCACGTTGCCCGTGGCGGGCTCGACGACGTCGATCGGAGCGCCGCGTCCGGGCACCCAGGCCCCGTCGCGGTAGACGGCGTTGTCGAACTGGTGGGCGTCGATGAGCGTCATGGGGGGTCTCCTCGGTGAAGTGCGGTCGTCCGACCATACGTGACGGGCGTCACGGCACTCACCCCCACTTTCGCTCAGTGAAAGGCTCCATTTCCCTCGCGGGTGGGACACCGATCCAATGACCCCAGGACCTCACCCAGCCAGACCGTGGTCACCGTCAGGGACGCCGGGCGCGAGCGCATCGCGGCCGTGCTGCCCGGTCACGCCGAGGCCGCGCCGCAAGCGCTGAGTGTCGCTAGAACGAGCGGTCGCGCTGGGTCTGGGGGAGTGACTGGTAGGCGACCCAGTCGGTCGCAATGGCTTTCGCGGCAGCGAGCAGCAGCGGCAGGTAGTTGTCGACCAGGGTCGATACCGGCGTCTCGGCGGCGTGCACCGTGACGTTGAGCGAGGCGAACGCGCGTCCGTCGCGCCCACGGACGGGGGCGGCGATCGAGCGGATGCCGGGTGCCAGCTGCTCGTCCGTCAGGGCCCAACCCTGCGCGCGCACCTCGTCGAGGGCGGCGACGAGCTCGTCGTGCGTCGGGTTCCAGCGTGGCGTGACGCCCGACCGGCTCGGCTCGGCGAGCGCGGTGCGCAGCTCGTCGTTCGAGAGGTCGGCGAGCAGCGCCTTGCCGAGCGACGTCGCGGGGGCGGGGAACCGGGTGCCGATCGAGACGCCGAGGGCGATGATCTTCGGTACCGCGGCGCGCGCTACGTAGACGATGTCGGATCCGTCGAGCTGCGCCATCGAGGAGGAATTGCCGGTCGCGGCGGACAGGCGTTCCATGTGCGGACGGGCGATGTCCCACAGATTCATCGCCTGCAGATAGGTCATGCCGAGCTCGAGCACCCGTGGGGTGAGGGCATAGCTGCCGTCGGCGGAGCGGACGTAGCCGAGCCTCTCGAGCGTGTAGAGGATGCGGCTGGCCGTGGGGCGGGCGAGCTCGGACGCCTCGGCGACCTCGCGCAGCGTCATGGTCGGACGGTCGGGGCTGAACGCGCGCAGGACGTCGAGGCCTCGGGCGATGGCCTCGATGAAGTCCCGACTGTCGTCGCGGCGTGCCATGCGCGTCCTCTCGTGGGCAGGTGCTCGGGGGATGGTGAGCACCTCACCCTAGTTCGTGCGCGCCTGGTGACGGCGGTCACAGCGCGTGCTACATTGAAGCATCTGCGGACATCTGTCCGCACAGCGGACAGGAGCAATGTGCAGCAGCAGAAGAATGCAGGCCCGCTTGCCGGGCTCGTCATCGCCGACTTCTCGCGCATCCTCGCGGGGCCGTACGCGACGATGCTGCTCGCCGACCTCGGGGCCGAGGTCATCAAGGTCGAGAGCCCGATCGGCGACGACACCCGCACGTGGATGCCCCCGGTGCGCGAGGACGTCTCCACCTACTACCTGAGCATCAACCGCAACAAGAAGTCGGTCGTGCTCGACCTCAAGGATGCCGACGACCTGGCGGCCGCGCAGCGCCTCGCTGCCCGCGCCGACATCGTCATCGAGAACTTCCGTCCCGGCCTGATGGCGCGCTTCGGCCTCGACTATGAGAGCGTCTCCGCGGCAAACCCGGGCGTCGTCTACGCCTCGATCAGCGGATTCGGCACCGGCGCGGGCAAGGACTACCCCGGCTATGACCTCATGGTGCAGGCCATCTCCGGGCTGATGAGCCTGACCGGCTCGCCCGACGGCCAGCCGTACCGCGCGGGCATCTCGGTGTTCGACGTCATGACGGGCATGCACGCGACGGTCGGCATCCTGGCCGCGATCAACGCTCGGCACGCGACAGGCGAGGGCCAGCACGTCGAGGTCAACCTGCTGTCGTCCGCGCTGTCGGGGCTCGTCAACCAGACGGGTGCCTACGTCGCGGGCGACGTCGTGCCGACGCGCATGGGCAACGCCCACCCCAGCCTGTTCCCTTATGAGCCGCTGCCGGCGTCGGACGGTGACATCATCATCATCGCCGGCAACGACGTGCAGTTCGCGCGCCTGTGCAAGGCCCTCGGCGTGCCCGAGCTGATCGACGACGAGCGCTTCGCGGGCAACGCCGACCGCACCGAGAACCGCGAAGAGCTGCGGCCCCTGCTCGAGGCCGAGCTGGCCAAGCGCACCAAGGCGCAGTGGTTCGAGGTGCTGCTCGCCGCCGGTGTGGCGTCCGGGCCGATCAACTCGATCGCCGAGGGCATCCAGTTCGCCGAGGGGCTCGGTCTCGACCCGGTCGTCGAGGTGGGGGAGGGCGACGCGATGGTGCCGTCGGTCCGCAACCCGATCACGTTCTCGGCCAGCGGCATCCGGTACGACCTGCCGCCGCCGACCCTGGGAGAGCACAGCGACGAGGTCCGCGCCTGGATCGACGGAAGCGACGCATGAGCGACGACGTCAGCTACCCGTCCTCGCTGGGACGCTCCACGCGCACGACGATCACCCTGTTCGACGAACCGATCCAGGACCTCATGGGCAACATCGGCTTCGGCGAGCTCGCGTTCTGGCTCGCCGCCCGCCGCCGTCCGACACCCGAGCAGGTGACGTTGTTCGAGGCCTGCCTCGTTGCGCTCGCCGACCACGGCTTCACCCCCACGGCCATCGCGGCCCGCATGACCTACCTCAGCGCGCCGGACTCCCTGCAGGGTGCGCTCGCCGCCGGGCTGCTCGGCGGAGGATCGCGCTTCCTCGGCGTCACGGAGGACTGCGGCAGCTATCTCGCGAAGGCCGTCGACGGGTCCGGGCTCGACCACACCGCGTCCGACGCGGACTGGGACGAGCTGGCCCGCGCGCTGGTCACGGAGGCCCGCGCGACCAAGCAGTTCATCCCCGGACTCGGCCACCCGAATCACAAGGACGGCGATCCGCGCACCCCGCGCATCTACGAGATCGCCGACCGGACCGGCACGCTCGGCCCGCACCTCGCGCTGTTCGCCGCGATCGGCCGCGTCCATCCCGACATCATGGGCCGCACGCTGCCGCTCAACGGCGCCGGCGTCTGCGGTGCCGCCCTGGCCGATCTCGGCCTGCCGGTCGACCTGTTGCGCGGCTTCGCGCTGCTGGCCCGCACCGCCGGACTCGTCGGGCAGATCGCCGAGGAGAAGCTGCACCCCATGGCGATGGACGCATACCTGCACATCGACCACCACTCCCGGTACATCGATCCCGCCACCGACCCGCAGTAGGAGGACTCCCGATGGCATACGCAACCGAGGACAACATCACCGATCTCGCCGTCGAGCGCTGGGCGACGGCCGAGGACCCGCGCCTGGCCGAGCTCATGACCGGCCTGGTGACCCACCTGCACGACTTCGCCCGCGAGGTGCGCCTGACCGAGCAGGAGTGGATCACCGCGATGGGCTGGCTGGCCGCGACCGGCCAGATCAGCGACGAGAAGCGCGAGGAGTTCATCCTGGCGTCCGACGTGCTCGGCCTGAGCATGCTCGTGGTGCAGATGAACAACCGCTTCGCCGCCGACGCGACCCCCGCCACGGTGCTCGGCCCGTTCCACATCGACGGCTCGCCTGCCGCCCCGTACGGCTGGGACATGTCCGACGGCATCGACGGCATCCCGTTCTTCATCACCGGCGCGGTCCGCTCGACGACCGGCGCGCCGGTGCCGAACGCGGTGCTCGACGTCTGGCAGGCCGACGCCGACGGCAACTACGAGTCCCAGCTCGGCATCGAGGAGGCCCGCCTGCGCGCCAAGTACCAGGCGCGCGAGGACGGCACCTACTGCCTGCGCAGCATCGTGCCCCGCGGCTACGCGATCCCGATGGACGGCCCGGTCGGCGACCTGATCTCGCGCACCGAGATCAGCTACTTCCGCCCGGCCCACATCCACTTCCTGTTCGAGGAGCCCGGTTTCGAGCGGCTGGTGACCCACCTGTTCGCCGAGGGCACCGAATACCTCGACGACGACGTCGTGTTCGGCACCAAGGCCGAGCTGATCACCCGCTTCGTCCAGCACGACGGCGGCGTGGCCCCCGACGGGACGACGATCGACGGCCCCTTCGTCACGGCCGAGTACGACTTCGCGCTCCAGCCGGAGGGCTGATCGTGGACCACGTCGACGCGGGCCTGCTGGCGCTGCGGATCCTGCTCGCGGCACTGTTGTTCGGCCACGCGACGCAGAAGAGCGTCGGCTGGTTCGGCGGCGGCGGACGGTCGAAGACCGCGCCGGTCTTCGAGTCGTGGGGCTTTCGGCCCGGCACCGTCATGGTGACCGCCGCAGCGGTGTCCGAGCTCGTCGGTGCGACGCTGATCGTGACCGGGCTGGCCTTCCCACTCGGATGCGCCATCGTGCTGGGCACCATGATCGTCGCGGCCTCGCCGAGCGCGAAGAACGGCCTGTGGGCCCAGTACGGCGGTTGCGAGGTGCCGGTCGTCTACGGCGCGCTCGCCGCCTGTCTGGCCATCAGCGGCCCCGGCGCGGCGTCACTCGACCACGCACTCGACGTCCAGACCCATCAGTGGTGGGTGCCCGTGGCAGCCATCGCCCTGGGCGTGGGCGCAGCCATCCCGCCCATCGTGCGCAGCAGGAAGCTGTTGCGCGCATCCACCGGTCGCGCCGATCAGCCGTGACGACCACCGATCACAAAGGATCTGCTGTGAACCAACCTGCCAACGGTCAGCCCATCGTCTTCCGGGGCGGCACCGTCCTCACCATGGACGACGCCGGGACCGTCCTCACCAACGCCGACGTGCTGGTCGTCGACGACGCCATCGTCAGCATCGGCGAAGCCCTCGAGGCGCCCGAGAACGCCTTCGAGATCGACGCCACGGGCGGCATCGTCATGCCGGGCATGATCGACACGCACCGTCACATGTGGCAGACCGCGATGCGCGGGTACGGCGCCGACTGGACGCTGACGCAGTACTTCGTGTGGAACTACCTCGAGCACGGCAAGCACTTCCGGCCGCAGGACATCTACGCCGGCAACGTGCTCAGTGCGCTGGAGGCGCTCGACGCCGGAGTCACCACGACCGTCGACTGGTCGCACGGCCTGCAGACCATCGAGCACGGCGAGGCGGCCGTCGACGGACTGCTCGAGACGGGCGGCCGATTCGTCCTCGCGTACGGCAACATCCACCAGGCACCGTGGGAGTGGGCCACGTCGGCCGATCTGAGGTCGTTCGTCGAGCGCCGCATCCCGCGTGACGAGATGCTGGGCTTCCAGCTCGCCTTCGACGTGACGGGTGACCCCGAGTTCCCCGAGAAGGCCGCCTTCGCGGCGGCGAAGGACCTCGGCGTCTCGGTCACGACCCACGCCGGTGTCTGGGGGGCCACCGACGACAACTCGATCCGGCTCATGCACGAGAACGACTGCATGGCGCCGGGCACCGTCTACGTCCACGCGGCGACCCTGTCGGAGGACTCGTACCACCGCATCGCCGCGTCAGGTGGTGTCGCTTCTGTGTCCGCGGAGAGCGAGTCGACGTGCGGCCAGGGCTACCCGTCGAGCTGGGCGCTGCGTCGTCACGGCATCCCGATCTCGCTGTCGATGGACACCAGCGTCTGGTGGAGTGCCGACATGTTCTCGGCGATGCGGTCGACCCTCGCGTCGGATCGCGCCCGCGAGCACCAGATCGCCCACGAGGCCGCAGAGACCGTGACCAACATCGGGCTGCGGTGCGAAGAGGTCGTCCGCTGGGCCACCCGCGGCGGCGCGGACGCGCTGGGTCTGGGCTCGACGGTCGGCAGGCTGGCGCCCGGCATGAAGGCCGATGTCGTGCTGATCAAGAACGACCACTCGCCGGTCATGCTGCCGATCCTCAACACCTACGGCCATGTCGCGTTCCAGGCGCAGCGGGCTGATGTGCAGACGGTGCTCGTGAACGGCAAGGTCGTCAAGCACGACCACAAACTCGTCGGGGACGCGCTCGGCAAGGCGCGGGCAGCCGTCGAGCAGACCGTCGAGCACCTCGAGTCGACGCTCGGTGCGGAGGTCTGGGAGGCCGGCAAGCACCCGGAGATCCCCGAGTCCAAGGTGCTCGACAACCCGTACATGTACACCGACTACGTCGGCGACTGATCCCGTCGACGACCCGGGCCGTCACCCCCTTCGGCCCCGGCCTCGGCAGGGTGACGGCCATCAACGGCAACGGGTGATCAGTTGATCTGGCGGCCGGTGTCCTTCCAGAACTCCTCGCGCAGCTTGAACTTCTGCAGCTTGCCGGTCGCGGTACGGGCCAGCTCCTCGCGGAAGTCGATGCGCTTGGGGCACTTGTAGCCGGCCAGGTGCTCGCGGCAGTGCGCGATCAGCGCGGCCTGGTCGGCAGGCTCCTCGTCCGGGTCGAGGACGACGAGCGCCGTGACGAGCTCACCCCACTTCTCGTCGGGGGTGCCGATGACCGCGACCTCCTTGACGGACGGGTGCGACATCAGCGCGTCCTCGACCTCGATCGAGGAGACGTTCTCGCCGCCGGTGATGATGACGTCCTTCTTGCGGTCGGCGATCGTGACGTACCCGTCCTCGAACGTCCCGCCGTCACCGGTGTGGAACCAGTTGCCGGCCTGCGCCTCCTCCGTCGCCTCGGGGTTCTGCCAGTACGAGGCGAGGTTGTGGTTCGACTGCGCCAGCACCTCGCCGGAGTCGTCGAGCATGACGCGCACGCCGATGGCGGGTGCCCCGGCGCGGCCCAGGTTGACGGCCTGCTGGTGCGGGTCGAGCTCGTCCCACTCGGCGCGCATGCGCGACATCGTCAGCAAGGGCGACGTCTCGGTGAGACCGTAGATCTGGATGAACTCCCAGCCCAGCTCCTCGCGGACGCGCTCGATCGTCCGGGTCGGCGGGGGAGCGCCGGCCACGATGATGCGAACGGTGTCGCGGCCGGGGATCTCACCGTCCCAGTCCTTCGCGGCGTCCAGAGCCGACGCCACGACCGCCGGCGCGGCACACAGGTACGTCACGCCGTGCCGTTCGATGCGCCGCAGGATCTCGGCCCCGTCGATCTGGCGGATCACGACGTGCGTCGCGCCCATGCCCGTCGCGGTGAACGGGTGCCCCCAGCCGTTGGCGTGGAACATCGGCAGGGTGTGCAGGTAGACGTCCCGGTCGGAGACCGACGCCTGCCAGCCGAACACCGTGGCGTTGAGCCACAGGTTGCGGTGGGTCAGCTGGACGCCCTTGGGGCGGGCGGTCGTGCCGGACGTGTAGTTGATCGTCGCGGTCGCGTTCTCGTCGCCGTCCCACGACTGGGGCTCGGCGGACGATCCCCAGATCTTGTCGTCGTCCTCGCCCAGCACGAAGATGTGCGGGCACTCGATCAGGTCGACGAGATGCCGCAGGTCCGGGTCGACCATCATGACCTCGGCACCGGAGTGCTCGATGATGTAGCGGCTCTCGGCGACCGCGAGCCGGACGTTGACCGGCACCAGCACCCGGCCCCAGCCGGAGACGCCGAAGAACGATGCCAGCATGCGCGCGGAGTTCTGCGACACGATCGCGACGCGTCCACCGACGGGCACGCCCAGCTCGTCGAGCGTCGCGGCCTGCCTGCGGGCTCGGCGCCCCAGCTCGGCGTACGTGATCTCACCCCACGACTCGGCGGGCTGGTCGGGCTCGTCGACGACGGCGACGCGGTCGGGGTACACCGTCATGGCGCGGTCGAGGAAGTCGTTGACGGTCAGCGGGTAGAACACGGGAGCCTCCGGGGTATGGCGTGAGTCACGTCATGTCTATCCTGCCTCGTGCTGCGGCACGGTTGCACGGGGGGCGCGGTTCGCGCAGCGGTCGCCGAGGCGTCCCGCTGCTCCTAGGATCGGCGGATGAGCCCCTCGGTGTCGCGCGAGATCGCCGCCCCCGCACCCGTCGTCTGGGACCTGCTGACCCACGTCGCGGCGTGGCCGCTGTGGGGGCCGACCGTCTCGGGCGCCGCGGTACCCGGTGGCGTCATCGGGCGGGACGCCCGCGGCACGGTGCGGCCGACCGTCGGTCCATGGCTGCCGTTCGTCGTCACCCGGTTCGACCGCGGCACGCAGTGGGCGTGGTCGGTCGCGGGCGTGCCCGCGACGGAGCACCGCGTCCGACCGACACCGGGCGGCTGCGTCGTGACGTTCTCGGTGCCGTGGTGGGCGCCGGCCTACCTCGTCGTCTGCGCGCTCGCGCTGCGCCGGATCGAGCGTCTCGCGCTCGAGGGCTGGGCCCCACCGGCCGGTGACACGCCCCCCGCGGACAACGCCGTGTCCTAGTCTGACCATGCATCCCACCGACGGAGGAACACCATGACGGTCACCGCCACCCTCGAGCTGCGGTTCAAGCCCGAGCTGCTCGACGACGCCCGCACGATCCTCGCCCGCGTCCTGCAGGAGACGCGGGCCTTCGAGGGCAACGAGGGCGTCGACGTGCTTGTCGACTCGTCCGATCCGGCGCACTGGATCGCCTACGAGCGGTGGGCGTCACCGGAGGCCGATGCCGCGTACCGGACGTTCCGTGCGGGCCCCGGCGAGATCACCGATCTTGGACCGCTGCTCGCCGCCCGTCCCGTCCTGACGCTGTGGACGGTCGACGAGTCCGTCTGATCGCGGCGGGGTGGGTCACTCGGGGGTGCGGGCGCTCGCGAGCCGTTCGGCCTCGCCCTCGGGGTCCTCGACTCCGCGGAATCGCCTGAAGCTGTAGACGATCGTGCCCAACGCGATCAGGGACGAGGCGATGAGGGTCCCGCCGGTTCCCCAGCCGCCGATCAGCCACCAGCTGTCGCGCAAGGGCCACCAGCCCGGGACGTCGGTGCCGATGCCCCAGAAGACGCCGATCGCCGCGAGCGCCAGCGCCCCCGCCACGCTGCCGAGGATGCGCGGCCACGTCTGCACGCTCTGCGCCGCCGACTTGAGCGCCACGATCTCGACGGGACGCACGCGCCGCTCGGCCCACTCGTACTGCTGGGAGAGGATCGCGAGCCCGGCGAACAGCGACAGGAGACCGGGGCCCGGCAGGAACAGGGCCGCGATCCCGATGAGGACCAGACCCCAGCCGGCGACCTCGATCGCGATACGGCGCGCGACGCGCTTGGACCTCATGCGACGACGTTACAGGCGGGTGCGCGCCTCCGCCGGGTCAGTCGGTGGGCGTGATGGGATGGCCCCATGCGTATGGCGGCACTGTCACTGCTCCTCGTCTTCCTCCTTGCCCTCGCCGCGTGCGGCGGCACCGACGAGTCGCCGTCGACCGGCGCCACGACCCCGTCCGCGAGCGCCCCGGCCGGAAGCCCGACGATCGCCCCGCCGAAGGGGGTTCCCGTGCCCGAGGCGCTGTCGCGATTCCGCTGCGATCCCGACGGCGCCGGCACGTACCGGGCCACGGGCGTCGTCAAGAACTCCTCGAAGGCGAGGACGACGTTCCACGTGACGGTGTTCGTCGGCGAGGCGACCGGCGCTACCCCGACGGCGACCAGCAAGGCCAAGACGAAGGAGCTCCCGTCCGTCGCGGCCGGCGGCTCGGTCGACTTCACGCTCGAGACGATCCCCGCCGCCGCCGAGGGCGGCACCTGCCACGTCCAAGTGCTGACGGCGGAGTAGTCGCCCGCGGGGCCCGGCGCTACCGTGGCGTCGTGAACACGACTGAGCCGATCGCCTGGGAGTCAGCCGGCGACTACACCGACATCCGCTACGAGACGACCGCCGACGGGATCGCGAAGATCACGATCGACCGCCCCGAGGTGCACAACGCCTTCCGGCCGCAGACGCTGATCGAGGTGTCGCACGCGCTCAACGTCGCGCGCGAGGACGAGTCCGTCGGCGTCATCATCCTCACCGGCGCCGGCGACAAGGCCTTCTGCTCCGGCGGCGACCAGCGTGTCCGCGGCGACAGCGGCTACAAGACCGACGAGGGGGCGACCGGACGCTTCCACGTGACCGACCTGCACGTCCAGATGCGCCGCTGCCCCAAGCCGATCGTGGCGATGGTGGCCGGTTGGGCCATCGGCGGTGGGCACGTCCTGCATCTCGTCTGCGACCTCACGATCGCGGCGGACAACGCCGTCTTCGGCCAGGTCGGCCCGAAGGTCGGATCCTTCGACGGCGGCTACGGCGCCAGCATCCTGTCCGATCTCGTCGGCCCCAAGAAGGCCAAGGAGATCTGGTTCATGTGCCGCCAGTACGACGCGCCGACCGCGCTCGAGATGGGTCTGGTCAACACCGTCGTCCCGCTCGCCGACCTCGAGACCGAGACCGTCGCGTGGTGCCGGGAGATGCTGGCCCTGTCGCCGTGGGCCGTCCGCCTGTCCAAGCTCAGCTTCCACGCCCACGAGGACGGCTACGCGGGCATCCAGCAGCTTGCCCACGACGCGAACCTGTTGTTCTACGGCAGCGCCGAGGCGCAGGAGGGTCGCGAGGCGTTCAAGGCCAAGCGCGCCCCCGACTTCGGCCAGTTCCCCAAGCGTCCCTGACGTCGGGCGGGCCGCGGTCAGAGCGTCGATCGGATCCCGGCGTGCAGCTAACGGTCCGTGAGGACGCGCCGAACCTCGGCCAGCACCCCGGTCTCGAGCCGGATCGAGTCGAGGTCGCCCTGCACCAGCTGTCGCACCGCGCCGAGGTGCGCCTCGGCCTGTAGCTCACTCCGGTGGCCGGCCGCGACCCACCGATCGACCGCTGCGCGATATCGCCTGCGTTCTGTCGCGAGATCCTCCGTGGCACGCGCGAGCTCGACGAACGCCGCTTCGACGTGCCGCGAGTCCAGGTGGTCGCGGCTGACCCACAGGAGCTGACGCAGAGCCGGTCCGGCGATCCGTGCCACCTCGTCGTCCGTGCCGCACACCCGAGCGATGCGCTGGGCGGCGAACAGCCACGAGCCGTGCGTGTCGGCGCGGCTGCGGGTCAGCTGCTCGCGCTCGATGACGCGAAGACGGGAGTCGCCGAGGCGGCGCCGGTACGGGGCCGGCCTCAGGCGTCCACGGCGGACGAGACGGTGGTGCTGCCGGAGAGCTTCACGATCGTCCGGGTGGACGATCGTGACCCGGTACGCCAGGGGGCCGCACAGCTCCAGAGATCCGTATCCGGTCGTCTCGAAGGCGTAGCCGACCCAGGTCCGTCGCCCCCCGAACAGAGGAGCGGGCGTCACGCTCTCGTGCTGCTGCGCCCACGACAGGGTGCTGACCGAGAGCGCTGCGAGCAGCCGATCGTCGCCGGCACGGCGCGCGAAAGGGGTGATGTCCGCCCACTCGGCCGCTGCACCCATGGCCCTCCTCGAACCCGATCACGGGTACGAAGACATTACGTCGGGCGGTGCCGTTGCGCGAGAGGAATGCTCACCGAGCGAGGACGCTGGTGCCGAACCGTGCTCGCCTCGAGGGTGGCCAGCGCGTGAAGTCCGTCCTCCGACGGGCTGTGGAGGGTCCGACCTTCGAGGGCGCCGTCATCATCCAGTTCCCGACGATGGCTGCCGCCCGTGACTGGTACTTCTCACCGACCTACCAAGACCCTGGCGCAGCGACGCCTCCGAACCGCGACGCTCCGGGCATTCCTCGTCGAAGCCGCCCATCTGTGATCCAAGGCCTAGAGCGTCGACTGGATCCCGGCCAGCAGCTGTCGCGCCATCACGACCCGCTGAACCTGGTTGGTGCCCTCGTAGATCTGGGTGATCTTGGCGTCGCGCATCATGCGCTCCAGCGGGTAGTCGGCGGTGAAGCCGTAGCCGCCGAGGAGCTGGACGGCGTCGGTCGTGACCTGCATCGCGGTGTCGGACGCGAATGCCTTGGCGGCGGCGCCGAAGAATGTGAGGTCGGAGTCGCCGCGCTCGGAGCGGCCGGCGGCCGCGTACGTGAGCTGACGGGCGGCCTCGATCTTCATGCCCATGTCGGCGATCATGAACTGCAGTCCCTGGAAGTCGGCGATCGGGTGGCCGAACTGCTTGCGCTCCTGGATGTAGCCCAGCGCGTAGTCGAGCGCGCCCTGCGCGACGCCGACGGCCTGCGCAGCGATCGTGACGCGCGTGTGGTCGAGCGTCTTCATGGCGGTGGCGAAGCCCGTGCCGGGCTCGCCGATGATGCGGTCGCCGGGGATGCGGACGTTGTCGAAGTAGACCTCGCGGGTGGGCGAGCCCTTGATGCCGAGCTTCTTCTCGGGGGCGCCGAACGACACGCCTTCGTCGGACTTCTCGACCACGAAGGCGCTGATGCCCTTGCTGCGCTTGTCCGGATCGGTCATCGCGAGCACCGTGTAGTACTCCGAGACGCCGGCGTTGGTGATCCAGCGCTTGACGCCGTTGAGTATCCAGTCGTCGCCGTCGCGGACGGCCCTCGTCTTCTGGTTCGCGGCATCGCTGCCCGCGTCGGGCTCGGACAGGCAGTAGGAGAATCCGCCCTCGCCGCGGGCGAGCTTGCCGAGGTACTTGGCCTTGATCTCCTCGCCGCCGCCGATCTGCACCGGCAGCGAGCCGAGCTTGTTGACCGCGGGGATCAGCGAGGCCGAGACGTCGACGCGGGCGACCTCCTCGATCACCAGGACGGTCGCGAGGGCGTCCGCCCCGGCTCCGCCGTACTGCTCGGGCACATGGGGAGCGTGGAAGTCCGACGCGAGCAGGGCGTCGTGGGCCTCCTGCGGGTAACGGGCCTGTGCGTCGACCTCGGCCGCGAACGGCGCGATCTTGTTCTCGGCGACGGCGCGGACGGCCTCGCGGATGGCCTGGTGCTCTTCGGAGAGCGCGAACATGTCAGACATTCATCGACCTTCGTATCCGTAGAAGCCCTGGCCACTCTTTTTGCCGAGGAGGCCGGCGTCGACCATGCGGTCGAGCAGGGGCGGAGGTGAGTAGAGGGGTTCCTTGAACTCGTCGTACATCGACTTGCCGATGGCCTTGATCGTGTCGAGGCCGATCAGGTCGGACAGGGCAAGGGGTCCCATGGGGTGGCCGCAGCCCAGCACCATGCCGCGGTCGATGTCGGCGGCCGAGGCGTAGCCGGCCTCGTACATGCGGATCGCGGACAGCAGGTACGGCACCAGCAGGCTGTTGACGACGAAGCCGGCGCGGTCGGTCGCGTCGATGGGCTTCTTGCCGAGGGTCTCGGTGACCCAGCCGCGCATGCGCTCGAGCGTCTCGTCGGACGTCGTGAGCGACGGGATGAGCTCGACGAGCTGCATCACCGGAGCGGGGTTGAAGAAGTGCACGCCCATGACATGGTGCGCACGGCCGGACACGGCGCCGAGCTTGACGATCGGGATGCTGGACGTGTTCGACGCCAGGATCGCGTCGTCCTTGGTCAGCACCTCACCGAGGGTGCGGAACAGCGCGAGCTTGGTCTCCTCGTGCTCGGACGCCGCCTCGACGACGAGATCGCGGTCGGCGAGCGTGTGCAGATCGGTCTCGAACCGGATGCGGTCCAGCACCGCGTCGACCTCGGCTGACTCGATCTTGCCGCGGGACTCGGCCTTGCGCAGGGAGCCCTCGACCCGCTCGGCCGCGGCCTTCGCCGCGTCGTCGCTGATCTCGATCACGATGACGTCGAGGCCGGCGCGGGCGGCCACCTCGGTGATGCCCGAGCCCATCAGCCCTCCGCCGATGACTCCGACCTGCTGGATCTCGCTCATGCTGCCGCTCCTACGTACTAGGACGTCCAATTAAATGCTAGGACGTCATACTATCTCGCACGGCACAGGTGGAGAAATCGCCGGACCGCGCTCCTTCGTGGAGGCCGGGCGGTGTCGCATGGCCCAGCGGACGAGCAGGGCGACGGCGAAGACGCCCAGAGCCACGAAGACCCACGGGCCGTCGAGGAGTCCGCTGGCCGCGAGCCCCGCACCTGCCCCGACCCACACCGCCGACCATCCGATCGCGCCGATGACGGAGGCGGCGGCGAAGGCGCGGTACCGCACGCCTGCGGCGCCCGCGACGACCGGCATGACGGTCCGCACCACGGGCAGCATGCGGCTGGCCAGGACGGCCCAGAATCCGTGGCGCTGCACGAGATCGGCGGCCTTGTCCCACCGATCGATCCCGATGCGCCCGATCAACCGGGACTCGCGCAGACGACCGCCCCCGAGCCGTCCGACCAAGAGACCGAGGTGATCGCCGGTCACGGCGCCGAGCATGACGGCCACACCGAGGGCGACGACGGGCAGGATCCCGTCGACGCTGGCCGCGAGACTGGAGATGGCGACCTCGCCCGGCACCACGGCACCCAGGCCTAGCCCCGACTCGGCGAGCGCGAAGAGGTATCCCAGCAGCGCCTGGGTCATGCGGAGCTCGGTGCGGGACGAAGCCGGCGCCCCGCGAGGCGTCCCGAGATGGCGATGCCGGCCACGATCACGAGGGCGCCGGCCACGGCGTCGAGCACCCAGTGATTGCCGGTCGCGATCACGACGAGGCACGTGCCCGCGACGTAGGCGCAGCAGAGCGCGCGTCCGGCGACACCGGCGTACCGCCACATCGCCCACGCGACCCAGACCGCCCATCCCACGTGGAGTGACGGCATGGCGGCGAGCTCGTTGGTGATGTGCCCGAGGCCCGCGGGCGCGGAGGCGTCACCTCCCCACCAGCCGAACGAGGCCGTGCGCGAGAGGGCATCGAGGTAGCCCGAGCCCGGCATGAGGCGCGGGGGAGCGGTCGGGAGCAGCAGGTAGCAGACGAGTCCGATCGCCGAGCCGATCACGATCGCGTTGCGGGCCCGCGCGTAGTCGCTGCGGTGCCGGAAGTACACGAACGCGAGAACGGAGGGGGTGATGAGGTAGTGCAGCGTGGCGTACCAGAACGACATCGGCACGGCGATCTCGGTGACGGGCGCCAAGGCGTGGTTGAGCCACGCCTCGATGTCGAGGTGGGCGAGCTTCTCGAGGTGCAGGACGTCGGTGGCACGTCCGCGCGCGGGCACGAGATCGTTCGCCGCGACGAGGCGGCTGAGGGAGTAGAAGACCCACAGGGTCGCCAGGAGTGCGATCTCGTGGATGCCGCGGGCGATCCTCAGTCGCCGAAGGACCGCGCCGCCGAGGTGCCCGGCCTGCGCGCGCACGCCCGGCCCGCGCCGCGGCGAGACGGTGGCCGGGCGCGCCGGCTGGTGCTGGCGTCCTGTGATGGTCGACATGGGGTGATCTCGATCCTCAGTGCTCGTTGCTCAGTGCTCGTTGCTCAGCGTTCGGGGGACCGGTCGATGGTCGGTGTGGCAGCCATGGGATCTCCAGGTCGAAGTGAAGCGGAAAGAAGGTTCCGGTTCACAGTAGACCCTCAAGCGGAGGATCGGCTCCACCTGTGATGTGACATCGCGCACGAACCGGAAATCATTCTCCATTCCGGTACCATGGCCGCATGATCAGCGAGACGCGCGCCACGGACGAGTGTCGTCCGTTGCGCGCCGACGCCGCCCGCAACCGGGAGCTGATCCTCGAGACGGCCGCTCAGGTGTTCGCCGAGCACGGGCTCGAGGCCGGGTACGACGAGATCGCCCGACGCGCCGGCATCGGCGTCGGCACGGTCTACCGGCGGTTCCCGCAGCGCGCCGAGCTCGTGCAGGCGCTGTTCGAGTCGCGCATCGCCGAGATCGTGGCGATCGCGGGCCAGGCGGCCGAGCGGCCGGACGCCTTCGACGGCCTCGCCTGGTTCCTCGAGAAGGCGCTCGAGCGCCAGGTCGCCGATCGCGGGCTCAAGGAGGTCATGGCGAGCTCCATCGTGCACGACCAGCATCGCGTGATCGGCCGCGAGCGCCTCGGTCCGATCCTCGAGAACCTGGTGGCCCGCGCGCAGGCCGCAGGGACACTCCGGCCGGACATCACCCCGACCGATCTCGGGATGCAGCTCATGGTCATGAGCTCGATGACCACGGCCGAGCAGCCTGACCTCTGGCGCCGTTGTCTGGCCCTGCTGCTCGAGGGGCTGCGGCAGCGCCCGGGCCAGGAGCCGCTGCCACTGTGCGCCCCGGCCGACGAGGCGATGCAGCACCTGATGTGCAATCTGCAAGGTCGCTGACTCCCGCACGGTGCGCCGGTCTGCGCTCGACGTACATCGGGTCGTCGACCGTCGCCGCGGTCAGCCGCTCGTGGAGCGGCGGACGATGAGCTCGGGCTTCAGGGTGACGTGCTCGACCTCGGAGGCGGCGGGGTCGGCGATGACGCCCAGCAGCAGCGTTGCCGCGGTCGATCCCATGGTGCGGGCGGGCTGGCGCACCGACGACAGGGGGATCGCGGCCGACGAGGCGAAGTCGATGTCGTCGTAGCCGACGATCGCGACGTCATCGGGCACGCGCACCCCACGTAGCGTCAGGGCCTGCAGGACGCCGAGCGCGACGAGGTCGTTGGCCGCGAAGATCGCGTCGGGACGCTTCGTCGTGGGCAGCGCGAGCAGCTGCTCGGCGCCGGCCCGGCCCGCGTCGGCGTTCATGGTCTCGGTCTCGAGGAACGACAGCTCGCCGCTGCCGTGCGCCTCGACCGCTGCGCGGGCCGAGGCGAGACGATCCTTGATCTGGCTCAGGTTGACCGGACCGCCGATGAACGCGATGCGACGTCGGCCGATCTCGAGCAGGTGCTCGGTCGCGATGCGGCCACCCATCGTGTCGTCGATCGTGACCGACGAGAACTCCTTGGCGCGCGTCATGCGGTCGACCAGCACCACGCTCGTGCCGCGGTCACGCAGGCGTCGGAGCCGGTCGAGGACGTCCGCCACCGGCGTGATGAGCACGCCGTCCATCCGTTGCTGCTCGAACAGGTCGAGGTAGTTGGTCTCGCGATGCGGCTCCTGCGCCGAGTTGCCCATGATGAGCGGGCGTCGTTCGCCGAGCAGGACGTCCTCGACCCCGCGGGCCACGTCGGTGAAGAAGGGGTTGGCGATGTCGAGGACGACCATGCCGATCGCCCGGTTGGTGCCGGCGCGCAGCTGGCGAGCGGCGTCGTTGCGGATGTACCCGAGCTCGTCGATCGCAGCCTGGATGCGGGCGAGCGTCGTGGGGGAGACCTTCGCCGGATGATTGAGCGCGTTCGACACCGTCGCAGGTGAGACCCCTGCGAGCGCGGCGACGTCGCGGACCTGAGCCACCCTCATGCCGGCGAGGTTAACACGATTTAACGAAACGGGCTGACGAATGTGTGATCGGCGCCATAACCTGCGGGACGCGATTGAAATGGGAGCGTGAGGGTGACCAGGTCGAGCTGACCGCGATGATGCGCGCCGCGGCCGACGTGTCCGGTCCCGTCACGATCCGTTTGTGCCAGGCGACGGCTGGGCGCCGTGGGGGGCTCACCGCGCAGATGCGCGAGCTCATCGCCGCGACCCACGATGTGGTCCGCTTCACGCCGTCGACCTGATCCGTCCCCGCTCCGCGCGGTTGCTTGCTCCGGATGGGTTAGGCCGGTTCTTCCCAGAGCTCGATCGGGTTGCCTTCGGGGTCGTGGATCCGTGCGAACAGTCCGGTCTCGGGTGAGTCCCACTCGTCCTTGACGACGACCTCGATGCCGCTCGCGCGGAGTCGGTCGAGCATCCCGTCGAGATCGCTGACGCGGAAGTTCAGCATGAACGAGTGCGCGGCCGACCAGTAGTCCGTCCCGGCGTCGAACGGGGCGAACACGAGCGGTCCGCCGCGGGTCCGCCACGACCACTCGTCGGCCGGGTCCGTGCCCTCCGCCGCGAATCCGGCACCGACGCCGAGGTGCTCGCGGTACCAGGCGCCGAGCGCATCAGGGTCCTGTGCGCGGAAGAAGATGCCGCCCACGCCGAGCACCGCCATGTCGTCCTCCTCGGGACACGTCCTGTCCCCCGAAGCCTCTCACGCGACGGGCCGCCGTGAGCGTCGCGCGGGCCGCAGCACGCGCGGCCGACCGTGCTCGGCGCGCAGCGCGAGGCCGATCGTGGCGATCGCGCCGATCCCGAAGGCCATCCACAGGACGCCGTAGTCGCCGGTGGACAGGCCGATCAGGGTGTAGACGATGACGGGCAGGCGCGTGCGCCGCGCGCCGGGAGCGTCGTCCGCCCCTCTGGCGGCGGTCCGTGCAGCCCGCCCGGGGGCTGATAGTCGTCGCCAGAACTCCGGCCACCGCGAGCAGCGCGGCCGGGATCGCGAACGTGCCCGCGACGCCCAGCAGGGTCAGGGTGAGGCGGGTCAGCCCTCGCGGGAGATGCTGACCATGTCCTCGCGGGGGACGACCTTGATGCGGGTGCGGCCTGCGGCTTCGCCGAGGTCGATCTCGTGCTGGTCGAGCTTCTCCCAGCCGGCCCAGGTGGTGTACTCGATGCCGCGGCCGTCGAGGTAGGTGTCGACGTCCTCGCGGTTGGGGTTGGGCGGCGTCTTGAGCGTGTCGATGTCCTCCAGCAGGAGGCGGATCGTCTCGGCGGCGTCGGACTTGGTGTGGCCGATCAGGCCGACGGGTCCGCGCTTGATCCAGCCCGTGACGTAGGCGCCGGGGAGGGCTGAGCCGTCGATGTCGATGACGCGTCCGCCGTCGTTGGGCACGGTGGCGGAGTTGTTGTCGAACGGGATGCCGGCGAGGTTGTCGGAGCGGTACCCGACGGCGCGATAGACGGCCTGGACGGGCCAGTCGACGAACTCGCCGGTGCCGCGGGCGTTGCCGGTGCCGTCCAGCTCGGTGACCTCGGTGCGCAGGCCGGTGACCTGGCCGTCCTCGCCGAGGATCTCGACGGGGTTGTGGCAGAAGTGGATGTGGATGCGGTGGTCGGCGCCGGTCGGCTCCTTGGCCAGATAGTTCTGCAGCACGTCGACGACGAGCTTGACGGACTTCGACGCCCGGATGGAGTCCATGGAGCCCTCGTCGAGCTCGAAGCCCTCGGGGTGGACGATGACGTCGACGTTGGGGGAGTGGGACAGCTCGCGCAGCTCCATGGGGGTGAACTTGACCTGGGCGGGGCCGCGGCGGGCGAAGACGTGGACGTCCTTCGCGGCGTTGGCCTTGAGGCCGTCGTAGACGTTCTGGGGGATCTCGGTGACGAGCTGTTCGTCGGCGGTCTTGGCGAGCATGCGGGCGACGTCGAGGCCGACGTTGCCGACGCCGAGCACGGCGACCGATTCGGCGTGGGGCTGGAAGTCCCATTCGCGGGGGGCGTCGGGGTGGCCGTCGTACCAGGACACGAAGTCCGCGGCGCCGAAGCTGCCGCGCAGGTCGATGCCCGGGATGTCCAGATCGCGGTCGGCGCGGGCGCCGGTGGCGAAGATGATGGCGTCGTAGAACTGCTGCAGGTGGTCGAGCTTGAGATCGGCGCCGTAGTTGACGTTGCCGAAGAACCGGATGTCGTCGTTGGACAGCACCCGCTTGAGGGCCTTGACGATCTCCTTGATCCGCGGGTGGTCAGGAGCGACGCCGTAGCGGATGAGCCCGAACGGGCTGGGGTCGCGATCCAGGATGTCGATCGTCACGCCACTGACCTCACCGGACGTGAACTCAGACTTGGTGAGGATGTCCGCGGCGTAGATGCCCGCCGGGCCCGCGCCGATCACGGCGACTCGCAACTGCCTGCTCATTGACTGCTCCTGGATCACAGAGTCCTGGGGAAAGAAGATCTCGCTCTTAGGCAAGCCTAAAAGCCCAGTCCAACACAGCGAAATCCGTCTTGCGATACGAGCGGCCACGAGGTGACGGGGGTCACACTCCAATTTTTGCGCGATGGTGCACGGCTCGCCGACCCGAATCGGCACACATCGTCCCAACACTGGGCGGGGCCTGTCGGGGCCCTTGGGGTGGGGCTGAGCACTAGTTTGGGGGCATGACCTCCGCCGTTGTTGTGGGATCGGGGCCCAATGGGCTCTCGGCCGCGGTCGTGCTGGCCCGGGCGGGCGTCGACGTCACGGTGCTGGAGGCCGAGGACGGCATCGGGGGCGGGAGCCGGTCGGCCGAGCTGACGGTGCCGGGGCTCGTGCACGACATCTGCTCCGCGACCCACCCCACGGGCGTCGCCTCACCGTACTTCCGGTCGCTGAACCTGGAACGGCACGGT
>JAOPXY010000049.1 GCA_025964895.1 Aeromicrobium sp.
GGACGACGACGGGTCGTATCCCTCGGCGCCCAGGTACGTCGCACGCACGTTCGTGACGGGAGCGTCGAACGAGACGACGACGGCGGCGGTGCCCGCGGCGTCGACGGGCGCGTCGCCGAGCGTGGCCCAACCGGT
This sequence comes from Aeromicrobium sp., assembly GCA_025964895.1. Classification (GTDB taxonomy): domain Bacteria; phylum Actinomycetota; class Actinomycetes; order Propionibacteriales; family Nocardioidaceae; genus Aeromicrobium. The sequence continues at coordinate 136 of JAOPXY010000049.1, forward strand.
CGCGGTCTGCTGCTCGAAGCGGATCGTCCCTGTGGCGGGCACGCCCGCGCCGGAGACCTGGGCGGTCACCGTCACCGGGACGCGCCGGGTGACCTGTGCCGGAGCGGTCACCGTCGTGGTCGTCGGCGTGAGCACGGCCGCCGAGCTCGTCGTCGGCGCGGGCGTCACGGTCTGCGCCGACGCGGAGAGCGGCGTCAGGGTCATCGTCAGGGACGCGGCCACCGACAGTGCCAACGCGGCCCACACATGCTTCACGAACAGTCCTCCTGGGACGAGTCGCCCTCGGTATGGACGACGCCCCCCGCGCCACCGGCAGGCACGGGGGGCGTCGCTCGTGCTATCGCCTGACAGCGATCTTCTGCTGCTCGAGGCGCAGCTGCTGCAGCGCCGTCGGCTGCTCCACCGACTGCGCCTGCGACTGGCCCGACGCTGCCGCGGAGTGCGGCTTCGGCTGCGGGATCGCCTTGCAGTACGCGTCGGCGCGGTTGCCCTTGACCCGCAACGGCCGCTTCCCGTTGTACAGGTAGCGCGCGATCTTGCCGTCGACGCAGCGGTAGCCGTTGAGCGAGTTCGAGTGCGTCGTGCCACCCTTCGTCGCCACCAGGCTCGCGTTGGGGAAGAGCTTGCGCACCTGCAGGCTGCCCGCGTACGGCGTCGCCGCGTCGAGCGTCTCGTTCAGCATCAGGACACTCCTGACCTTCGACCCGTCGATCTTCTTGGGCGTACGGGCGGGGGCGGGCCAGTGACGGCAGGCCTCGTTGTACCAGGCGTTCGACCACGTCAGGAAAGGATCCTTGCGCGCGATGCGGTTGTTGTCGTCGCGCCACGTCTTCCAGCTCTTCGGCCAGCGGGCGTCGGTGCACTGCACGCCCAGGTAGACCGCGTACCCGTTGTCGTCGCCGAACCCGGAGGCGTCGAGGTACGAGGCCTCGAGCGCCGCGACGTCACCGCGGTTGACGAAGGCCGAGAAGGTGCTGGCCAGGTCCGTCCACGTCGACTCGTAGTAGCCCGCGTAGAGGAAGGCGTCGGTCCACTCGCTGCCGCCGAGCTTGTCGCTGCTGCCGTGGACCCCACCGGGCGCGGTCACGGGGTTGGCGTAGAGGGCGTTGCGGGTGCCGTAGAACTTGTTGCGCACCGACGCGCCGCTCTTGCCCAGGTGGTACGTGTTGTCGTGCTTCGCGACCCATTTGAACCAGATGTTGATGTTGCGGTCGAAGGCGACGTCCTGGTCGAGGTTGGCCTGGTACCAGACCTTGCGCGGGTCGACCGTGCCGTCGAACACCATGCGGCGCACGCGCTCGGGGAACATCGAGGAGAAGACCTGGCCGAGGTACGTGCCGTATGAGAAGCCGTAGTAGTTGATCTTGCCGGCGCCGAGACGCTGGCGGATCATGTTCAGGTCCTTCGCGACGTCCTTGGTCGTCAGGTGACGCAGGATGCCGGACGTGTTCTTGGCCTTGCAGGCCTGCGTGTACGCGTTCGTGATCGCGGGCCAGGGATCGGTCGTGCGGTACGCGCGGTACGGGACGGCGCTGGTGGGGTCGTAGTTCGGCCGGTTGTAGCCCGCCCAGCTCGCGTCACAGCTGACGGCGGGCTCGCTCTCGCCCACGCCGCGGGGATCGAAGCCGATCCAGTCGTACGCGCCGCCCACGGTCCGTCCCTTGTACTCGGGGATGGCGCCCTGGAGCAGCGACAGGGACAGTCCCGACCCGCCGGGTCCACCGGGGTTCACGAACATGACGCCCTGGTACTTGCTGGCCTTGACGGTGTGCTTGATCCGCGAGATGGCGATCTTGATCTTGGTGCCGCGGGGCTTGTCCCAGTCGAGCGGCACGGCGACCTTGGCGCACTGGGCGCCGGCCTGCTGCAGCGACTCGCTGGCGCACGTGCCCCATTTGATGGACGACTTCGCGGCCGCGACGGTTCCGTCCGGCGCTGCCTGCGCCGATGAGATGCCGGGCCCGCTCAGCGTGACCGCCGCAGCAGCTGCCGCTGCCATCGCCCCGATGAATCTTCTTCGCATGTTCCCCCCAAAGGAATCAGGACGGCCCAGTGCCGGACCGACCCGCCCAACGTGACATGCACCGTTGACGTCCGCAACCGTCTCCAGGTGTCGAAACGACTACATCGGCGGCGACAGGCTGTGCCTGCACAGTGCGCCGGGAGCACCGGCGACGGTCAGACCACGACGCAGGGCGACTCGATGACCGGGAGGGGTGCGGGTACGCCGAGCGACGGCATGCCGAGGCCGACCGAGCGGACCTCCGTCCGTCCCCGGCGCGCCTCCCATGCGTCGCCGGCACGCGTGCGGCGGTAGCTGATCGGCCGGTCGTCGCTGACCAGGTGGTGCGGGGCCGCGTAGGTGACGCGCACCTCGACCATGTCTCCGGGCCGGACGTCGTGGTCGCCCGGCACGAAGTGGACGAGCCTGTTGTCGCGTGCGCGGCCGGTCATGCGGTGCGTCGCACCGTCCTTCTTGCCCTCGTGGTCGGCGACCAGCAGCTCGACGACGCGGCCTTCCTGACGCTTTGCCTCGTCCCACGCGACCTGGTTGACGACCTCGATGAGCCGGTCGTACCGCTCCTGCACGACAGCCTTCGGCAGCTGGTCGGGCAGCTCGGCGGCCGGGGTGCCGGGGCGCTGGGAGTACTGGAAGGTGAACGCCGTCGCGAAACGGGCCGCGCGGACGACGTCCATCGTCTGCTGGAAGTCCTCCTCCGTCTCGCCGGGGAAGCCGACGATGATGTCGGTCGAGATCGCGGCGTGCGGCATCGCGGCGCGCGACCGCTCGACGATGCCGAGGAACTTCTCCTGGCGGTACGAACGGCGCATCGCCTTGAGGACGCGATCGGAGCCGGACTGCAGCGGCATGTGCAGCTGCGGCATAACGTTGGGCGTCTCGGCCATCGCGGCGATGACGTCGTCGGTGAAGTCCTTGGGGTGTGGGCTGGTGAACCGGACGCGCTCGAGCCCCTCGATCTCGCCGCACGCCCGCAGCAGCTTCGCGAAGGCCTGCCGGTCGCCGAACTCGACGCCGTACGCGTTGACGTTCTGCCCCAGCAGCGTCACCTCGATGACGCCGTCGGCCACGAGCGCGCGGATCTCGGCGAGGATGTCGCCGGGTCGCCGGTCCTTCTCCTTGCCGCGCAGCGCCGGGACGATGCAGAACGTGCAGGTGTTGTTGCAGCCGACGCTGATCGAGACCCACGCGGCGAACACCGAGTCCCGCTTGGTCGGCAGGGTCGACGGGAAGA
>JAOPXY010000058.1 GCA_025964895.1 Aeromicrobium sp.
CCGCCCAGCTGATCTCGTCCTGCAGCGCGGTCAGCCGCAGGTAGCGCTCCTGCACGACCTCCTTGGGCAGCTGCCCGTCCATCTCCGCGGCCGGCGTGCCCGGGCGCCTGGAGTACTGGAAGGTGAAGGCGCTGGCGAACCGGGCCTGCGCGACGACGTCGAGGGTGGCCTGGAAGTCCGCCTCGGTCTCGCCCGGGAAGCCGACGATGACGTCGGTGGTGATCGCTGCGTCGGGCATCGTCGCGCGGACCCGGTCGATGATCCCCAGGTAGCGCTCCTGCCGGTAGGCGCGGCGCATCCGGCGCAGGACGTCGTCCGAGCCGGACTGCAGCGGCATGTGCAACTGGTGGCAGACCGCCGGAGTCTCGGCCATCGCCTCGATGTCGTCGTCGGTGAACTCGGCAGGGTGCGGCGAGGTGAAGCGCACCCGCTCGAGACCCTCGACGTCACCGCACGCGCGGAGCAGCTTGGAGAACGCCTGCCGGTCACCGAACTCCACGCCGTACGCGTTGACGTTCTGCCCCAGCAGCGTCACATCGATGACGCCGTCGGCCACGAGCGCGCGGATCTCGGCGAGGATGTCGCCGGGCCGGCGGTCCTTCTCCTTGCCGCGCAGCGCCGGGACGATGCAGAACGTGCACGTGTTGTTGCAACCCACGCTGATCGAGACCCACGCGGCGAACACCGAGTCGCGCTTGGTCGGCAGCGTCGACGGGAAGACCTCCAGCGACTCCAGGATCTCGACCTGTGACTCCTCCGCGATGCGCGCCCGCTCCAGCAGCACCGGCAGCGAGCCGATGTTGTGGGTGCCGAACACGACGTCGACGTACGGCGCCCTCTTCGTGATCGTGTCGCGGTCCTTCTGCGCCAGGCAGCCACCCACGGCGATCTGCATGCCGGGGTTCTTCTCCTTGACCGACGCGATGTGGCCCAGGTTGCCGTACAGCTTGTTGTCGGCGTTCTCGCGCACCGCGCACGTGTTGAACACGACGAGGTCCGGCGTGACGCCATGCTCGGCCTGCACGTACCCGTCCGTCTCCAGCAGCCCACCCAGCCGCTCACTGTCGTGGACGTTCATCTGGCAGCCGTAGGTGCGCACTTCGTAGGTCTTCGTCATGACCGTTCAATGGTACGTGCCGCGCCCTCCCCCAAGATATGGGCACTTATCGGGGTCGACAGGGGTTTTCCGGCCCGGGATCTGCCCGCATCTTGGGAGGTGGGTCGGGTCAAGGTGCGATCGTTGACACGGCTGCGCCGCACCGTCACACTCGTGACACCTCGTCTCTCAGAAGTGGATCCATGAAACGCATCCTCGTCGCCGCCGGCTCCCTCGCCGTCGTGCTCATTGCGGCGGCCGGCGCCGTGTCCGTCGTCGGTGACGCCGGCAGCCCGGCGGCTCCGTCCGCGACGACGTCGACGGCTCCCGCGCCGCAGGATGAGTCCAGCCAGTTCGACCGCGAGGAGCTCGACGAGCAGGCACAGCAGCAGGCCGCGCAGGTGCAGGCCGCGCAGGACCAGCTCGCCCGCAAGGTCGAGGAACGCGCCGAGCAGCTGACCCAGGGCAACTAGACCGTCCGCCTCGACCGGTTCGGCCGGGAGCGGCCCGATCGAGTAGCGTCCCCGGCATGACCGATACGTGGGAAGACAACCTCTGGACCGACACCACCCGCTCCGCGTACCTGACGGCTGGCGAGGCGGCCATCGAGACGCTGCGCTCCCACCTGGCCGTCGTGGCCTCGGCCTCCAGTGACGCCGACGAGCCCGCGATCGACGAGTCCGCCGAGTCCGTGCGCCAGGCCTTCATCGCGGTGAGCGACGCCCAGTTCGAGTACTCGGCAACCGTCGCCCCCTTCTCACTGCTGGACGATGAGGACGCCGACGCCCCCGACGAGGACGAGGAGCCCCTCGACACCGACGCCGAGCACAACCAGATCAGCATCATGCTGCGCCGCGACTTCCGCCTGACCTCCGGCGCCGCCCTCATCGAGGCCGGACGCGTCGCAGCCACCACGATCTCGCCCGAAGACGCACTCGACGCCACCACGGAGGACGTCGACGACCTCGGGCGCGCGCTGTACCAGATCGTCCACGCCGGAGGCATCGATGCGCTCAACGACGTCGCGGGTCTCGACCCCGTCGTGGGCGTCATTCTCGCGGTGGGCCGCGACGACCTGCTCACCGAGGAGGACCTGGACGAGCTCATGGACGATCCGGGCGAGCTGTTCGCCGGCGAGGGCGAGATCATCTACTCACAGGCCGACGTCTGGTCGTGAGGCATCCGGCACCGGGTCGGGGTCAGGTCGCGCGCACCTCGTCGACCAGGAGCCGCGGGACGTGGTCGTCACCCGGGCGGCCGCGATCGGGGAAGTCGAACACGCCGATCATCATCTGCAACGGATAGCCCGGCGACTGCTCCACCGTGCGCGTCCTGACGCCGTCGACGAGGAAGTCGACGCCGTCGGCCCGCCAGTTGGCCGCGTAGGTGTGCCATGCGGTCACGTCGATCGGGTGACGCAGCGGCTCGAAGTCGTCCCGCAGTGCCGGGTCTCGGAACGGGTGCACGCCCTGGCCGACCGCCGCGCCGCCGGTGTCGATCGCGTCGCCGAACACCTCGAACAGGCAGATCTCGCCGCACCGCTCGGGCGAGTCCTCGACCCCCACCAGCCAGACCGAGGCCATCGATCTGGGCGACAGCTCCATCCGTGCCCGCACCTCGAGCAGGCCCCCGTCCCACGTCCAGCCCGTCCAGAGCGGCTGCTCCTCGCGGACCAGCAGGCCCGGGGCGAACAGCTGCTGTCCCGTGGTGCTGCCGACCGGGCCGGAGAAGCAGCCGGACTGCACGCCGGAGACCCGCAGCGGGGTCTCGTGGATGCCCTCGCACCAGAGGCCCTGCTGCGGCGGGATGCTCAGCGCCAGCGCCCCGTGCTCGACCGTCCAGGCCGCGGCCGACTCAGCGCGTGAGCTCCACTGCGGCAAGTAGTGCGGCAGCCAGGTGCCGGTGTCGAGACCGTGGTCGAAGTCGTCGCTGAACAGCGCGCTCATGGCCCCATGATGCCTCTGACCGGCATCATGGGGCCGGAGAACGTCAGCCGATGACGCGCTTCGCGAGGCCGCGGTGCACCTCCGAGGGGCGCTCCTGCTCCCCCGCGAACGCGCTGATGACCACCAGGGCGCCCGTGACCGCGGGGACGGCCCACTGCAGCATCCGCAGCTTGCTCTGCGCGGCCGCGACGGCCGGCGGTGTCGAGGTAGCGGGCTTCGTGCCCGACTCGACCGGGACGGCGGTGTGCTCGGAGACCTGACGGCCCAGCACGCGGCTGTAGGCCGTGAGTCCCAGGGCGGCGACGGTCAGCCCGGTCTTGGCCAGGGCCATCGAGCCGACGCCCTTCTGAGCGTGAAGGCGACCCGCGTTGCCCTGCAGCTGCCCGATGCTGCCGATCAAGTGCGCGCCGATCGCGGCGGCGTTGACGGGTGTCCAGCGGTCCCAGCCGGTGTTCGCCACGGCACCGGACGCGGACGCGTCGTCGGCGGCGGCCGCTGCGGGGTTGAGCGAGACGGCGTTCGCCAGGGTCCCGCCGAACCAGGCCGACAGGCCGAGATCGTGCAGTGAGCGAGAGACGGTGTTGCGAGCCATGTGGTGTTCTCCTTAATCGGGTGTCTACCGCACGTACCCGGGCGACGGCGCCACGAAACGCGCGACGAGCTCTCTCGAAGGCCGGCGGCTCGATCGTCTCGGCGCGATCGTCTCAGCTCTTGGGCGTCACCCAGAGGTGGATCGTGCCGGCCACGGTGACGGTGCCGTCCTGTGTGACGGCCTGGACCGTCACCGGCACATCGGGTGCCGACGCCCAGTCCGCCTCCGTCGTCGTGGCGGTGCACGTCAGCGAGGTCGTGGACTTCGCGAGGTACCGGACGTCCATCCCCTTGGGCAGCCAGCGCATGCCCGGCGGGCACGTGGCCTCCGCCAGCAGGCCCATCGCCGCCTCGAGACCGTTGCAGGCCGCGATCGCATGGATCGTCCCGATGTGGTTCTGGACGGAGCGGCGTTTCGGCACGACCACCCGGCCGAGGTGCGGCCCCATCTGCTGCACCTGGATGTGCGCCGACGCGAAGTAGGGCGCCTTCTGCCCGAAGGCGATCGAGAACAGGCGCTTGCCTTGCGGCAGGGCGGTGAGCTTGGTGTACAGGTCGAGAGTCGAGGGCATGCCGATAGGTTACCGGCCGGTAACCCGAGGGTCGTCAGAGGACGGCCGCACGGACGCACAGGACGTCCGGCAGGTTGGTGCGCACCTCGCGCCACGTGCCGCCCTCGTCGTTGCTGGCCCAGATCGCTCCGTGACGGGTGCCGATGTACAGCCCTACCGGACTGGCGTGATCGGTCGAGAAGCCGTCGCGCAGCACGACGGTCCACGCCTCCGGCGGCAGGCCGAGGCCGGTCTCCTCCCACGTCGCCCCCGCGTCCGTGGATCGCCAGACGGCGGGCTTGCCGTTCGGCGAGAAGCGCTCCTCGCCGCTGATCAGCGGGTACACGTAGATGACGCCGGGCCGATGCGGGTGCGCCACGATCGGGAAGCCGAAGTCGGCCGGGAGCCCGTCGCTGATGGGCAGCCAGGAGCGTCCCGCGTCGTCGGACCGGAACACGCCGCCGTGGTTCTGGGCGTACAGACGGTCGGGATCACCCGCGTCGGCCGCGACCTTGTGGACGCACTGGCCGAACTCGGGCGCCTCACCGGGCAGGAATCCGGTCGTGATGCCCCGGTTGTGCGGCGTCCAGGTCTCCCCACGGTCCTCGGAGCGGTAGACGCCGCCGGTCGACATCGCGACGGTCACGATGTCGGGGTCGTTGGGGTGCGGCACGATCGTGTGGATCGCCTGCCCCCCGAATCCCTCGCCCCACTCGGGGCGGTGCGGGTGGTCCCACAGGCTGCGCACCAGCTCGAAGGTCTCGCCGCGGTCGTCCGAGCGGAACAGGGCCGACGGTTGCGTGCCGGCCCACACGACTCCTCCTTCGGCGGGAGACGGCTGGAGCTGCCACACCCGCTCGACGGACGCTCCCAGGCCCTCGGGAAACCGGACGGTGCCGGTGTGCGACTCATCCCACGTGCGCCCGAGGTCGTCGGAGCGGTACACCATGGGTCCGTAGTGCCAGCTGGTCGAGCCCACGAGGAGGCGGGGCGTGCTCTCGCGGTCGTCGACGGCGGCAGCGTAGATCTCCTCCATGGGGAAGGCCGGCGGGTCCCAGGTCCACTCGTCGCGGTCGGCGTCCGAACGCCCGATGAACAGGCCCTTGCGAGTTCCGGCGAGAAGCACCGTCTGCGGCATCCGAACCACCTCCCGGCTATTCCTAACTGGAACAGTATGCTAGGGACATGGCCCCGTCCCTGTCAACGACGTCGTACGCCCTGCTGAGCCTGCTCGTCATCGACGGCGGGACGGACGAGGGCCTCACCGGCTACGAGCTCAAGCAGCGCGCCGACCGGACCCTGCGGTTCTACTGGGTCTCCCCCGCCATGAGCCATATTTACACGGAGCTCGACCGGCTCAGCTCGCACGCGTTCGTCCGGGCCGACGAGGACACGACGGGCAAGCGGACGACGAAGCACTTCGCCATCACACCGGCCGGCCGGGAGGCGCTGCAGTCGTGGCTGCACACCTCCGAGCACGAGTTCCCGGTGCTCAAGCACCCCATCGCGTTGCGCCTCATGCTGGGCTCCATGATGGGCGCAGACGAGGTGCGAGCGATGCTCGACTCGTACGAGGAGGCGCTCGTCGCACGGCGCCGCGAGCTGGAGGCGGTGCGGGAGATGCTGGGAGACCGCGACGCGGTCGCCTACCCCGCGCGGGTCGCCGACTGGGGTCTCGCGTTCTTCGACTCCGAGGCGTCCACGATCGACCGCATCCGCGACTCCCTCTGAATGCGGCTCACTCGAACAGGCTTCGGGGAGCCGTGCAGACGACCTCGGGGTACGTGACCGACTCCGGCTGGATCCACAGTCCCTGCGTGAACCCGCACTTCTCGAGGGCGCGGATCGACCGCCTGTTGCGGACGTCAGGGCTCGCGACGAAGCGCGGCGCCTCCGGGTAGTCGCGCACCAGCACGCGTCGGCAGAACGCCTCGATCATGCGGGGGCCGATGCCGCGGCCGACGAGATCGGGCTCGCCGATGAGGTAGTCGAAGGCCGCCGCGTGCGGGTCCTGTACCCGGACGGCGTAGTCGTCGTAGGCCGCGACCGGGTAGTCCTGCACGAAGCCCATGTCGCGACCGTCGAGCAGGACGACCCACAGCCGGGTCGCGCTCGAGCCGTCGAGCTCGCGGGCGTAGTGCTGCCGCGCCAGCTCGGCGGTGCGTGGCTCGTCGCCGAACCACGGCTGTGCGTGCTCGGCGGCCATCCACGTGACGAGCGCGGGCATGTCGTCGCCGGTCAGGCGACGAAAGTCGAAGCCGTCCATGCCTCCAGAACGTAACGGACGGTCGCGGTCACATGCTGTCGAGCGGCTCAGCGTCGGCGCCGAGCTCTTCGCGGACGACCGCGAAGGCAAGCTGCGAGGGATAGCCCTTGCGGGCCAGCATGCCCGTCAGCCGCCGCGTCTTGGTCGCGTCGTCGAACCGGGACATCGATCGCAGGCGCGTTCTCACCAGCCGGTGCGCGGCCTCGACCTCGGCCTCGGGGTCGAGCTCGCCAAGCACCTCCTTGGCGATGTCGTCGTCGACCCCCTTGGTGCGCAGCTCGTTCGCGAGCGCTCGTGACGACAGGCCCTTGCCCCGCTGGCGCGCCTGCACCCAGGACCGGGCGAAGTCCTCGTCGTCGATCAGGCCGGCGACCTCGAACTTCGCGAGGGTGGCCTCGACAACCCCCGCAGGCACCTGCTTCTTGATCAGGGCCTGAACGAGGTCGCTGCGGCTGTGCGCCCGCTCGCTCAGCTTGCGGACGACGATCTCCCTGGCGAAGCTCGAGAGCTCGTCGGCGGACATCTCGTCGATCGTCTGGCGCGCCATGAGCTTCCCGAACCCGGGCCGATCAGAACTCGGTGGCCGGCAGGTCGTCGCCGACGACCTCGAGGGCGGGCTTGTCGGCCTGCGGGCCGATGCCCTTGGCCTCCATGATCCGCTTCTCGAGCTCTTCAGCCAGATCGGGGTTGTCCTTCAGGAACTGGCGCGACTTCTCCTTGCCCTGGCCGAGCTGGTCGCCCTCGTACGTGTACCAGGCACCGGCCTTGCGGACGAGGCCGATGTCGACACCGACGTCGATCAGGCTGCCCTCACGGCTGATGCCCTGGCCGTACATGATGTCGAACTCGGCCTGCTTGAACGGCGGGGCGAGCTTGTTCTTGACGACCTTGACGCGGGTGCGGTTGCCGACCATGTCGGTGCCGTCCTTGAGCGTCTCGATGCGTCGCACGTCGAGACGGACCGAGGCGTAGAACTTGAGCGCCTTGCCGCCGGTCGTGGTCTCGGGCGAGCCGAACATGACGCCGATCTTCTCGCGAAGCTGGTTGATGAAGATCGCCGTAGTGCCCGAGCCGTTGATGGCACCGGTCATCTTGCGCAGCGCCTGGCTCATGAGCCGCGCCTGCAGGCCCACGTGACTGTCGCCCATCTCGCCGTCGATCTCGGCGCGGGGCACGAGCGCCGCGACGGAGTCGATCACGATGATGTCGAGCGCGCCGGAGCGGATCAGCATGTCGGCGATCTCGAGTGCCTGCTCACCGCTGTCGGGCTGCGAGATGAGCAGAGCGTCGGTGTCGACGCCGAGCTTGCGGGCGTAGTCGGGGTCGAGCGCGTGCTCGGCGTCGATGAAGGCGGCGACTCCACCGGCCCGCTGCGCATTGGCCACCGCGTGCAGGGCGACGGTCGTCTTTCCGGAGGACTCCGGGCCGTAGATCTCCACGACGCGGCCGCGCGGAAGACCGCCGATGCCGAGCGCGATGTCGAGCGTCGTGGCACCGGTGGGGATGACCTCGATCGGCGCGCGGGCCTGGTCGCCCAGTCGCATGACGGCGCCCTTGCCATGGGCGCGGTCGATCTGCGCCATCGCGTTCTCGAGGGACTTGCCCTTCTCCTTGTCGGAGGCGAGGGAGCTGTTGGGCTGTGCCATGGTGTGTCCGTTTCTGCTGGTGGGTGGCCGGTCATCGACGACGTTAGGAGGACCCTCAGACATATGTGGGCCTCGTCGACCCGCCTGTGGATGCTGTCCTGCTCACGTCCAACCTGTGTACCGAGACTAACCCGAACAGGTGTTCGACCACCAGCCGACACGCCGGTGAGGACGAGCGAGCTACGCCGTGCTCCCCCGCACGATGAGCTCCACCGGCAGCACCACGTGCTCGACGACCGTCTCGTCGGCGTCGACGTGCCGCAGCAGCATCTCGGCCATGCCCCGGCCCAGCTCGACCAGCGGCTGACGGACCGTGGACAGGGGCGGGTCGCTGGTCTCGGACGCCGTCGTGCCGTCGAACCCGATGACCCCGATGTCCTCCGGCACGCGGCGCCCGCGGGCACGCAGCGACCTCATGGCACCCATCGCCATCAGGTCGCTGGCGGCGAAGACCCCGTCGATGTCGGGCCGCCGGGCCAGCAGCTCCTCCATGCCGGCCCAGCCGCTCTGCTCACTGAAGTCCCCCTCGACGACCAGCTGGTCGTCGTGGGCGATGCCCGCGGCGGCGAGCGCGGCGCAGTAGCCGTCGAGGCGGTCCCGTCCGGACGCCATGGCCTGCGGGCCTGAGATCGTCGCGATCGTGCGCCGTCCGGTGTCGGCGAGGTGCGCCACGGCCTGACGGGCACCGTCCACGTTGTCGACATCGACGAACGAACCGCCCCACTGGGACGACCGGCCACCCACCACGACCGGCAGCCCGCGGGCGTCGAGGTCGACCGGGAACGCCTCGTCGTCGTGCAGCGACAGCAGGAGGACGCCGTCGACGTGCTGCCGGGTCAGGTAGCCGCCCAGCCGCTCCGCCTGGTCGGTGCTGTGCACCAGCGACAGGACGAGCTGGCGGGACGCGTGGTTGAGGGCTGCGGAGATCCCGCGCACGACGCCGGCGAAGAACGGCTCGCCGAAGATGCGCTCCTCGGACTCCGCGATGACGAGCGCGATCGTTCCGGTGCGCCGGGTCACGAGCGTGCGCGCGGCCTGGTTGGGCACGTACCCCAGCTCCTGCACGGCCCGCATGACGACCTCACGGGTGCGCTCGCTGACCTGCGGCGAGCCGTTGATGACGCGGGAGGCCGTGCCGCGGCCGACGCCGGCACGCGCTGCGACCTGCTCGAGCGTCGGCTGCTTGCTGCGCTGCCCGTCCACGCTCATGAGCGCCGCTCTATCGCTGTCACGAGCCCAGTATCCCGGCGCGGTGCGAGCCGATGAGGTCGGCATACCACCGAGCGCTGTCCTTGGGCGTGCGGACCTGCGTCTCGTAGTCGACGTGCACGATGCCGAAGCGCTTGTCGTAGCCCTCCGCCCACTCGAAGTTGTCCATCAACGACCACGCGAAGTAGCCGCGGACGTCCATGCCGCGCTCGCGCATCGTGACCAGCGACGCGAGGTGCTGCTCGATGTACGAGATGCGATCCGCGTCGTGCACGATCCCGTCCACGACCTCGTCGTCGAACGCCGCGCCGTTCTCGGTCAGGTAGACCGGGATGGCCGGGTAGTCGCGCTGCACCTGGGTCAGGATGTCGACGAGCCCGGCGGGATCGACGTCCCATCCGGTTGCCGTGCGGGGCAGCCCGTTCTCGAGCTGGAACCGCACGTCGGCGCTGCCGGGCCACAGACCGGCCCCGACGACGTGCCGGGTGTAGTAGTTGACCCCCAGGAAGTCGAGGGGCTGCGCGATGGTCGTGGTGTCGCCGTCGAGGATGAACCCGGCATCGGTCACCGGGGCCAGGTCGGCCAGGACGTCCTTGGGGTAGCCGCCCTTGAGCAACGGGTCGAGGAACCACCGGTTCATCAGCCCGTCGACGCGCCGGACGGCCTCGTCGTGACGGCCCGAGTCGTCCACCGGCGTCACGGGGTACAGATTGACCGTGACCCCCACCTCGGCGTCCGGGACGATCGCGCGCAGCCGCTGCACGGCGAGACCGTGCCCCAGCAGCAGGTGGTGCGATGCGGCGACCGCGTCGGCCGGATCGGTCCGGCCGGGGGCGTGGATACCGCTGGCGTAGCCCAGGAACGCCGCGCACCACGGCTCGTTGAGCGTGATCCAGTGCTTCACCCGGTCGCCCAGCGCCTCGGCGATGATCGCGGTGTAGTCCGCGAAGCGGTCGGCGGTGTCGCGCGCCGGCCAGCCGCCCGCCTGCTCGAGCGCCTCCGGGAGATCCCAGTGGTAGAGCGTCGCCCACGGCACGATGCCGCGCTCCAGCAGCCCGTCGACGAGGCGGTCGTAGAAGCCGATGCCGGGCAGGTTGCCGCGCCCGGCCCCGTCGGGCTGCACGCGCGGCCAGGCGACCGAGAACCGGTAGGCGTTCAGCCCCAGCCGGGTCATGAGGTCGAGGTCCTCACGCCAGCGGTGGTAGTGGTCGATCGCGACCGATCCGTCGTCGCCGTTGGCGACCCGTCCGGGGGTCGCCGCGAAGGTGTCCCAGATCGACGGCGTGCGACCGTCCTCGTCCACCGCGCCCTCGATCTGGAACGAGGAGGTCGCCGCCCCCCAGCAGAAGTCCGCAGGAAGTCCTGAGATGTCGAGTGTCATGCCTTGAGCCCACCTTCCATGATGCCGCCGATGATCTGGCGGCCGAAAACGATGAAGACCACCACGAGCGGCAGGGTGCCGATGAAGGTGCCGGCCATGATGAGCGACTGGTCGGCGTAGTAGCCGCTGGACAGCCGGGACAGGGCCACCTGCACCGTGGGGTGGTCGGAGTCGAGCGTCAGGTACGGCCAGAGGAAGTCGTTCCAGCGCTCCATGAACGTCAGCAGCCCCAGCACCGCCGCAGCTGGCCGCAGGGCCGGGAACACGATGCTGAAGAAGATGCGGAAGGTCGAGGCGCCGTCCATGCGCGCGGCCTCGATCATCTCGTCGGGGATCGCCTGCTGGGCGAACTGCCGCATCATGAACACGCCGAACCCGGCCACGACGAACGGCAGCGTCACCGACTCCAGCCCGCCGTTGAGGCCGAGCTTGGTCATGAGCATGTAGAGCGGGATGAGGCCCAGCTGCACCGGCACCATCATCGTGCCGATGACGAACAGCAGGAGCGCGTTGCGGCCCTTGAACTTCAGCTTGGCGAAGGCGAAGCCGGCCAGCGACGACGTCACCACGACGCAGACCGTCGCGACGGACGCCACGAGGAGGCTGTTGACCAGCGCCTGGCCGAACAGGACGTCGGGGTTGTCGAAGACCCGGTCGAGGTTGGGGAACAGCTCCGCGCCCAGCGACAGCGGTGGCGGCAGGGAGACGATCTCGTCATTGGTCCGCGATGCCATGACGAGCATGAAGTACAGCGGAGCGGCCGACAGCAACACTGTCGCGACGAGCCCCACGTAGAGCAGCGAGTTGCGAGACCTCATGTCAGTCCACCGACTTGATCCGGCGCAGCAGCGCCACGTTGATCACCGCGAAGAACGCGATGAGGAGGAACAGCACCCACGCGACCGTCGATGCGTACCCGAACCGCTGGCCCGTGAAGGCCTGCTGCACGAGGTACATCGCGACGGTCTGGAACTGCCCGGTCGACCCGCCCGCGATGGCGTTGACCCCCGAGCCGAACAGCAGCGGCTCGGTGAACAGCTGGATGCCGCCGATCGTCGCGACGATCGAGACGAAGATGATGGTCGGCCGCAGCATCGGCACCGTGATCGACCAGAACTGCCGCCAGGCGGACGCCCCGTCGATCCGTGCCGCCTCGTAGAGCTCCTTCGGCACCGACTGCAGGGACGCGAGCAGGATCAGCGCGTTGTAGCCCGTCCAGCGCCAGTCGACCATGATCGAGATCGCCAGCCACGACGACCACCGGTGGCCCTGCCAGTCGACCGGCCCGACGCCGATCTCCCCGAGGGCCCAGTTCACGATCCCGTAGTCGCGGGCGAAGATCAGTCCGAAGATGATGCCCACGGCGGCGACCGAGGTGACGTTCGGCAGCAGGACGCCCATGCGCCAGAAGGTCCGGGCCCGCAGCCGGGTGTTGAGCACCTGGGCCAGCACGGTGGCCAGGATCAGCTGCGGCACCGTGGCCAGGACGAAGATCCCGATCGTGTTGGTGAGCGCCCGCCAGAAGTCCGAGTCCTTCATCAGCTCGCGGTAGTTCGCGAGTCCCACGAAGCCCTGGTCCCCCGCCAGCAGGCTCCAGTCGTGCAGGGAGACCCACAGCGTGTAGACGAGCGGGAACAGCCCGAAGATCGCGAACACGACGAAGAACGGGGACACGAAGGCGTACGGGGCGACGCGGGCCTCGGCCTTGGTCAGCCGATCACGAATTCTCACGTGGGCACTCCTGGTCGGTCCGGTGCCTGCACCCGCTGGAGGACGGGCACAGGCACCGGAGCACAGGGGGGTGGGACGGCTACTTCGCATCCATCTCGGCGGCCTTGACCGCCTCGGACCATACGTCGGACTCGGAGCGCTGACCGTTATCGACGCTCCGA
>JAOPXY010000122.1 GCA_025964895.1 Aeromicrobium sp.
CGATCACGGCCACCTCGCCGCGCACCCCGCGCCGGAGATCGCCGTGGCCGACCTGACCGGCTTCTGCCTCGAGCTCGCGGCGTGGGGTGACGTCGACGGCGCGGGGCTCGCGCTGCTCGACCGTCCGCCGCCGGCCGCCCTCACGTCGGCCCGGCAGACCCTCGTCGAGCTCGGGGCGATCGACGGCGCCGGCGCGATCACGGGGCGGGGGCGGGCGATGGCTCAGGTCCCGGCCGATCCACGCCTGGCCCGCGCTCTGCTCGACGGCGCCGAGGCGGTCGGTGCCCGGCGAGCAGCGGAGGTCGTGGCCCTCCTCGACGACGACGTCCGCGCGCCCGGCGGTGATCTCGTCGCGGCGCTGCGCGCGCTACGACGGGGCGGCCCGGCGGCGCGCCCGTGGTCGGACGCCGTGTCGAGGCTGGAGTCGCTGCTGCCGGCCCGACCGCCCCGGACCGAGCTGACCGACGACCTAGCCGTGGGCACCGTCGTGGCCCTAGCCCATCCGGGACGTGTCGCGCGGCTTCGACCGAGCGGTTCGTCCTATCTCATGGTGTCGGGCACCGGCGCGTCGTTCCGTGCCGCCGATCCGGCTCTCGCCGGCGTCCCGTGGATCGCGATCGCGGATGCGGAGCGGCGACCGGGCGCGCGGGACGCCACGATCCGCTCGGCGGCGCCCATCGATGAGGACATCGCGCTCGACGCGGCGTCCGGGTCGTGGCACGAGGCCGACGAGGTCGCGTGGACGTCCGGCCGGGTCGTCGCCCGCCGGGTCGCCCGCCTCGGGGCGATCGAGCTGTCGTCCGTCACGCTCCCCGATCCGCCCCTGGACGCCGTGGCGGCGGCGGTCGCCGACGGTCTGTCGCGCGACGGTCTGGCCGCGCTGCCCTGGAGCGAGAACGCGCGCGCTCTGCGCCGGCGGATGGCCTTCCTGCACCACGCGCTCGGCGAGCCGTGGCCCGACGTCGGCGACGCCGCGCTGCTCGCCCGCCTCGGCGACTGGCTCGGCCCGGATCTCGCCCGCGTGCGGACCGGCCGCGATCTCGCCCGCCTCGACGTCCTGGGTGCCCTGCGGCGGCTCCTGCCGTGGCCGGCGGCCGGACGGCTCGACGAGCTCGCGCCCGAACGCGTCACCGGGCCGAAGGGCTCCGCGGTCCGCGTCGAGTACGGCGCCACCGGCACCGAGCAGCCCGTGCTGTCGCTGCGCCTGCAGGACGCGTTCGGCTGGACCGCGACACCTCGCATCGCCGACGGCCGGGTGCCGCTGCTGCTTCACCTGCTGACCCCGGCCCGCCGGCCCGCAGCTGTCACCGCCGACCTCGAGTCGTTCTGGGCCGGCCCCTACCGCCAGGTCCGCGCCGAGCTGCGCGGCCGCTACCCCAAGCACGCCTGGCCCGAGGACCCCACAACCTGACCGACCCCGCCCCCGCCCCCGTTCCGCCGAGCGGTGCGGTGTGGACGTTCTGGGACGGCGCGTCTGTCCACAGCGCACCACTCGGAGACCGGTTTGCACCACTCACCAGATGCGGCGGCGCAGCTGGTCGGTCGGGACGGGACGGACGTCGGTGACCGTCGCGGGGCCGACGCTGATCTCGCCGTCGTCGAGCGGCTCGCACCTGATCCCGGCGCGGCCGCGGAGGGCTCGGTGTGCCCCTGGCGCGAAGACGTCGTTCATCCACCCGCACGGGTTGGCGGCGGTCAGTGACCGGAACTGGATGGGGCCGTGCCCGGCGTCGAGGGTGAAGGTCGTGTGGAGGAGCGTGTCGACGTCGATCCCGCTGGTCACGATGTTGCGGCGGGCCAGCGCGGGGTCGAACGGGGAGTTCGGCAGGGGGAAGAGCCCATCGCCGGCGATCTCCCGCTCGAGCCACTCGATCTGCTCGGCGGCGATCAGCGTGACCGCCGCGCGCGGGAACCGCGTCCCGAAGTAGCGGTCGCCCACGATCCCGCGGTGGGCCCTGACCCGCGCCGACGACGGATGCTCGTCGCCCTCGTAGGGAGCCATCGGTCCTCCGGGACGTCCCTGCATGCGCCGCACCGGCGACACGACCAACCCGACCACCTCGATCTCCACCCCCCAACCCTAGGCACCCATCCCGCCGGCTCCAGATCCGCGAGTGGTGCGGGTTGGACTTTCTGGGACGGCGCGTCTGTCCAGGGCGCACCGCTCGGCACACGGTACGCACCACTCGGCGCCCCTGTGGACGCCAAAGACCTGTCCACAGGCGAGAAGATCGCGCTGTCGTCCGCACCGCGGGTCACCGACCGTCGACGGATGGAGCCCATTCGACATCGAGACGCCGAGGCGCACGGATTCACATCGCGCATGCTGCGGCGGTCACCCCATTTCGTCCACCCCGCTCGCGGTGTCGCTCAACCGACGGCCACCGCGGACGACCTGGCCACGACCTGTCGAGCGCTGGCGGCGATCCTGCCCTCGGACGCCGTCTTCACCCACGTGACGAGTGCGCTGTTGCGGGGGTGGTGGATGCCGATGCTCGACTCGTTCCCGATCGTCGCGTGCACGGACGGCGATACCACGCACCACGACCGACGTGGGGTCTACGTCCGTCGGTGCGACATCCCTGCCGGTCACCGAGAGCGTATCGGCGACCTCGCCGTCGCCTCCGCGGAGTGGACGATCGTCGAACTCGCCGAGCACCTCGCACTCCTCGACCTGGTCGCCGTCATCGACAGTGCGCTGCACCTGGGGCACACGACGATCGACCGGATCCGGGCGACGATGCGCAAGGGTCGGCGAGGTGTGCGGGTGCTTCGGCGCGCGCTCGACCTCGCCGACGGCCGCAGCGAGTCGTGGTGGGAGACGATGTTGCGCCTCGTCCACGTCCTCTCCGGCATCGCCGTGGATCCACAAGAGGTCGTCCTCAACGCCGCTGGCGTCGAGGTCGCGCGCGTCGACCTTCGCATCCGGGGGAGTCGGCGGGTCGCTGAGTACGACGGCGGCGATCACCGCGACCGGCTCCAGCACCAGGACGACCTTCGTCGGGAGAAGGCGCTGAGCCGCCAGGGACTCCAGCGGTACGGGTACATCGCGACCGAGATCATCCATTCCGCTCGTCAGATCGTCCGCGACGCGGAGGAGGCGCTGGGCCTGACGCCTATGCCGAGCCGGGCCGACCTATGGCTCACCGAGGCGCGTCAAGCCAGTCTCACCGCGTCCGGGCGCGCCGGGCTGGGCCGGCGGCTTGACCGCCTGACGCAGCAGACGTCCAGGCGGTCCCGGAGGGCGAACCGGGCGAGTGGTGCATAGACGTGCACGACCGGTGCGCCGTGGACAGACTCGCCGTCTCAGAAAGTCCAAACCGCACCACTCGCGGTTCCGGGGGGCGGCGGCCGGGGCTGGACGATTTCCCTCTGGTGGCGCCGGTCCCGTAGACTTCAGCGGTTGCCGTTCGGCAGCCACTCCTGCTACGGAGAACCCGTAGCCGTTTAGTCCGAAGGAGACTGAATGTCACTGCGCCCGTACGAAGTCATGATCATCCTCGATCCTGATCTCGAAGAACGTACCGTCGCCCCCAGCCTGGACACGTACCTCAACGTCGTGC
>JAOPXY010000130.1 GCA_025964895.1 Aeromicrobium sp.
GACGAGCGACACCTCCCCGGACAGCGCCGCTACGGCCGGTGTGCACGCGAGCTGCGCGGCCAGCGGCACCGCGACCGCCAGCGCGCACCACCGCGGCAGCCAGCCCTCGAGCCGGCGGGTGAACACCGGAGCGACCAGCAGGATGCCTGCGGTCGCGCACACCGACAGGACGAAGCCCGCCGAACGAGCCAGCCATGGGTCGAGGAACAGCAGGCCCACGACCGCCCAGCACAGGGTCCGCAGGCCGCCGCGGGCGCCGAATCCGACCGCAGCGACACCGACGGCGCCCATCGCGGCGGCTCGCACGACGCTCGGCTCGGGGCGCGCGAGCAGCACGAAGGCGATGATCGAGCCGGCGCCCACGGCCCACAGCCAGCCGCGCCGCATCCCCGCGGCTCGCGCGAGCGCCATCGTCACAGCGAGGACGATCGTGAGGTTCGTCCCCGACACCGCGAGCAGGTGCGTCAGCCCACTGCGCCGGAAGTCCTCGTGCACGTCATCGGCGATGCGTGTGTCGTCGCCGTCGACGAGGGCCGGCACGAGGGCGCGCGGCTCGTCCGCGAGGTGGGAGACGGCGTGGCGCACCCCCTCGCGCACGTGCTCGGAGCCCTCCCACCACCACGTGGCCTGCTCGGCGCCGCCGCGGCGCACCACGTCGATCGTCGCCGCCTCGTCGGACTCCGTCGACGGCGACAGGCGGCCCTTCAGGACGACGCGGCGACCCACCACGAGGTCGTCGGCCCGTCCGTCGAGGAACGCCGTCGCCCGGGAACGGAGTCGCACGTCGCGTTCCGTCGTCACGACCCGGCGCACCGTGACCTCCACGACGGACGACTCGTGGCCCAGGTGGGTGAAGGGCCGGGCGTCCCCGGCCACCTCCGCCTCGAGCGTCACGAGCCGGTGGGCCTGCGCGAGCGGGACGAGCGGCGACTGCTCTACCGTCGCGAGCCGCCACGCGCACGACGCGGCGATCGCGGCGACGCACACCGCCGCCAGCAGGAGCGGACGTCCGAACCGGCGGTTCCACAGCAGCGCGGCGATGCCGGTCGCCACGCAGGACGTGACGGTCGACGCGAGCGAGGTCGTCGTGACCAGGAGCGCCGCGACGCCCCAGGCGGCCAGCGCCGCCGGCACCATCCGGCGGTCGTGGGTCACACGACGACGAGGTCCCGCAGCTCGGCGAGCGTCGCCTCGCCGATCCCCTTGACGTCGAGCAGGTCGTCGACGACGGCGAACCGGCCGTTGGTGTCACGCCACCCGAGGATCGCCTGGGCCGTGACGGGCCCGATGCCCGGGAGCGTGTCGAGCTGCTCGGCCGTCGCCGTATTCAGGTTGACCTTCGCGCCCCCGGCGGCCGGTGCCCCGGCGACGGGCTGCTGGCCCGGCGAAAGGGCCGACGCCTCGACGGGCGCGAGGCCCACGAGCACCTGCTCGCCGTCGGCCAGCTCGCGGGCCATGTTCAGTGCACTCGTGTCGACCTTGCCCTTGAGCCCGCCGGCCGCCTCGATCGCCTCGAAGACCCGCGATCCGGCCGGCAGCGTGACGATGCCGGGATGCTTGACCTTGCCGGTGACGTCGATGATGAGCTCTGTGGGTGCTCCCGCCGCGGCGCCGGCTGGGTCGGAACCGGCGCGGCTGCCCCCGGCCGGGCTGCTCCCGGTGGGCGTGCCGGCACCGGGTGACGCGGTGTCGGAGAACGCGAGCGGCGCGACCGGGTCGCTCGTCTCGGGACGGCCCGCCAGCAGCCACCACCCCAGCAGGACGCATGCGGCCACCGCCACCGTGACCAGGGCCCGGACGTGCGGGATCTCGATCCGCGGCCGGGCTTGGCGCTCCGGGACGTCGTCGGCCGGGGGCAGCTCGTCGTCGAAGGACGCCACGAGCTGCGCCAGGCGACGGCGCGCGATGTCGGCACGGGTGTCGTCGGGGTCTTCGCGATGCATCGGCTTCACGCCTCGAACCTAGGTCGGCTGCGGCTTCCGTGGGAGGCCTCGCGCGCCGCCTGTGGACAACCCTCCGGGTCACGCGGCGCTGTGGACGGCCCGCGGGTGGGCGTGGCGGTGCGCGAGACACCGATCGCCGCAAGATCACGCCCGTGGCGGTGGCTCAGGCACCTATCAGGCCCCCCGATAGGTGTCCCACGCACCGCCACGCCAGGTAATCCGCCCCGATAGGTGCCTCACGCACCGCCCCACCCCGAAACTCAGCGAGGGGTGATCGACACGGCGATCATGCCGGGGCCCACGTGGGCGCCGATCGCGGCGCCGACCTCGTCGACGGGGATCGAGTCCCGTTCGAGGGCGGTGGCCAGCCGGGCGGCGACCCCCGTCGCGGTCGCGAGGCTGGCGAGGTGCTGGACGCCGATGTCGAAGCCGTCCTCGCACGCCGCGGCCTTCTCGACCGCGAGCGCCTCGAGCCGTGCCAGCGCCTTGGCCTGCGTGCGGACCCGTTCGAGCGGCACGACGACCCCGTCGGTGATGGTCAGGATCGGCTTGACGGCCAACGCCGAGCCGATCAGCGCCGCGGCGGCGCCCACCCGGCCGCCGCGCTTGAGATACTCCAGCGTGTCGACGTACAGCAACGCGGTCGACGACTCCCCCGCGCGGCGCGCGGCCTCCGCGACGCCCGCCGCGTCCGCGCCCGCGTCGCGAGCCTGAGCCGCGCGACCCGCTGCGAAGCCCGTCGCGATGCCGACCTGCGTCGAGTCGATGCAGGTGACCGGCACCGGTGCCTGGGTGGCGGCGATCCTGGCCGAGTCGAGCGTCCCCGACATCCGCGAGCTGAGGTGCACCGACACGATCGCCTCGGCACCCTCGGCGGCGAGCCGCTCGTACACCGCGAGGAAGTCCTGCGGAGCCGGTCGAGACGTGCTGACCGGCACGAACGCCGCCAGCGCCCCCGCGATCATGTCCGACGTGACGTCCTTGCCCTCGGTGAAGACCTCGGCGCCGATGATGACCTGGAGCGGCACGACCGCGATGTGCTCCCGATCGGCGTCGACCGACGCCAGCGACGAGGTCGAGTCCGTGACGATGCCGATCATGGCCGCAGCCTATCCGTGTCGCGCGTCACACGACGATGCTGACCAGCTTGGGCGCCTTGACGATGACCTTACGGAGTTCGCGGCCGTCGATCGACCTGACGACGTTCGGCTCGGCGAGGGCCAGTGCCTGCAGCTCGTCGTCGCCGATCGACGGGTCGACCTCGATCTTGCCGCGCACCTTGCCGAGCACCTGGATGACGCACGTGACGGATGCCGCCGCGAGGTGGGCGGGATCGGCCACCGGGAACGGCTCACGGATCAGCGACGCGTCGTGGCCGAGCCGAGACCACAGCTCCTCCGCGACGTGCGGTGCCAGCGGCGCGAGCATCAGGACGAGCGGCTCGACGGCGGCGCGGCTGCTGACACCGGCCTTCGTCAGGTGGTTGGTCAGCTCGATCAGCTTGGCGATCGCGGTGTTGAAGCGCAGGTGCTGCATGTCGGCGCGGACGCCGTCGATCGTCGTGTGCAGCACGTGCAGGGTCGCGGCGTCGAGCTCGGCGTCGTCGACCCGCAGGTCGCCGGAGTCCTCGTCGACCAGCAGGCGCCACACGCGCTGCAGGAAGCGCTGCGACCCGACGACGGCGCGCGTCTCCCACGGCCGCGACACCTCCAGCGGGCCCATCGACATCTCGTAGACGCGGAACGTGTCGGCGCCGTACGCGCTGTACATGTCGTCGGGCGTCACGACGTTCTTGAGGCTCTTGCCCATCTTGCCGTACTCGCGGGTGACGGGCCGGTCGCCGTGGAGGAAGGCGCCGTCGCGCTCCTCGACCTCGTCGGCCGGCACGTGCACGCCCCGCTCGTCGACATATGCGTACGCCTGGATGTAGCCCTGGTTGACCAGCCGGTGGAAGGGCTCCTCGCTCGACACGTGGCCCAGGTCGAACAGCACCTTGTGCCAGAACCGGGCGTACAACAGGTGAAGGACGGCGTGCTCGACGCCGCCGACGTAGAGGTCGACGCCGCCCGTGTCGCCCTCGGTGCGGGGACCGAGCCAGTAGCGCTCGTTCTCGGGATCGGCCAGCCGCTCGGAGTTGTGCGGATCGGTGTACCGCAGCTCGTACCACGACGAGCCGGCCCAGTTGGGCATCGTGTTGGTCTCACGGCGGTACTGGCGCGGCCCGTCGCCGAGGTCGAGCGTCACGTGGACCCACTCGTCGGCGCGCGCCAGCGGCGGCTCGGGGTTGCTCTCGACGTCGTCGGGCTCGTACGTCTTGGGCGAGTAGTCCGGGACGTCGGGCAGCTCGACGGGCAGCATGTGGTCGGGCACCGCGATGGGCTGGTCGGACTCGTCGTACACGATCGGGAACGGCTCGCCCCAATATCGCTGACGGCTGAACAGCCAGTCGCGCAGGCGGTACGTCGTCGTGCCCTCGCCGGCGCCGTGCTGCTGGAGCCACTCCACGACCGCGGTCTTCGCCTCGGCGACGGCCAGGCCGTTGATGTCGAGGACGGATCCGTCGGCGCTCGTGTGGGCGGAGTTGATCGCCGGCCCCTCGCCCGGATACGCGCCCTCTGTGCCCTCGGGGGGCTCGACGGTGCGGACGATCGGCAGGCCGTACGCCTGCGCGAACTCCCAGTCGCGCTGGTCGCCTCCGGGCACCGCCATGATCGCGCCGGTGCCGTAGCCGGTCAGCACGTAGTCGGCGATGAAGACCGGGACCTCCTCGCCGTTGACGGGGTTGACCGCGTAGGAGCCGGTGAAGACGCCGGTCTTCTCGCGCCCCGCCCCGTCGACACCGCCCTGGCGCTCCAGATCGGTCTTGGCGGCCGCCGCCGCACGGTACGACGCGATCGCCTCGGCCGGCGTCTCGACCCCGTTGGTCCAGGCGCGCGGCGTGCCCTCGGGCCAGGCCTCGGCGACGAGCGACTCGACGAGCTCATGCTCGGGCGCCAGCACCGCGTACGTCGCGCCGAACAGCGTGTCGGGGCGGGTCGTGAAGACGTCGAACGACCGCCCCGCGGTGGGCACGTCGAACCGCACGCGCGCACCGTGCGACCGGCCGATCCAGTTGCGCTGCATGTTCTTGACCGAGTCGGGCCAGTCGACGCGCTCGAGATCGTCGATCAGCCGGTCGGAGTAGGCCGTGATGCGCATCTTCCACTGCCGCAGGTTGCGCGTGAAGACCGGGAAGTTGCCGCGCTCGCTGCGTCCCTCGGCGGTGACCTCCTCGTTCGCCAGCACCGTGCCGAGGCCGGGGCACCAGTTGACCGGCGACTCGTCGACGTACGCGAGGCGGCGGGAGTCGATCAGGATGCGCCGCTCGATAGGTCCCAGCTCGCTCCACGCGGCGCCGTCGGGCGCGGTGCGGAGTCCGGACTCGTACTCGTCGCGCAGCTCACTGATCGGACGGGCCCGCTGCTGGTCCTCGTCGTACCACGACTCGAAGATCTGGATGAAGATCCATTGCGTCCACCGCACGAAGTCGGGGTCGATCGTCGCGAAGCTGCGGCGCGGGTCGTGCGCGAGGCCGAGACGGCGCAGCTGGCGGCGCATGTTGTCCATGTTCGCCAGCGTGTTGGTGCGGGGGTGCTCGCCGGTCTGGACGGCGTGGATCTCGGCGGGGAGCCCGAAGGCGTCGTAGCCGAGCGCGTGCAGCACGTTGTCGCCCTGCATGCGGCGGTAGCGCCCGACGACGTCCGTCGCGATGTAGCCGAGCGGGTGGCCGACGTGGAGGCCCGCACCCGAGGGGTACGGGAACATGTCCATGATGAAGTACTTGTCGCCCAGCGCGCCCGCTTCGGGATCGTCGGCGGCCAGGTCACCGGTCGGGTTGGGTGCCTCGAACGTGCCCTCGGCGTCCCAGCGGTCCTGCCAGCGCCGCTCGATGTCACCGGCCAGCTCGCTGGTGTACCGGTAGGACGCGGGGGTCTCGTCTGGCGTGCTCACCCGTGAATGTTACCGGTGGGGCACGCCGGACGGTCGCTCAGTCCTCGACGGGGACTACGACGGGGCGCAGACGGGCCCAGACCGCGAACACCGCGGCGCCGACGAGCATCCCGAGACCGGCCCACAGGTTGATGTTGAGGCCGTCGCCGCGCGCGAGCTCCTCGTCGGAGGCGTTGAAGATGCCCAGCAGCACCAGGATGACGCCGTAGACGCCGATCAGACCGGCGATCACGAAGCGGATGTCGAACAGGCCGGCCCGCTTCTTGGGCGTCGTGTCGGTCGTGCCGTCGTGGTCAGTGCTCATGACGGTCTCCTATCGGAACAGCAGGTTGAGGACGATGACGATCACGAGGCCGATGCCGGCCAGGGTCGTCGGTGACTGGTACCACGGGAGTGCCTTCGCATCGGGGTCGACGAGCGACTCCTTCGGCGTCAGCGAGTAGACGAGACCCTTGAGGTCCTTCTCGTCGCGGGGCCGCGTGAACAGCGTGACGACGACGCTGACGGCGATGTCGACCACGAAGGCCGCGCCGGCCGCCGCGAAGCTCGCGCCCTGGCCGGACAGGCCGATGAGCCCGGTGCTGGCGCTGCCGAATGCGTCCTCGCTGAGGAACGCCACCGCGACGGCGGCCGCGGTGCCCGAGACGAGACCCGTCCAGCCCGCGGTCGCGGTCATCCGCTTCCAGAACATGCCGAGGATGAACGTCGCGAACAGCGGCGCGTTGAAGAAGCCGAACAGCGTCTGCAGGTAGTTCATGAGGTTGTCGTAGTTCGACGCGAACCACGCGGTGCCGATCGCGATGACGGTCGCCGCGACGGTCGCGATGCGCCCCACGAACGTGTAGTAGGCGTCCGGCTTGTCCTTCTTCACGTACTGCTGCCACAGGTCGTACGAGAACACCGTGTTGAACGCGGAGATGTTCGCCGCCATGCCGGCCATGAACGACGCCAGCAGGCCCGCGATCGCCACGCCGAGCATGCCGTTGGGCAGCAGGTCGCGCATCAGCAGCAGGATCGCGTCGTTGTACGTCGCGCCGCCGGTGTCGCCCTCGCCGGATTTGAGGTTCGTGATCTCGGGGATGATGATGGCCGCGGCCATGCCCGGGATGATGACGATGAACGGGATGAACATCTTCGGGAACGCGCCGATGATGGGTGCGCGGCGGGCCGATGACAGCGACTCGGACGCCATGGCGCGCTGCACCTCGACGAAGTTGGTCGTCCAGTAGCCGAACGACAGCACGAAGCCGAGGCCGAACACGATGCCGATCGTCGACCACAGCGGATCGGAGATGCCGGTGAGGTCGGTGCCGGGCCACGACGACAGCTGCTCCGGGCCGGGCTGCACCTTGTCCTTGATGCCCTCCCAGCCGCCGACCTTGTGCAGCGCCACGATCGTCAGCGGCGTCAGCGCCGCGACGATGACGAAGAACTGCAGCACCTCGTTGTAGATCGCGGCGGACAGCCCGCCGAGGGTGATGTAGCTGAGGACCACGACCGCCGCGACGATCAGTGAGACCCACAGCGGCCAGCCCAGCAGGCGGTTGACGATCGTCGCAAGCAGGTACAGGTTGATGCCGGCGATGAGCAGCTGGGCGACCGAGAAGCTCAGCGCGTTGACGAGGTGCGCGCCGGTGCCGAACCGGCGGCGCATGAACTCCGGCACGCTGCGCACGCCGGAGCCGTAGTAGAAGGGCATCATGACGATGCCGAGGAACAGCATCGCGGGCACGGCGCCGATCCAGAAGTAGTGGAACGTCGCCACGCCGAACTCGGCGCCGTTGGCCGACATGCCCATGATCTCGACCGCGCCGAGGTTGGCCGAGATGAACGCCAGCCCCGTGACCCACGCGGGCAGCGACCGGCCCGACATGAAGAAGTCGATGCTGGACGACACCTGCCGCTTGGCGAGCACGCCGATGCCGAGGACGACCGCGAAGTACAGCGCGATGATCGTGTAGTCGAAGAAGTCGGCATTGAGCCGGAACGTGTCGTTCGCTGCCTGAAGCACCGGATGTCCCCATTTCCCCAGGAGGCACGACCCCCCGGCCGGCTCCATCGAGGGACGTTACCCCCGCGCGCTGCCCCGCGCATGTCGGCGCGCCGGGACGCCGTCGGTCTGTCCGACAGCCTGTCCTCCCTCCCGCGTGTCCGACGCGGCGCCTACCGTGGGGTCATGCACCACGGCATCGTTCCTCCCTATCTCCTCAGGCAGCTGTCCGAGCTCGATCGCGACGACCTGAGCGCCGCGCGCGAAGCGGCCCGGCGTGCGCTGACCTCGCCGCTGCTGCGGCACGCCCCGCGACCGACCGCGGTCCCCGAGCCGCCGACGACCCCCGTCCGTCCCACGGGCCCCGATCGCACGATCGGCGACGCGCGGGGCACCGAGACGCTGCCCGGCGTCACGGTGCGCGCCGAGGGCGACGGGCCGACCGGCGACGTCGCGGCCGACGAGGCGTACGACGGGCTCGGCGCGACCTACGCCCTGCTCGCCGAAGCCTTCGACCGCGCCTCGATCGACGGCGCGGGCCTGCCGCTCCTCGCCACCGTGCACTACGGCCAGCAGTACGACAACGCGTTCTGGGACGGCGAGCAGATAGTCTTCGGCGACGGCGACGGACAGGTCTTCGGGCGGTTCACCGCCTCGCTGTCGGTCATCGGCCACGAGCTCGCCCACGGCGTCACTCAGCACTCCGCGGACCTGGTCTACGAGGGCCAGTCCGGCGCGCTCAACGAGTCAGTCTCGGACGTCTTCGGCGCCCTCGTCGAGCAGCACGCGCGCGGCCAACGTGCCGACGAGGCCAGCTGGCTGATCGGCGAGGGCCTGTTCACCGACCAGGTGGAGGGCACCGCCCTGCGATCCATGAAGGCGCCCGGCACCGCGTACGACGACGACGTGCTCGGCAAGGACCCGCAGCCGGCCACGATGGACGACTACGTCGAGACGTCCGACGACAACGGCGGCGTCCACCTGAACTCCGGCATCCCCAACCACGCGTTCTACCTCGTCGCGACGGCCCTGGGCGGTCACGCCTGGGACGGCGCCGGGCGCATCTGGTACGACGCCCTGACGGGCGAGCTGTCGTCGACCGCGACGTTCGCCGAGTTCGCGGCCGCGACGGCGCGAGCCGCGGGCGAGCGCTTCGGCGCCGACTCGGCCGAGCGCGATGCCGTCGTCGAGGCGTGGTCGACGGTCGGGGTCCCGATCGGCCAGACTGGGTCCGTCGACGACACCTCGTCGGCCTGACGTCAGGAGGCGACGCGATGGACGAGCTGCCATTCGTCATCAGCGTCGTGCGCTCCGGCGGCTTCGCGGGCCTGCGCCGCGAGTGGACGATCGAGGTCTCGGCGCCCGACGACGCGGAGCGCTGGCGTCCCATCGTCGAGGCCTGCCCCTGGGACCACGTGGGCGGTGATCCCGTTCCCGACGGATTCGTCTACGACTTCCGGGTGGCCGAGCACGAGGCCGTCGTGGCCGAGCGCGAGCTCGACGGGCCGTGGCGCCAGCTCGCGGACGAGGTGCGGCGGCACGCGGGCTGACGGTCGGCCAGACCCTTCGGCCAGAGCCGTTCGTCAGAGCCGCTCGACGAGACCCACGATCCCGGGGCAGCTGAGGTCGACCCGCTCGCCGACCCACACGGTCACGGCGCGACGCTCGTCGGGCTCGTCGGGGATCCACTCCTCGACCCAGGCCGTCACGGCGCGACCCACGGCGATGCCGTCGCCGGCTGCCGAGCGCTCGATCCGGTGGACCGTGACGCGCGGCGGGGCGGCGAGCAGCGGCAGCTCCTCGCCCGGTGCCGCCTCGATCAGCACCTGCCCGTAGGCAGCGGCGGGCAGCCAGGCCAGCGCCGCGACGATCCGGGGCAGGTCGCTCACGTCGCCGGCGATCAACGAGTGCTCGATCGGCAGGTGGCGGCGGTGGGATCTCACCCCAGAAGAGTAGAGGGAAGGCTTACCTCACTCAAGTCGGTGTGATGCATCCGTCACGCCGCCGTCTCCCGAAGGCTCTCGGTTCAGCGGCCGCGCGACGCTCAGGAGGCGATGTGGGCCTGCAGGAACCAGCGGTCCTTCGTGAGGCCGCGCTCGATCTCGATCGCCACGTCCTGGCTGCTGAGATCGATGTCGTCGAGGCCCGTGACGGCGGCACGGACGGTGACGAGCGCGGCGTCGATCTGACGGACGACCGCGGCCGCGGTGTCCTGCCAGGACTGGAATCCGTCGGCCAGTGCCGGCAGCGTGGCCTGGGCCGCGACCGTCTGGAGGCGGGCGTCGACGGGCAGGCCGAGGGCGACGACACGCTCGGCGGCGGTGTCGGCGTAGTCCTGGGCGTGCTCGACGACGTTGTCGAGCGTCTCGTGGACGCCCACGAAGCTGCCGCCGCGGACGTGCCAGTGGGCCTGCTTGCCGTTGACGACGAGGGCCTCCAGGTCGCGCACGACGGGGCTGAGGAACTGAGCCACGCCGGCGGCGATCTCCGACGTGGTGGCCAGGTCGGACGGGATCTGCGTGTGAAGGGAGGTCATGCACCCACCCTGCCCATAATGTCCCGCGACTTCAACGAAGAGCAGCCTGACCTAACGCTCCTCAGGACAGGCTGTGCTCACCTCTTCCTTACCTCACGACAGTGCGCAGAACGCCTCGACCTTGCGCGTCGGACCCGACACGATGAGCTCGTCGCTGTGGCGGATCGACGTCTCGGGCGTCGCGTACGTGAAGTCCTCGCCGTACGTCTTGACCCCCACGACCGTGATGCCGTACTTGGCGCGGAGCGCCGACTCCGCCAGCGTGTGGCCGCAGGCGATCTGCGGGGTGCGGGTGCGCGCGATCGCGAAGCCGTCGTCGAACTCGATGAAGTCGGTCATCGTGCCCGTCACCAGGTGCGCGACGCGCTTGCCCATGTCGGACTCGGGCCGGACGACGTGCGTGGCGCCGACCCGCTGCAGAATCGCCGCGTGCTTGCCGCTGATCGCCTTGGCCCAGATCTCCTTGATGCCGAGGTCCGACAGGCCGAGGACGGTCAGGACGCTCGCCTCGATGTCGGTGCCGATGCCGACGACGGCGCGGTGGAACTGCTCCGCGCCGATCTGGCGCAGCGCCTCGGTGTCGGTCGTGTCGGCGGACACGACGTGCGTGAACTCACCGGAGAACTTCTGGGCGATCTCGGGGCGCTCGTCGACCGCGAGCACGTCGTGCCCCAGCCGCACCAGCGACTTGGCCACGGACGAGCCGAAGCGGCCCAGGCCGATCACGAGGACGGGGGCTGTCGGGGAGTCTGCGCTCTTAGCCAATGATCGGTTGCTCCTGTGGGAGGTGGTAGCGCCGAGTGCGCTCACGCAGGACGAATGCCGACGCAGCGGTAATCGTGCCCACTCTGCCCAGGAACATCAAGCCGATGAGCACCATCTGCCCGCTGGCGGGAAGATCCGGTGTCACCCCGGTGCTGAGCCCGACCGTCGCGAACGCCGACGTGCACTCGAACAAGGCCGCGTCGAACTCCAGGTCGGTCAGCGTCATGAGGGCCAGCGTGGCGGACGACACCAGCATCACCGCGAGCAGTGCAATCGAGATGGCCGAGCGGATCGTGGTCGAGCCGATCGACCGGTTGCCGATCGTCACGTCGGGATCCCCCCGCAGCTCGGCGAGGATCACGTACGCCAGCAGCAGGAAGGTCGTGATCTTGATGCCGCCGGCGGTGCTGGCGCTGCCGCCGCCGATGAACATCATGACGACGCCGATGTTGAGCGTCTCGGGTCGCACGGCGCCCCAGTCGAAGCTGTTGAGCCCGCCCGACCGCGGCATGATGCCACCCTCGATGCCGGTCACGATCTTGTGCCAGAACGGCAGGCCACCGAGGGTGTCGGCGTTGCTCCACTCGAACAGCAGGAACGTCACGGCGCCGACGATCAGCAGGCCGATCGAGCCCCACACCGTCAGCCGCGTGTGGATCGTCCAGCGGTCCGGCGTGCGCCACTCCTTGAACAGCTCCGCGAGCACGGGGAAGCCGATTGCGCCGGCGAACACCGCGAAGGCGATCGGCAAGATGACCAGGCCGTCGCCGGCGTACATCGTGATGCTGTCGGAGTTGAGCGAGAATCCGGCGTTGTTGAACGCCATGACGGAGTCGAACACACCGTGCCACAGCGATGTCCGCAGGTCATCGAAGTAGCCGAGCCGGTAGCGGATCGTCAGCACCAGCGCGATGACCGTCTGGAAGGCCAGCATCGTGACCGCGACGCGACGGAACAGCGGGCGGACCTCGCCGAGGGTCACGATGTGCATGTCGGCCTGCGCGACCATGCGGGTCCGCAGGCCGAGCCGGCCGCCGATGAACAGGCCCAGCACCGTCGCGAGGGCGATGATGCCCAGGCCGCCGATCTCGACCAGGACCAAGATGATGCCCTGCCCGGCCGGCGACCAGTACGTCGAGGTGTCGACCGTCGCGAGGCCCGTCACCGTGACCGCCGACGTCGACGTGAAGAACGCCGGCATGAACCCGGGCGAGTACTGGCCCGAGCGCGCGAACGGCAGCAGCAGGAGCAGCGTGCCCAGCAGGATCAAGGCGAGGAAGGT
>JAOPXY010000195.1 GCA_025964895.1 Aeromicrobium sp.
ACGCCATGGCGCCCTTCTCGTAGTGGTAGCCCGTCGTGTGCTTGATGCGCAGCTGGTAGGTCATAGAAGGACAACGCCTCTCCAGGTGTGGATCTCGGACTCGGCGAAGTAGCGCGCCGAGACCGCGTCGCTCGCGGCGGCGCAGCTGCGCTGCAGTCGTTCCATCTCGACCGGCAGGTCGAACACGATGTCGGCGAGCGGCCGGTACTCCAGTTCGGTGCGGGCGCGGCCCAGCAGGCGCTGCGCCTCGTCGCTGAAGCCGGACCGCTGCCCGGCCGCCAGATTGCTGAGCGATCGCTCGGCCTCCGCCAGGGACGACACGATCGAGCGGGGGAACCAGCGGTCGAGCAGTAGGAACTCCGCGGCCTGGCGATCGGCCTCAATGCCGCGGTACGCGCGGATGAAGCTCTCATAGGCACCGCACGCGCGCAGCGTCGTCGGCCACGCGACCTGCGGCCCCGACGCGAGCGCCGCGGTCGACAACAGGCGGGCGGTCATGTCGACGCGCTCGATGCTGCGGCCCAGCATGTAGAAGTGCCAGCCGTCGTCGCGCGACATCGTGGAGTCGGCGATGCCGGAGATCATCGCGGTGCGGTTGCGGACCCAGTTGAACATGTCCGGCGGACGCATCGCGCGGGCCGTGCTGAGACCGCGCCACGTCGTGTTGATCGCCGCCCAGATGTCGGTCGACAGGGTCTCGCGCGCACGGCGCGAGCTCTCCCGGGCCGCCCCGATCGCGGCGGCGATCGACACCGGCGAGTCGGGGTTGTGTGCCAGCAGGTCGAGCATCATCCAGCGGTTCGGCTGGCCCGTGTAGCCCTCGACGCCCATCACGGACAGCAGCTGCTCGCACGACGTCCGCTCGTCCATGCCTGGGTCCTCGATGAGCACCTGCATCTGCACGTCGAGGATGCGGGCGGTGTCGTCGGCGCGCTCGAGGTAGCGGCCGATCCAGAACAGCGACTGCGCGATACGGCTCAGCATGAGGTCTCCTCGAGGTCGCGTCCCTGCTGCTGTTGCTGTTCCTGCTCCTGCACGTGGATGTCGGCGCCCTCCATGTCCAGCGCCGGCCCCGCGGACTGCGAGATGCCGGCCACGGGGGACGCGCTCGGTGCGACCTCGCCCTCGTCCTCCGGATCGGACGGCCTGGCCAGCACCCAGGTGTCCTTCGAGCCGCCGCCGCGGCTGGAGTTCACGATCAGCTCGCCCTCGGGCAGCGCGACGCGGGTCAGACCGCCGGGCAGGACGAAGACGTCGTCGCCGTCGTGGACCGCGAACGGTCGCAGGTCGACGTGGCGTGGACGGATGCCGTCCTCGACCAGGGTCGGGACCGTCGACAGCGAGATGACCGGCTGGGCGATCCAGGCCCGCGGATCGAGCAGGATCTTGGTGCGCAGCTCGTCCAGCTCGACCTTCGACGCGGCCGGACCGATCACGATTCCCTTGCCGCCGGAGCCGTCGACGGGCTTCAGCACGAGCTCGTCGAGCCGGTCGAGCACCTCCTCACGCTGATCGGCCTCGCCCACGCGCCACGTGTCGACGTTGCGCAGGATCGGCTCCTCCGAGAGGTAGTAGCGGATCAGGTCGGGCACGTACGTGTAGAGCAGCTTGTCGTCGGCCACGCCGTTGCCGACCGCGTTCGCGATCGTCACGTGGCCCGCGCGGGCGGCGTTGATGATGCCGGGCACGCCCAGCGCCGAGTCGGGGCGGAACTGCACCGGATCGAGGAACTCGTCGTCGATGCGTCGGTAGATCACGTGGACGGGCTCGAGGCCCTGCGTCGTGCGCATCATGACGCGCCCCGAGCGGCAGACGAGGTCACGGCCCTCGACGAGCTCGACGCCCATCGTCCGCGCCAGCAGGGTGTGCTCGAAGTACGCCGAGTTGTACACGCCGGGCGTCAACACGACGACGGTCGGGTCGCTGACACCGGCCGGAGCGGCCTTGCGCAGCGCGGCCAGCAACCGCTGCGAGTAGTGCGAGACGGGCCGGATGCGGTGGTCGGCGAAGGCCTCGGGCAACGCCGCCGACAGCGCGCGCCGGTTCGTCATGACGTAGGAGACGCCGGACGGGACGCGGACGTTGTCCTCGAGCACGCGGAAGTCGCCGTTGCCGTCGCGGATCAGGTCGACGCCCGCGACGTGAATGCGGACCCCGTTCGCGGGCTCCAGGCCGGCGACGACACGGTGGTAGTGCGGAGAGGTGACGACCGTGTCGCGCGGCACCACGCCGTCGGCGAACAGCTCGCCGGGGCCGTACGCATCGGCCAGGAACTTCTCCAGCGCGAGCACCCGCTGCCGGACGCCCTGCTCGACGTGGTCCCAGTCCTCGGGCTCGATCAGGCGGGGGGCGATGTCCAGCGGGAACGGCCGCTCCTCGCCCTCCACGCCGAATGTCACACCCTGCTCGAGGTACGACGACGCGAGGGAGTCGGCGCGGAGCCGGACCTCGTCGGCGCCCATCGACGAGAAGGACCGATGGACCTGCTCGTAGCTCGGCCGAACGCCGGAGCCCTCGAACATCTCGTCGAAACCAATCACCGGACCATATCCGTCGAAGAGCTCAGAGGTGTCCACGAGTTCACCGTAGGACAGATTTGCTAACTCCGTGTTTCCGCCCCATCCGTTGCCCGGGCGTTCCCCGCGCGTTGGCCCGACTTTCTCCTCGTCTCGCAGGCCGGATCGGGGACATGCGGCTACGCTCTGCTCAGGCTCTACCGTCGGAAGGGGGCGGGCTATGTCGGACGCGTACGTCCTGGTGCTCAACGCGAGCTACGAGCCCCTGCAGCGCGTCTCGATGCGCCACGCGATCAAGATGCTGGTGCGCGAGGTCGCCGTCATCGAGGAGGCCGACGACGGCACGTTCGGCCCCTTCCCGGTCCCGAAGGTCCTGCGGCTCGTTCGGTACGTCGTGACGCGCTGGATGCACCGCCGCTCGAACCTGTGCACCAAGTCCGCGATCAAGGCCCGCGACAAGATGTGCGCCTACTGCGGCGGCAAGGCCGAGACGGTCGACCACATCGTCCCGCGCAGCCGCGGCGGCACCCTCACGTGGGACAACGCGGTCGCGGCGTGCGTCCGCTGCAACCACCGCAAGGCCGACCGCACCCCGGCGGAGGCCGGCATGACGCTGCTCCTCGTGCCCGCCGAGCCGCGGTACGCCGTCGTCGCCTGAACGGGCTATCAGCACGTCCTTGATCCCGCGGTTCGCCAGGTCGGCGCAGACCGAGGCCCAGAACTTCGCGCCCTCGGACGTCTGGAGCCAGATCCCCAGTCGATGTCGCGCACCGTCATCCGGCCGGCGCAGAGGCTGATGATCATGTCATCGAGCCCCGCCGAGACGACGGGAGCCGGTCGGGACCAGCACCGGCACGAACGACCGTTGACGATGCCGCGGGATCGACAACTCGACGTCACCGACCTGCGAGGCGACCGTCTTCGGAGTCGTCCCGTTCCTCGAGTTCGGGAACTGCGATGCGGCCGGGTCGCCCTTCTCGTAGCCGACGTGATCGGTCGGCTCGGCCTGCAGTCCTCGCTCGAACGTGGCCCGGATCAGCTCAGGGATGAACCCACCATCCCCGGTCAGCTCGATCTCCCCGGCATCGATCTTCGCGAACAGGCCGTCCAAAGCGCGATGCGGCAAGCTCGGCCGCGGCCTTCGATCCAGGCAGATCAGTGCTTGGCCCGGTGGGCCATTGCCCAGGCGCATAGCGGAAGGATAATTGAGCAGAGTGCCGCCCCAAGAATCACAGGAACCGCGACACCCAAGAAACTACCCCAGTCGCTGGCGATCAGCCCCACCGTCACACCAATCGCTACACCAAGCACAAAGTAGCTGCGCAACGCGTACCGGGAGAATACGTCCTTCACGCCCGCCACCTTCGGGTCCACAGCGAACACTCGTCCGAGTGTCTATCGCGAAAAAAGAGAAGCCTGTTGCGTCTAATCATCGGACCACTATCCCCTTCAACTTGTCCCATCCCTTAGTGACCCCGGCGCCAGTAAGCGTTCCTAGAGCAACGTCTTTCAGTCGTCCCTTAATAGTTGGTGCGGTCGTCGCGCATGCACTAGAGGCAGCCCCAGCCCCGGCGCCGGCGCCGAAGGGGTTGCCACCGGTTGCCATGAAGCCAGCAGCTGTACCGAACCCGCCCGCAATCGTGCACTCCACCTTCGGCGGCAACCCCAAGGCTCCGCTCGGCTCATTGCCGGACGGGTCTGAGAAATTGATCGGATCTCCTGATGCGTAGCTGTAGTCGCCTCCGCCAGGGATGATCGGATCGGGCTGAGTGAAATGGCCCTGGGCGTCGTAGTAGCGGGCACCAAGCTTGTAATAGGTGTCGTTGCCTTGGCTGTCCTTATCCTGGAGGCCGCCGATGTAGCGGAACGGGTGGTCGACGGCTGCCGCGCTGGTGGCAGTGGTATGGCCGTAGGGACTATAGGTGTATTCGCCTACTTCCGTCCCGGCTGAGTTGTAGATGGCAGCGACGGATCCGTTGAACTCGGAGAAGTAGTATCGAATCCCTCCGGTTCCATAGGAGGCCAGCACCTGCCCGTTGGGGTCTCGGACGTAGTGCGTGATGTCCGTCCCGACCTTCCGTGCCGTGACACCGAGAGGGCTGTTGGCCCACGACGTCGAGCCTGACGTGACACGCAGATCGTTGCCCCGATCCAGGTATCCCATGTTGAGGCCATCGATCGTTGCGACCTGCGAGTCACTGTTGTAGGCGATCGGATTCGACGCGATGTTTGTGTTGTTGCCTGCCGAATCGTGCCCTAGCTCCACTGAACCTGAGGGACCCGCGTGGCATGTCGTGTCAAGCTTCTCGTCACTCGTTGGTGCAGTCTCACCGCGCCAGCAAAGCTGCCCGGCACGGTCGTAGCCGAAGTACTTTGTTGTCCCCTGCGAAGCCTCCGATGTGACGTTGCCGATGTTGTCGTGGGTGTAGGTGTAGTTGGGAAGATCGTCAACCTTTGAGGTCTCGATCCGCCCCTCCGTGTACCGGTACTTGGTGGTGATGTTGGCAACGTCCTGGCCGCCCACAATGCGCTGCTGCAGCTGGTCGGACTCGTAAATGACGTCGACTGGCGAATCGGG
>JAOPXY010000216.1 GCA_025964895.1 Aeromicrobium sp.
GTAGACGATGCGCTGGGCGACCTGCTTCTTGCCGTCGACCAGGACCTTGTTGATGAGTGAAGTGACGAGCTGGCTCCCGTAGACGGGATCAGTCTCGACGACGCGCTTGGGCGCGGGACCCTTACGAGGCATTACTTCTTCTCCTTCTTGGCGCCGTACAGGCTGCGAGCCTGCTTGCGACCCTTGACGGCCTGCGTGTCAAGCGCGCCGCGGATGACCTTGTAGCGCACACCGGGGAGATCCTTGACTCGTCCGCCACGCACGAGCACGATCGAGTGCTCCTGGAGGTTGTGGCCCTCGCCTGGGATGTATGCAGTGACCTCGGTACCGCTCGAGAGCTTCACGCGGGCAACCTTGCGGAGCGCGGAGTTCGGCTTCTTCGGAGTGGTGGTGTAGACGCGGGTGCAGACACCGCGACGCTGAGGTGAACCCTTCAGCGCGGGAGTCGTCGTCTTGACGACCTTGCGCTGGCGGCCCTTGCGGACCAGCTGGTTGATCGTGGGCACTACAAACTTCCTTCTTCTGGCTGGCGCGAGCCATGAGTCGTGATGCACTCACCGCCCTGGAATCGGACGGGATGCGTGCATCGGCCTGATGAGTTCAGGCACAGAGGAAAATACTACCGGCCACGCCTACCAAGAGCAAAATCACCGGACCGAGGCGAGCTCGCTTCCGACACGCTCGCGAGGCGGGGGCCGCTAGGGCGTGGTCGGGCCGTCGAACAGCGCGGCCCCGTCGGGGCCCTCGAAGTGGAGGCGGTCGCGGGAGACGCGGTGCCACAGCCCGAGGTACAGATCGGCGGCCGTGCCGGTGACGACCTCGTCGGCGTCGCGGGAGGCGTGCAGCTGCACCGGCGTCCCGGCCTCGCCCTCCCCCGGCGCGACGATCCACGACCGGTCGAGGTCGGTGGCGACGAGCCGGATGCGCGAGCGGACGTCGGGACGGCGCCCGCCGGCGGTGAGCCGTGGGAAGAACACCTGCAGCACCTCGTCGACGCCGTCGGCCGCCACGTCCGGGGTGATGCCCCACTGCGACTCGTCGATCCCCAGGGCCTGCTGGGCGTCGACGGCGTGGACGGTCGTCTCGTGCATCTGGCGACGCGGCCAGAACGCGGCCTTCTCGCCGAGACGCGAGAAGTTGGGCACGTCCTCGTCGGGGGCCACGGCCCGCAGCGCCGCGAGCAGGGCCGCGCCCGTCCCGGCGTACCAGTCGGCGACGGGCTCGGTGACCAGCGGCGCCGGCGGCTTGACCCGCTGCCCGCTGAGGACGATCGACGCGGCCCACCGGTGCACCGTGCCGAGGTGCTCGGCGAGGTCGCGCACGACCCAGCCGTCGCAGGACGGCACGGGCTCGCGCCCCTCCGCGGACGCGGCGAGCCCGGCGAACCTGCTCACCGCCTCGTCGAGCTCACGCAGGTGGTCCATGCCCTCAGTCTTGCGCAGATCCGTCGAGGAGCTGGGCCAGGTGGAACGAGTCGGCGGTCGTGAGGTCGTCGAGCTGCGTGCGGCAGGAGAACCCGTCGGCCACCACGATCGTCCCGGCGGGCGCACGGCGGATCGCCGGCAGCAGCTGCTGCTCGGCGACGGCGACCGACACCTCGTAGTGCCCCTTCTCGACGCCGAAGTTGCCGGCGAGCCCGCAGCAGCCCGAGAGCCGGTCGATCGTCGCCCCCGTCGCGGTCATGATCGCCATGTCGGCGTCGAAGCCCAGCACCGACGACTGGTGGCAGTGCGGCTGCACCACGAGCGTCGTGCCCGTGAGGTCCGGCGGCCGCCAGCCCGCGGTGCGCCGCAGCAGCTCCGACAGCGTGAAGACGCCCGCGGCCACGTCGATCGCGCGCGGGTCGTCGGTCAGCTCGACCGCGTCCGACCGCAGCACCGACAGGCAGGACGGCTCGAGCCCCACGACCGGGACGCCCGCGGCGACGTACGGGTGCAGCTGGTCGATCGCGCGGACGATCATGGCGCGCGCGGTGTCGAGCTGACCCGTCGTGATCCACGTCAGCCCGCAGCACTGGGGACGGCTCAGCACCTCGACGTCGTAGCCGGCACCGTCGAGCACCCGCAGCGCAGCCTGCCCGCCCTCGGTCGAGAAGTACTCCGTGAACGAGTCCGCCCACACCACGACCTTGGGTCGGTCGCCGCGCACCACGGGCCGAGCGAGTCGGCTGAAGCGGTGGGTCGCGAACGTCGGGAGGCTGCGCCTCTGGTCGACGCCCGCTACCCAGCGCGCGATCGACCGGACGCCGGGGGTGCGCAGACCCAGGTTCGCGAGCCACGCGATCGGCGACGTGACCTTGGCCCAGAACGGCAGCTTGCCGAGCACGTAGTGGCTGCGGGGGCGCAGACGTCCCCTGTACGTCTGGTGCAGCACCTCTGACTTGTACGACGCCATGTCGATGCCCGTCGGGCAGTCGTTGAGGCACCCCTTGCACGACAGGCACAGGTCGAGCGCCGCGTGGACCTCGGGCGCGCGGAAGCCGCCCGTCACGAGCCGGCCGTCGATCATCTCCTGCAGCACGCGCGCACGGCCCCGGGTCGAGTCCTTCTCGTTCCTGGTCGCCTGGAACGAGGGGCACATGACCCCGTAGGAGCCGGTGTTGTCCGCGATGCACTTGCCGACGCCGGTGCAGCGGTGCACGGCCTTGCCGAAGTCGCCGTCGTCGTGCAGCAGGCGCAGGCCGAGGCGCCGCGACATCTGCTCGCGTCCCGGCGAATGGATCGACTCGGGGCCGCGGAGGTCGGCGTCGACGGCGGCCGGACGCACGAGGACACCGGGGTTGAGCAGGTCGTCCGGGTCGAGCACGGCCTTGACCTGCTCGAACAGCGATATCGCGTCGCCGGAGTACATCAGCGGCAGCAGCTCCGAGCGCGCCCGGCCATCGCCGTGCTCACCCGACAGCGATCCGCCGTGCGCGGCGACCTGCGTCGCGGCATCGGTCAGGAAGCGCCGGAACACCTGGTGCCCGCCCTCGGCATCCAGCGGGAAGTCGATGCGGATGTGGACGCAGCCGTCACCGAAGTGCCCGTACGGGACGCCGTCGAGGTTGTTCTCCTGCAGCAGCGCATCGAGGTCGCGCAGGTACGTACCGAGCTTCGCCGGCGGCACCGCGGCGTCCTCCCAGCCCGA
Source organism: Aeromicrobium sp. (assembly GCA_025964895.1). Lineage (GTDB taxonomy): Bacteria > Actinomycetota > Actinomycetes > Propionibacteriales > Nocardioidaceae > Aeromicrobium. The sequence goes on from JAOPXY010000216.1 coordinate 3,130, forward strand.
AAGCGCCTTGCCCGGAAGGGTGCGGGTCGCCAGACCCGCGCCCTCCTCGCGGATGCGCCACAGGACCGCCTGCTCGCCGGCGTCGGTCACGATGCGGTGGTCGACGGCGGACGCCGCGCGGGCGACCCGCGCGATCGTGTCGGACACCTCGGCCGGGTGCTCGCCGGAGATCTCGAGGAACAGCCAGCCCTGGCCACGCGGCAGGTCCGGCACCGAGCCGCGGTGCGACCGGTAGACGTCGACGATGCGTGAGTCGAGCCCCTCGCAGGCCGTGGGGCCGAAGGGCAGCAGCGACGGGACGTCGTCGGCCGCGTCGGCCATCGAGGCGTAGCCGAGCGCCAGGATCTGGCGGTGCGGCGGGTCCTCGACGAGCCGCACCGTGGCGCCCGTCATCGTCGCGAGCGTCCCCTCGGTGCCGGCCATGAACGTCGACACGTCGAAGCCGTTCTCGGGCAGCAGGTGCTCGAGGCTGTAGCCGGAGACCTGGCGACCGAACCGGCCGAACTCGGTGCGGATCGTCGCGAGATTCGCCGCCACGACGCCGCGCAGGGCGTCGAGCGTCGGGGACGGGCTCGTCGCGCCGCCCCCGAGCGTCAGCTGCTCCCCCGCCATCGTCACGACGTCGAGGCCGACCACGTTGTCGGCGGTGCGGCCGTAGGCGAGCGCCCGGGAGCCGCACGCGTTGTTGCCGATCATGCCGCCCACGGTGCACCGGGTGTGCGTCGACGGATCGGGGCCGAAGCGCAGGCCCAGCGGCGTCGCCGCCTTCTGCAGCACCGCATGGACGGTGCCTGGGTCGACGCGGGCCGTGCGGGCCTCGACGTCGATGTCGTGAACCCGGTTGAGGTGGCGGGTGAAGTCCATGACGACGCCAGTGCCGACCGCGTTGCCCGCGATCGACGTGCCCGCACCGCGCGACGTCAGGGGCGTGCCGGTCGTGCGGCACGCGTCGATCGTCGCCAGCACCTCATCGGTCGTGCGCGGCCGCACGACGACCTGCGGCACGACGCGGTACAGCGAGGCGTCGGTGCTGTAGAGCGCGCGCGTCAGGCTCGAGTCGTCGACGTCGGTGACGCCGCGCCGGACCAGCTCGGCGACGACATCGGTGGTCAGCATGGTCGGCCGTAGGCCGACAGCCGTGCAGCGGCGGAGCCGCGACCGAGCGCGACGGAGGAGCGCGTCACGGGCACTACCAGATCTCCAGCGACTGACCGAGGATCGCCGCCACGTCGTCCTCGGTGACCTCGCGCGGGGCCGTCGCGAGCAGGCGCTGCTGCTTCATGGTGCCGTCCACGAGCGAGTCGATGTCGCCCGCTCCGAAGCCCACGGCGCCGATGCCCGCGGGGATGCCGACGTCGCGCATGATGCCGGCGAGCACCTGGGGCAGGAACTCGGCCGGGTCGTCGGGTCGGGTGGCCCCCGGCGCGAGCAGCTCCGCGGCGTGGACGTGCCGCTCGGGCGCCGCCTCGAACGTGAAGCGGAACGCCGCCGGCGCGGTGAGCGAGACGGCCATGCCGTGCGGGACGAGCCCGTGATCACTCCCGTCGTCGTGCACCGGGTAGTCGGCGGGGTGGAAGTCCTGCGGGGCCTGGCCCGCGATCGGGTAGGCGTTGGCGTGCGGGATGTGCACGCCGGCGTTGCCGAAGCCCAGGCCCGCGAACGTCGCCGCCAACGCGACCTCGGTGCGCGCCGCGAGGTCGCCGCCGTCGCGCACCGCGGTGCGGAACGAGGCGGCCATGAGGCTGAGCGCCTTCTCCGACCACATGTCGGCGATGGGGTTGGAGCCGCAGTACGGCACCCGCTGGTCGGCCTGCTTGTGCTCGTACGACGTGTAGGGACGCGCGGTGTAGCTCTCGAGCGCGTGGCAGAGGATGTCCAGGCCCGAGGCCGCGGTCACGCCCGCGGGCTGGGTCAGCGTGAGCTCGGGATCGACGACCGCGAGGGTGGGACGAAGCCGGGCGTGGGAGATGCCGGTCTTGACGTGCTGGCTCACGATGTCGAGCACGCAGATCGTCGTGCTCTCGCTGCCCGTGCCCGTCGTCGTCGGCACCGCCACGAGCGGCAGCAGGGCGTTCTTCGGCGCCCGGGCGCGACCGACCGGCGCGTTGACGTAATCCATCAGCTCGCCGTCGTTGGTCGTGAGCAGGTTGACGGCCTTGGCCGTGTCGATGCTGCTGCCTCCGCCGACCGCCACGATCGCATCGAACGGTCCCTCGGCGCGCGCGAACGAGATCGCCTCCTCGAAGCTGCCATCGGTCGGCTCGACGCGCGAACGGTCGAAGACGACCGCCTCGATCGAGGCGGCCCGCAGGACGTCCGCGATCTCGGCGGGGGCGCCCGTCGCGGCGACGCCGGGATCGGTGACCACCAGGACCCGGCGGGCACCGAGCTGACTCAGGTCGTGCCCGAGCTCGTGGCGCGCGCCGACGCCGAACTTGAGTCCCGGGGCTCCGTACGTGAACACCGTCTCAGCGTGCTGCGGGTGGAATGCGGTCATGGCGGGCCTCCTCGGCTACGACGACGATCCAGACTAGCATGCTACTTCAGGAGCGGGCCCGCGTCGACGCGTGACGCGGTCACCGCCCGGGGACATGGAGATGCGCGCGGAGCGCGACCGACCAGTCCGGGTCGACGATGTCGACGCCCGGCACCGCGACCTGCTCCATCAGCAGCGTCGCGGTGTGCACGAGGTGCCGCTCCATGTGCGCGGCGGCGGCGTGGGGATCGGCCAACTCGATCGCCTCGACGATGGGCGCGTGCTCCTCCACGAGCTCGGACATGCCGCGCGACCGGCGGATCGTCGACGCGCCGCGCGCCTGGATCGAGTCGCGGAGCGTCGCGACCTCCGCCTGCAGCCGGGCGTTGCCGGTGGCCGCGCCGATCGCGCGGTGCAGCAGGCGGTCGTGCGCCGTGAACTCCGGCTCGTCGTCGGCCGCAGCGCTGCGGCGCATGTGCTCCAGCTCGGCGGCGATCGTGGAGACGATGACGCGGTCGGCGTGCGCGGCGGCGTAGGCCGCGGCGGGCACCTCCATCATGAGCCGCAGCTCGAAGACCTCGCGCACGTCCGCCACCGTGACCCCGCGGATGCGGACACCCCGGTTGCGCTCGATCGAGACGAGGCCGAGATCGGCGAGGCGCAGGACCGCCTCGCGCACAGGGGTGCGGCTGACGTCCAGCAGGTCGGCGAGCCGGTAGATCGAGTGCAGCGACCCGGCCGGGAAGTCACCCGACACGATCGACTCCCGCAGCGAGGCGAAGACGCGATCGGTCGTGCTGGTGCGCGTCATCGCGACTGGTTCTCCCGTCTCGATCAGAGCCCTTGGGGGCAAACGATATCGTGTGGTGTCGGCGCCCGGGTTCTTGTCACGCGACGGGGATCCCGATGGCGCCCGCAACACCTGGTCCGGCTGCCGGACATCGACGATGGGGGACACATGAAGGCTCGGTCCTGGGCGGCGCTGACCGCTGCTGTCGCGATCATGGCGACGCTCGCGGCGTGCGACGGTGGAGGGGCCCCCGACGCCCCGGCGCCCACAACGACCGCCGCGGCCCCGACGGCCGAGGAGCCCGACTTGTCCGAGCACGAGTCCGGGCCGGAGAGCCCCATCGCGTACGGGTTGTTCGTGCCCGAGGGCGCGACGCAGCTGGGCCCCCTGTTCCGCTACCGCAGCTCGCGGCTCATCGCGGCCTACCGCCCCGAGCTGCAGGCCGCCCAGGCGCAGCGCGACGCTGAGGAGGCCGACCGGCTGGCCGAGGACCTCGCAGAGGGCACGCCGTCGCCGACCCCGACGCCGACCCCGACGACACGGCCGAGCGACGACTCGTTCAACCTGTTGGAGGACCCGCCGCGGCCCGACACGTCGATCTCGCTGATGCGCATCGACGGCGACCCGTCCGACGTCGTCCGCCGCATGATCGCCCAGATGGACGCCGCGGTGCCCGACGCGAACCTGGTGCTCGACGACCTCTCGCAGTACTGCACGTCCGAGGAGCGGCGCATCACCCATTGTCAGGTCGTCGCCCGCGGCATGACCGAGGGCGAGCGGGAGATCCGCGTCACGATGCAGGTCGATCCCGGCCAGCTCGCGACGCGCACGGCCGCGCCGGCGTCGCTGACGCGCCCCGTCATGCAGGTGACCGCCGAGTTCGTCGGCGACGCCCGCACAGGTCAGCTCGGCCGCGACACCGGCTCGCTCGACGACATCGCCGAGGTGCGGTCCGAGGACGAGAAGTCCGGGCTCATCTGGCCCAAGATGGACCTCGACGCCGACATGTCGACGCCGCTGGTCAACGGCTGGATCGCCCCGCCCGCCGCCACGCTGCTGATCAGCGGGTTCTCGCCGCAGTTCGTCGCGATGACGACGCAGAAGGCCGTCGACGCCGACCAGGTCGCGGAGCAGTTCGTCGCCGCGACGGCGCCGGGCAAGACCGTGACGAAGGACGTCGCGGAGGACCTGAACTCCGTCAGCACGATGTACGCCGTGCGCACCAAGGACGGGTCCATCGCCCGCGCGGTCTACATCCTGTCGGCGCGTGGCAACTACACGGCGCTCTTCCTCACGCCTCCGGCGGCCTGACCGGAGGCGGGTTCACTCCGCCTCGGCGGTGAACCGGTGGGCGTGCTCCAGCGCGTGCTCCACCATCGGCAGAACCGGCTTCACGACCGTGCCGACGTCCGCCACGGGCACCCACGCGGCCAGGTCGGTCGTACCGCCGACCTCGACGACTCCCGGCTCGACGGAACGGTCGACCGCGACGGCGTAGAGCAGGTGCACGCCGTGGTAGTCCTCCCAGCGGTCGTCGCGGCCCTCCGCCACGACGTGGACGTCGTGCACGTCGACGAGGCGCGACGACAGCGCCCGCAGGCCGGCCTCCTCGTACAGCTCGCGCACCACGGCGTCGTGCGGCGACTCGCCGTGGTCGACTCCCCCGCCGGGCAGCGTCCACGCCCCCGCGGGATAGCCCACCGGGGAGATCCGGGTCAGCAGGATGTGGCCCTCGTGAAGGACGACCGCGTAGGCTCCCAGCCGCTGTGTCCTCGATGCCTCGTGCATTCGCCCTCCACAGGTCATGTTCAGCTCAGGCTATTAGAGTCGTTCTCGATGAGTGCCCTCGACCCGTTGCCCGTGGCGACCACCCCTCCCAAGGAGCGCGTGGCCTATCTCGACAACGCCCGCTACTGGGTCATGCTCCTGGTCGTCATCGGGCACTCCCTGACCGAGCTCGTCGTCATGGACTCCGCGCGCGGCGTCTACACGTGGGTGTACCTGTTCCACATGCCGTTCTTCATCCTGATCTCCGGCTACACGGCACGGCACTACATCGGCGACTTCCGGCAGATCCGGCGCATCGTCAGCACCCTGATCGTCCCCTACCTGCTGGTCGAGACGAGCCTGCAGCTCATCACGAAGCACTACGACGGCAAGCCCCAGCACCTCATGATCCTGTCGCCGCAGTGGCTCGGCTGGTTCCTCGCAGCGCTGTTCATCTGGCGCATCACGACTCCCATCTGGCGAGCGCTGAAGTACCCCATCACGACCTCGATCGTGATCTCGCTGCTCGCCGGCCTGATCGAGATCCCGAACGTCCTCGCGCTGCCCAAGGTGCTGGCCCTGCTGCCGTTCTGGGTCATCGGTCTGCACATGAATCGTGAGCTGTTCATGAAGCTCGGCGATCTTCGCCTGCGCATCGTGTCGGTCCTCCTGCTCGTCGGGTCATTCGTGATCTGCCAGCTCTACGCGGGCAACTGGACGACGCAGTGGCTGCTATGGAAGGACCGCTACTCCGAGGACCCGCTGTACGCGACCGCCTGGGAGGGCATGATGACGCGCGGGTGGTTCCTCGTCGTCGGTGCCGTGCTGACGTTCGCGACGCTGTCGCTGATCCCCCGGGCGCGGTCGATCACGACGGTGCTGGGCGGCCGGACGTTCTACTGCTACCTGCTGCACGGCTTCGTCATCATCCTGCTCGACCGCCAGTTCGACCTGTGGGAGCGCCTCGAGAAGTACGGCGCGGTGTCGGTCGTCGGCTGCATGGTCGTCGCGGTGGTCCTGGCCAACGTGCTGATGACCAAGCCCGTCGCGACGATCTTTCGGCCGCTGTTCGAGCCGAGGCTGACGTGGCTGTTCCGAGAGGCCGAGCCGCCGTCGGTCCGCGTCCCGGCGAGCTCGGTCGACGCACCCTCGCCGCCGCCGGTCAAGGCACCGTGAGGGCACCGGCCGTCGGATCCGTCGTCTCGATGCTGGTGCTGCTGCTCGGCGGCTGCGCCGGCGCATCGCCGGCGGGCTCCGCCACGGCGGGCTCCGCCACGGCAGAGCGCCCGGCGGGGACGGTGGCCGAGGCGTGCGCCGACCTCGTCGTCATCGGCGCACGGGGCTCGACCCAGAACCCCGACCTCAACGCCGGCGTCGGCACGGAGGTGCGGCGCACGGTCGAGCAGCTGACCGATCTCGTCCACGCGCGGTCGGACCGGACCGTGCACGTCGAGGCGATCCGCTACGACGCCTCCGGCGCCCCGACGCTCGCCGCCTACCTGGCGCGCACCGCGAAGGGCACCCGGCAGCTGACCGACCGGCTGAGCGCGCTCGCCGGTGACTGCCCCGACAGCCGCTTCGCGCTCCTGGGCTTCAGCCAGGGCGCGCAGGTCGTGCACGGTGCGGCAGCGGACATGGCGCCGGCACTCGCCGCCCGGGTGTCGCTCGTCGCGATGATCGCCGACCCCCTGACGAATCCCGCCGATCCGATCCGGCACTGGTCGTACGCGAAGAAGCCCACGGGTGGCAACGGCCGCCTGGGCTCCGGACCGCCGGTCGATGACGACCTCCGCGAAGTGGCGATCAGCCTGTGCGTCGCCGGTGACGAGATCTGCAACGACCGTGGCGCGCCCGGCGGTCCCCCGTCCGACACCCACAAGCACTTCTACGAGAAGCCCGCCACGACCCGCGCGACCGCCCGGCAGCTCGACGCGATCCTCGCCGCCCACGGCGCCTGACCGCCTGAGCCGGACCAACGATGAGGGTTCCGGGCACCCCCAGCAACCACGACCCCTCATCGTCCGTCCCCGCCCCGGGCGCAGCCGGACCGACGATGAGGGCTACAGGCACCCTCAGCACCCACAACCCCTCATCGTCCGTCCCCCTCTACTGGGGAGTCCGGAACGTGAGGAAGCCCCCGGCCAGTGGCCGGGGGCTTCCTCGTGATCAGCGTTGGTTCAGCTCTTCTCGTACGACGTGAAGTCGAAGTCGTCGATCTGGACGCCACCGTTGTCAGCGCCACCGAAGCCGTAGTCGTAGTCGCCGTAGCCGGTGACGGCGTAGGCGGCCTGACGGGCCTCGTCGGTGGGCTCGACCCGGATGTTGCGGTAGCGGTCGAGACCGGTACCCGCCGGGATGAGCTTGCCGATGATGATGTTCTCCTTCAGGCCACGCAGCGAGTCCGACTTGCCGTGGATGGCGGCGTCGGTGAGGACGCGCGTCGTCTCCTGGAAGGAGGCGGCCGACAGCCACGACTCGACGGCCAGCGAGGCCTTCGTGATGCCCATCAGCACCGGACGACCGGAGGCGGGGGTGCCGCCCTCGGCCACGACGCGACGGTTCTCCTCCTCGAACTTCGCCCGATCGACCAGGTCACCGGGGATGAGCTGGGCGTCGCCCTGCTCGATGACCGTGACCCGACGCAGCATCTGGCGGACGATGATCTCGATGTGCTTGTCGTGAATGGCCACACCCTGCGAGCGGTAGACCTCCTGCACCTGGTCCACGAGGTGCTCCTGCGCCCGGCGGACACCGAGGATGCGCAGCACCTCCTGCGGATCGGGGGTGCCGTGCGTCAGCATCTGGCCGACCTCGACGTGATCGCCGTCCTGGATCAGGAGGCGGGCACGCTTGGTGACCGGGTACTCCAGCGGCTCCGAACCGTCGTCCGGGGTCACGACGAGCTTGCGGGTCTTGTCCGAGTCGTCGATGACGACCCGTCCGGCCGACTCGGTGATCGGCGCCTTGCCCTTGGGCTGACGTGCCTCGAACAGCTCCACGACGCGCGGCAGGCCGTGCGTGATGTCGTCACCGGCCACACCACCGGTGTGGAAGGTGCGCATCGTGAGCTGCGTGCCGGGCTCACCGATCGACTGGGCCGCGATGGTGCCGACGGCCTCGCCGATGTCGACGAGCTTTCCGGTCGCGAGCGACCGGCCGTAGCACTTGGCGCAGGTTCCGGCCTTGGCCTCACAGGTGAGGACCGTGCGGACCTTGATCTCCTCGACGCCCTCGGCGATCAGGCGGGCGATCTCGACGTCGCCGAGCTCACCGCCGGCCGGGATGAGGACCGTGCCATCGGCGTTCGTCACGTCGGTGGCGGCGGTGCGGGAGTACGCGGCCGTCTCGACGTTCTCGGCCGCGGTCAGGCGTCCGTCGTCCAGCTTGGTCGCGATGACCTGCTTGAGACCACGCTCGGTGCCGCAGTCCTCCTCGCGGATGATGACGTCCTGGCTGACGTCGACGAGTCGACGCGTCAGGTAGCCCGAGTCGGCGGTGCGAAGCGCCGTGTCGGCCAGGCCCTTGCGGGCGCCGTGCGTCGCGATGAAGTACTCGACGACCGACAGGCCCTCACGGAAGTTGGCCTTGATGGGACGAGGGATGATCTCGCCCTTCGGGTTGGCCACGAGTCCACGCATACCGGCGATCTGACGCACCTGCATCATGTTTCCGCGAGCACCGGAGTGGACCATCATCCAGATCGGGTTGTCCTCGTCGAAGCCCTTCTCCATCTCGGCGGACACCTCGGCAGTTGCCTGCGTCCAGATCTCGATGAGCTCCTGGCGACGCTCGTCCTCGGTGATCAGACCACGGTCGAACTGGGTCTGGACCTTCGCGGCCTGCGTCTCGTAGCCCGAGAGGATCTCCTGCTTACGCGGAGGCGTCACGACGTCCTCGATGGAGACCGTCACACCGGAGCGCGTGCCCCAGTGGAAGCCGGTGTCCTTGAGGTTGTCGAGGGCGTTGGCGACGTCGACCTTGGAGTAGCGCTCGGCCAGATCGTTGACGATGACGCCCAGCTGCGACTTGCCGATCTGCTCGTTGACGAACGGGTAGTCGTCCGGCAGCGCCTCGTTGAAGATCGCCCGACCCAGGGTCGTCTCGAGGATCTCTCCCTCGATGCGGATCTTGACGTGGCTCTGCAGCGAGATCTCGTGACGCTCGAAGGCCATCATCGCCTCGGGCACCGTGCTGAACGCACGCCCCTCGCCGACGTGACCCGAACGCTCGAGCGTCAGGAAGTACAGGCCGATGATCATGTCCTGGGTGGGCATGGTCACGGGACGGCCGTCGGACGGCTTGAGGATGTTGTTCGTCGACAGCATCAGGACGCGGGCCTCGGCCTGCGCCTCCGCGCTCAGCGGCTGGTGAACGGACATCTGGTGACCTTCGATGTCGGCGTTGAACGCCGAGCAGACGAGAGGTTGGATCTGGATGGCATTGCACTCGATGAGCTGCGGCTCGAACGCCTGGATGCCCAGACGGTGCAGCGTGGG
>JAOPXY010000030.1 GCA_025964895.1 Aeromicrobium sp.
GAGGCGTGACCGTCGACCAGGTCGATGACGAACCCGTCCTCGGCCAGCAGCACGTTCGGCACGCCGGTGGCGGTCGCGAGCTTGGCGTTGGCGTGCAGGTGGCGGATCTCGCCGTGCACCGGCAGCACGTTGGTCGGCTGGACGATGTTGTAGCAGTAGAGCAGCTCGCCGGCGGACGCGTGTCCCGACACGTGCACCAGCGCGTTGCCCTTGTGGACGACGTTGGCGCCGAGCTTGGTCAGGCCGTCGATGACGCGGTAGATCGCGTTCTCGTTGCCGGGGATCAGCGACGACGCCAGCAGCACGGTGTCGCCGGGCTCGAGGGCGACCTGCTGGGGGCTGTTGTTGGCCATCCGGGACAGCGCGGCCATCGGCTCGCCCTGCGAGCCGGTCGACATCAGCACCATCTGGTGCGGCGGCGCGGCGTCGATCTTGTCGACGACGACGCCGTCGGGCACGTGCAGGTAGCCCAGCTCGCGCGCGATCTGCATGTTGCGGACCATCGAGCGTCCGACGTACGCGACCTTGCGGTCGTGCTTGACCGCGGCGTCGAGCACCTGCTGGACGCGGTGGATGTGCGAGGCGAACGACGCCACGATGATGCGCTTGGTGCTGTTCTGGAACACCGCGTCGATCGCCGGCGTGATGTTGCGCTCGGACGTCGTGAAGCCGGGCACCTCGGCGTTGGTCGAGTCGGTCAGGAACAGGTCCACGCCCTCCTCGCCGAGCCGGGCAAAGGCCCGCAGATCGGTGATGCGGCCGTCGAGCGGCAGCTGGTCCATCTTGAAGTCACCCGTGTGCAGCGCCACGCCGGCCGGCGTCTTGATCGCGACGGCCAGGGCGTCGGGGATCGAGTGGTTGACCGCGACGAACTCCAGCTCGAACGGACCGAAGTCCATGATGTCGCCCTCGGTCACGGTGTACTTGGGCGCGTCCTTGAGCTTGTGCTCCTTGAGCTTCGGCTCCAGGAAGGCCAGCGTCAGCTTGGAGCCGATGACCGGGATGTTGCCGCGCTCGCGCAGCAGGTACGGGACGCCGCCGATGTGGTCCTCGTGGCCGTGCGTCAGCACGATGCCGACGATGTCCTTCAGCCGGTGCCGGATCGGTCCGAAGTCGGGCAGGATCAGGTCGACGCCGGGCTGCGTCTCCTCGGGGAACAGGACGCCGCAGTCGACGATGAGGATCTTGCCGCCGTACTCGAACGACGTCATGTTGCGGCCGACCTCGCCGAGGCCGCCCAGCGGGATGACGCGGAGCGCGCCGTCGGGAAGGGCAGGCGGAGCGCTGAGCTCCAGGTGCATGTGACTCATGGAAAAAAGGGCCTAGCTTTCGAGAAGGCCCGACGCGACGAGACCGTCGCGAACGATCGCGACCTCTTCCTCGGTCGCCTCGGGGAGGGGAGCACGCATGGTGCGGTGATCGAGCACGCCGAGCAGCTGGAGGGCCGCCTTGGAGGTGATCGCGCCTTGCGTGTGGTGCATCATCGCCCGAACGGCGGGCTGAAGTCGGTGACTGATCGTGCGTGCGGTCGGGAGGTCGCCGGCGTCGACGGCCGCGACCATGTCGGCGTACTGGCGACCCGCGGCGTGGCCGACGACGCTCACGACGCCGGAGGCGCCGATCGCGAGCCAGGCCAGGTTGAGCGGGTCGTCGCCGGAGTAGATCTTGAAGCCGAGCTCGTGGATGAGCCAGGTGCCGCGATCGAGGTCGCCGACGGCGTCCTTCATCGCCACGAGGAGCGGGTTATCGGCCATCGCGCGGTAGGTGTCGTCGGCGATCGTGATGCCCGTGCGCCCGGGGATGTCGTACAGCATGACGGGCGTGTCGTCGCCGGCGCGGGCGACCTCGGTGAAGTGCGCGAGCAGACCCGACTGCGGGGGCTTGCTGTAGTACGGCGTGACGAGCAGCAGCCCGTGCGCGCCGGCCTTCTTGGCCTGCTGCGCGAGCTCGACGGAGTGACGGGTGTCGTTGGTGCCAACCCCAGCCACGATCGTCGCGCGGTCGCCGACGGCCTCGAGCACGGCAGCCAGCAGCCGTCCGTCCTCCTCGACCGTCGTGGTGGGCGACTCGCCGGTCGTCCCGCTGACGACGAGGCCGTCGTTGCCGTGGTCGACGAGATACGTCGCGACCCTCTGCGCCGCGTCGAGGTCGAGGTCGCCCTCCCGGGTGAACGGCGTGACCATGGCGGTGAGCACCCGCCCGAAGGGCGCGGCCTCGGAGGCGAGCGGCGACGTCATACCTACGAGGTTACCGCCTGAGGGCCTGTCCCCCGCGACCGGCAGGATGACCTCATGACGGATGACATCTACGACATCGACACGGCGTCGGTCTCACGCGGCGACGGCATCCGCGACCTGACGCTGACCGACCGCTGGAACACGCCGCTCGGCAAGCCCAACGGCGGCTACCTCCTGGCCGCGATGCTTCGCGGGCTGGGCGAGGAGATGCGGGCCGACGATCCGCTCGTCGCCGCGGTCACGTATCTCGCGTCGCCCGTGACCGGACCGGCGCAGCTGCGCACGTCCGTGCTGCGGCGCGGTCGCCGCGTGCAGACCGGCACCGCCTCGCTGTGGGAGGGCGACCGGCACGTCGCGGAGATGACCGCGAGCTTCGGTCCGCGCACCGACGGGCCGACGCTCGAGCTCGGCACGCCACCCGATCTGCCGGCGCCCGATGCGTGCTTCGATCCCCGCGGACAGGCAGGCATGCCCGAGGGCGGCATCTTCGACCGGCTCGACTACCGGCTCGCGTCAGCACCGGGATGGGCGGTCGGCAGGCCCTCCGGCGACCCCAGCGTCGTGCTGTGGCAGCGCCTGCGCGACGGCCGCACGATCGACTTCCCGGCGCTGGCGTTCCTGTGCGACTCGTTCGCGCCCCCGGTCCTCGAGCTCGGCGACCACTCGTCGATGACCGTCCAGCTCACGGTGCACCTGCACCGGCTGCCCCGGCCGGGATGGATCGCGACGCGGCTGCAGACCCGCCACCTCGTCAACGGGTTCCACGAGGAGGACTGCGAGCTTTGGGACGAGGACGGCAACCTCCTGGCGCAGAGCCGCCAGCTCGGCATCATCCTCTAGCCCTCCGCCCAACCCGAAGCGGTGACTCGACTCACGCCTTATCGGCTTGGTGCGGGCCGAGCATCTTGCCAGCATGGAGGAATGCCTGATCCCTGGATCGACTTCCTGATCACCCTCGCCGGAGGACTCGCCGTCGCAGTGGTCGTCGTGGTCGCCCTGCACGTCTTCATCCGCGCGACGGCCCGGCGCTGGCCCTCGGCGGGTGCGCTGACGCACTCGGCCCGGCTGCCGTTCCGGACGCTCCTTCTCGTCGTGGCCGTGTGGGCCTCGATCCGGTCGTCCCTACCCGGCGGTCCGGACAACGGCGGCTGGGACGAGCTCAACCTGGTGTGCCGCATCGGGGCGATCGTGACGGCGGCGTGGCTGATCGCGGCGGTCACCCTGTTCGTCGAGGACCTCAGCCTGCGGCGCTACCGCATCGACGTGGCCGACAACCGGGTCGCCCGGCGCGCCCGCACGCAGGTGCTCGTGATCCGGCGCCTGACGCTCATGGTCGTCGTCGTCCTCGCAATCGGTGCCGTGCTGCTCAGCTTCCCGGGCGCGGGCGCGATAGGTGCGAGCGTCCTGGCGTCGGCCGGCGTCATCAGCATCGTCGCGGCGCTGGCCGCCCAGTCGACGCTCGGCAACGTCATCGCCGGCATCCAGATCGCGTTCAGCGACTCGATCCGCTACGACGACGCCGTCATCGTCGAGGGCGAGTGGGGCTGGGTCGAGGAGATCACGCTCAGCTACGTCGTGGTGCGGCTGTGGGACGACCGGCGCATGGTGCTGCCGTCCACCTACTTCACGACCACGCCGTTCCAGAACTGGACGCGCAACCACTCCGAGCTGCTCGGCTCGGTCGAGCTCGACCTCGACTGGCGGGTCAGCCCCGACGGCATGCGCGCCGAGCTCGACCGGATCCTGCCGCTCACGGATCTGTGGGACGGCCGGGTCAAGGTGCTGCAGGTCACCGACGCCGTGGGCGGATGGGTCCGTATCCGCATCCTGGTGACAGCCCGCGACGCGCCGACGCTGTTCGACCTGCGCTGCTACGTGCGTGAGCGGATGATCGACTGGCTGCAGTCCAGCAACGAGGGCGGGCTCCCCCGCCACCGGGTCGAGGCCGTCGACCGTATCGCCCCGCGGCGCAACCGCACCGAGCCGGGCGGCCTGTACAGCGGCGATGAGGACGCGCAGGAACGGGCGGACCGCGTCACGGGTCAGATCCCCGCCGTCGACGGCGCGGCCCCCGCACGCTCCTGACGATGGTCGCTGCTGGGTGCCTGCGGTGGTGCTGTGGTCAGGCGGCCCGGTCGTACGTCACGACGTCGTAGCCGTCGAAGGCCTCGCGGGCCGTCTCGCGCCAGGCGTCCCAGTCGACCGGCGGGAACCACGCGTCGCCCTCGGGTGAGAGGTCGACGTGGGTGACGACCATGCGATCGACGACACCGGCCTCGATCGCCGCGGCATAGACCTGTGCACCGCCGATGAGGAACACCTCGTCGTCGAGGGCGGCGGCCGTGGCCAACGCCGCAGCAAGATCGTGGGCGACCTCGACGCCGTCGGCGTGCCACGACGGATCACGGGTCAGCACGATCGACGTGCGGCCCGGCAACGGGCGGCCGATCGACTCGAACGTCGTCCGTCCCATGACGAGCGGGTGGCCCATCGTGAGCGCCTTGAACTGCTTGAGGTCACCCGTCGGCGGCCAGGGAAGATCGCCGTCTGCCCCGATGACGCCGTTGCGCCCGATCGCCACGACGATCGTGACGGTGCGCCTCATACGGCGATCGGCGCCTTGATCGCGGGATGCGGGTCGTAGCCGGAGATCTTGATCGAGTCGAAGGTGAAGTCGTCGATCGACGTGACGGCGGGGTCGAGCCACAGCTCCGGCAGTGCGCGCGGCTCCCGCGAGAGCTGCTCGCGCGCCTGGTCGAGGTGGTTGACGTACAGGTGCGCGTCGCCCAGCGTGTGCACGAAGTCGCCGACCGCAAGTCCCGCGACCTGCGCGACCATGTGGGTCAGCAGCGCGTACGACGCGATGTTGAACGGCACGCCGAGGAACACGTCGGCGGACCGCTGGTACAGCTGGCACGACAGCCGTGCCACCCCGTCGGGATCCTTGGCGACGTAGAACTGGAACAGGGCGTGGCACGGCATGAGGGCCATGGCATCGAGATCGGCGACGTTCCAGGCGCTCACGACGTGCCGGCGCGAGTCGGGGTTGACCTTGATCTGCTCGATGACCTGGGCGAGCTGGTCGATGTGCTCTCCGCCGGGCGCAGGCCACGAGCGCCACTGGTAGCCGTAGATGGGTCCGAGGTCACCGTCCTCGGCCGCCCACTCGTCCCAGATCGTGACGCCCTTGGCGCGCAACGCGTTGTTGTCGGTGGATCCCGCGATGAACCAGAGCAGCTCCTCGATGATCGACCGGGTGTGCACCTTCTTGGTCGTCACCAGGGGGAAGCCCTCCGACAGGTCGAATCGCATCTGGTGCCCGAACACGCTGAGCGTGCCGGTGCCGGTGCGGTCGCCCTTGGCGACCCCGTCGTCGAGGATCCGCTGGACGAGATCGAGGTAGGCCCGCATGCATCCAGCCTATCAATCCGGCGGGCCCGGACCGTGTGCGAAACTCGTGCGCATGCGCAGTGTCGAGTACGAGTCCAGTCCGGCGGAGGTGCGCCAGTTCGCCCTCGTGCAGATCGCCGTGACGGCCGTGTTCCTCGTGCTGCTGTTCTTCATGTTCGGCGGGTCCGACGCCGACTACCCGCCGATCTGGCTCGTCGTCGTGCTCGTGGCCCTCGTCGGTGCCGGCTCCTTCCTGTCCGAGCGGGTCTGGCTGAGCGCCTCACCGCTGCCGGCCGACGCCGGTCCCGACGAGCTGCGCGGCGAGGCCGTGAACATCTTCGCCGCGCAGACCGTCCGCAAGCTGATGTACTGCGAGGCCCCGATCCTGATCGCCGTCGTCGTGACGTTCACGAGCGGCTATGGCGGCTGGCCGCTGGTCGTCACCGGGTTCCCGGGGTTGCTGGTGCTGACGTGGGAGGTCTGGCCGAGCCTGCGCAACACCTCGTTGACCGCGGCGATGCTGGACTCGCAGGGCGCCGAGTCGCAGCTCGTCGAGAGCTTCCTCGAGTCATGACCGCTGCCGGTCCCGATGTCAGCGCGCGGCTCGCGTGGCCCGACGACGCCGCCGCGATCGTCCGGGTGCAGCTCGAGACGTGGCGCACGACCTGGGCGGACGTCGTCCCCGCCGAGGAGCTCGACGCGCTCGACCCCGCCGAGCTCACCGAGCGGTGGGCGCAGACGATCGGCGCGCCGAAGGACGCCCGCATGCGGGTGCTGGTGGCCCTGGAGCGCGCCGACGTGCGCGGCTTCGCGCTCGTGCACCCGTCGTACGACCCCGACAGCGACCAGGTCACCGACGGCGAGATCGGTGAGTTCATGATCGGTGCCCAGCACCGGCGCGCCGGACACGGCTCGCGCCTCCTGCAGGCGGCCGTCGACACCCTCGCCGCCGACCGCTTCACCCGTGCCGTCTGGTGGGTCGCGGCCTCCGACGACGCACTGCGCGCCTTCGTCACGGAGTCGGGGTGGGCCGCGGACGGCGCGCACCGCGAGCTGGCGACCGCGAGCGGGGCCACCCTGAAGCAGGTGCGGCTGCACACCGGCCTGGCATGACGACGTCCGACCGCAGCATCATCGTCGACTCGCTCGGCGTCGGGCTGGCCACCGGCGCGTACGGCGTGTCGTTCGGCGCGATCTCGACGTCGTCGGGGCTCAGCGTCACGCAGACGTGCATCCTGTCCCTGCTGGTGTTCACGGGGGCATCACAGTTCGCGTTCATCGGCATCATCGCCTCCGGCGGCAACCCGATCACCGGCGCGCTGACGTCGGTGCTGCTGGGCAGCCGGAACATGTTCTACGGCCTCAGCATCGCCCGGCTGCTCGACCTGACCCCGGCCCAGCGGCTGGCGTCCGCGCACCTCGTGATCGACGAGTCGACCGCCATGTCGGTCACGCGGACGACCAGGCGGCAGGCACGACTCGGCTTCTACTGGACCGGATTGTCGATCTTCAGCCTGTGGAATCTGTCGACGTTCCTGGGTGCCCTCGCCGGCAATGCGATCGGTGACCCCCGCACGTACGGCCTGGACGCGGCGGTCGGCGCGGCGTTCCTGGGGCTGTTGTGGCCGCGACTCGCGTCGTGGCACGCCCGTCTCGTCGCGCTGTTCGCGGCGGCGGTCGCGCTGGGCGCTGTGCCGCTGACGTCGGCCGGCCTGCCGATCATCGTCGGCGGCGCGGCCGCGGTGCTGCTGGGGCTGCTGTGGCGTCCGGCGGAGGCAGCCGCATGACGCTGCTGTGGGCGGGCATCCTCGTCATGGTCGCGGGCTGCTTCGCGCTCAAGCTGGCGGGGCTGTCGGTGCCGCCCCGTGTGCTGGACCACCCCTTCACGGTGCAGGTCGCCGATCTGATCCCGGTCGCGCTGCTGGGTGCGCTGATCGCGGTGCAGGTGTTCGCCGACGGATCGACGCTCTCGGTCGACGCCCGCCTGGCGGGGCTGGCCGTCGCGGCCGTGCTCCTGGCCCTGCGGGTGTCGTTTTTGCCGGTGGTCGTCGCCGCGGCCCTCGTCGCCGCGCTGCTCCGCCAGCTCTGACCGGGGCCGTGGTTTACCCGGGTAACCGGGTAAACCACGACGGTCCCGGGTGAGTTTGCCCAAGGACGTGGGGGTCTGCCCGTGGGAGTCTGCCCGAGCCCTACGAACACCCACGGCGGAGGTGGTTTACCCGGTTAACCGGGTAAACCGTCAGAGGCCGAGGACCGCGTCGAGGCCGACGGTGACGCCGGGACGTCCGCTCACGGCGCCGACGGCGGCGACCACGCCGGGCATGAAGGACATCCGGTCGTGGGAGTCGTGCCGGATCGTGAAGGACTCCCCCGCGCCGCCCAGCAGGACCTGTTGCGAGGCGACGAATCCGCGCGCCCGCACCGAGTGCACGGGAATGCCCTCGATCGTGGCGCCGCGGGCACCGTCGGGGTCCGTCGTCGTGGCGTCCGGCAGCGGGGGCGAACCCGCGGCGGACCGGGCGGCGGCGATCAGCTCGGCCGTGCGGACCGCCGTGCCGGACGGTGCGTCGATCTTGTCCGGGTGGTGCATCTCGATGACCTCGATCGACTCGAAGAACGGCGCGGCCGTCTCCGCGAATCGCATCATCAAGATCGCGCCGATCGAGAAGTTCGGGACGATCAGCACACCCGTGGCGGGCTCGTCGCCCAGCAGCGCACGCACCGCCGCGATGCGCTCGTCGTCGAAGCCCGACGTGCCCACGACCACGTGGATCCCGTGCTCGACGCACCACGTGACGTTGTCCAGGGCGACGCCCGGCTGGGTGAAGTCGAGCGCCACCTCGGCGCCGGAGGAGATGAGGAGGTCGAGCGGATCGCCCTGGTCGATCTCGGCGACGACCTCCAGGCCCTCGGCGGCACCGATCGCCCGCACCGACTCCGAACCCATGCGCCCCTTGGCGCCCAGCACCGCTACCCGTGTCATGCCGATCAGCCTATCGGCGCCGCGACCTCGGCCAGGATCCGTGTCGCGGCCGCGAGCTCGGCGTACGACGTCGTCAGCGGCGACAGGCCCAGCCGGATCAGGTCGGGCTCGCGGAAGTCCGGCACGACACCACGCTCGACGAGCCGGTCCGTGATCCCCCGCGCGTCCGGGTGGCGCACCGTCACGTGGCCGCCCCGCAGTGCCGGATCGCGAGGCGTGACGATCTCCAGGCTGGCCGCGTCGAGCAGGTCGATCGCGTACGCCGTCAGGGCCTCGGACTTGGTCCGGATCGCCGCGACACCGGCCTCGGCGACGAGCCGGACGCCCTCCTGCACCGCGAGGACGCCGGCGACCGGCGGCGTTCCGCTCAGCATGCGGCTGATCGTCGCCGACTCCGCGTAGACCTCGCCCATCGCGAACAGGTCCGCGGCGCTCCACCAGCCGGCGATCGGCTGGCGGGCGTCGGCCAGATGCCGCTCCGCGACGTAGACGAAGGCGGGCGCGCCGGGGCCGGCGTTGACGTACTTGTACGTGCAGCCGACGGCGAAGTCGACGCCGACCGCGTCGAGCGCGATCGGTACGACGCCCGCGGAGTGGCACAGGTCCCAGATCACGACGGCGCCCGCGGCGTGGACGGCGTCGGTCAGCGCCGGCAGGTCCAGCAGCGTCCCGGAGCGGTAGTCGACGTGGCTCAGCAGCACGACCGCGGTGCGCTCCCCCAGCGCCTGCGCCAGGACGTCGGTCGTCACGTTCTCGACCAGGTCGGGGTCGAGCCAGCGCACCGTCATGCCACGGGCGGCGGCGACCGACTCCGCCAGGTAGCGGTCGGTCGGGAAGTTCGTCGCGTCGATCACGATCTCATCGCGATCAGGGCGCAGGCCGGCGGCCGCGTGGAGCAGCTTGTAGATGCACACCGAGGTCGAGTCCGCGACCACCGTCTGGCCGGCGGCGGCGCCCAGGAGCGCGGCGCCCAGCTCGTCGCCCACCGTGACCGGCAGGTCGACCCAGCTCTCCTCCCAGCCACGGATGAGCCGCCCGCCCCACTCCTCGCGGACGAACGAGGCGAGCCGGTCGAGCGTCGCCCGCGGCAGGCGCCCGAGCGAGTTGCCGTCCAGGTACGCGACGAGGTCGTCGTCGATCACGAACCGGTCGCGGAACGGTGCCAGGGGGTCGGCGGCATCCAGGACGTCAGGGGGTGTCGTCATCAGGCGATGCTCTCACGTGGTCGCGGTGCATCCTCCACCGTCTCGTCCCCGTGCGGTGGATCCTCCACCGTCTGGGGGTGCAATCGGCGTCATACGGTGGTGGATCCACCGCCCCCACGCCGGCCCGGACGCGAAGAGGCCCCGCTGCCGGAGCAACGGGGCCTCCCTGACGGGCAGACGGATCAGGCGTCGGCGGGAGCCGAGTCCTCGGCCGGGGCGGCCTCGGGCTCGTCGGCCTTGTCGACGACCGGCACGAGCGACAGCTTGCCCCGGTCGCCGAGCTCGGCGATCTCGACCTGGATCTTCTGGCCGACCGAGACGACGTCCTCGACGTTGTTGACGCGCTGGCCACCGTTGAGGTCGCGCAGCTTGCTGATGTGCAGCAGTCCGTCGCGGCCCGGCGACAGCGACACGAAGGCGCCGAAGTCGACGACCTTCACGACGGTGCCCAGGTAGCGCTCGCCGACCTCGGGCATCGTCGGGTTGGCGATCGCGTTGATCGCGTCGCGGGCTGCCTCGGCAGCCTCGCCGCTCTCCGCGCCGACGTACACCGTGCCGTCGTCCTCCAGCGAGATGTTCGCGCCGGTCTCGTCCTGGATCTGGTTGATGATCTTGCCCTTGGGGCCGATGACCTCACCGATCTTGTCGACGGGGATCTTGATCGTGATGATCCGCGGCGCGTAGGGGCTCATCTCGTCCGGGACGTCGATGGCCTCGGCCATGACGTCGAGGATCGCGACGCGGGCGCCGTACGCCTGCTGCAGGGCACCGGCCAGCACGTCGGCGGGGATGCCGTCGAGCTTGGTGTCCAGCTGCAGGGCCGTGACGAACTCGCGGGTTCCGGCGACCTTGAAGTCCATGTCGCCGAAGGCGTCCTCGGCTCCGAGGATGTCGGTCAGCGTGACGAATGTCTGCTTGCCGTCGACCTCACCGGAGATGAGGCCCATCGCGATGCCGGCGACCGGCGCGCGCAGCGGGACGCCCGCGTTGAGCAGGCCCAGCGTCGACGCGCAGACCGAGCCCATCGACGTCGAGCCGTTCGAGCTCAGCGCCTCGGAGACCTGACGGATCGCGTACGGGAACTCCTCGCGCGTCGGCAGCACGGGCAGCAGCGCACGGCCCGCGAGGGCACCGTGGCCGATCTCGCGACGCTTCGGCGAACCGACCCGGCCGGTCTCACCGGTCGAGTAGGGCGGGAAGTTGTAGTTGTGCATGTAGCGGCGCGACGTCTCGGGCGACAGCGTGTCGAGCTTCTGCTCCAGGCCGAGCATGTTGAGCGTCGTGATGCCCATGATCTGGGTCTCGCCACGCTGGAACAGCGCGGAGCCGTGCACGCGGGGGACTATGCCGACCTCGGCGCTGAGGGCACGGATGTCCTCGAGCCCGCGGCCGTCGATGCGGACCTTGTCGCGCAGGACGCGCTCGCGGATGACGGACTTGAGGACGGAGCGGACGGCGGCGCCGAGCTCCTTCTCGCGTCCGGCGAACTGCTCACCGAGCTGCTCGATGACGTCGGCCTTGATCTCGGCCTCACGGTCCTCGCGCTCGGCCTTGTGCAGGATGGTCGCGGCCTCGGCCAGCGGGGCCTTGGCGATCGCCTCGACGGCCTCGAACGCGTCGTCCTCGTAGTCGAGGAAGACCGGGAAGTCGCGGACCGGCTTGGCGGCGGTCGACGCGAGCTCGCTCTGCGCCTCGCACAGCTGCTTGATGAACGCCTTGGCGGCCTCGAGGCCACCGGCGACGATCTCCTCGGTGGGCGCCTGGACGCCGCTCTGGACGAGGTCCCACGTGACCTCGGTGCTCTCGGCCTCGACCATCATGATCGCGACATCGCCCTCGGCGGTGACCCGGCCGGCGACGACCATGTCGAAGACCGCGTTCTCGAGCTGGCTGTGCGTCGGGAAGCCGACCCACTGGCCGTCGATCAGCGCGACGCGCGTGGCGCCGACGGGGCCGGTGAACGGCAGGCCCGAGATCTGCGTCGACGCGGACGCCGCGTTGATCGCGAGGACGTCGTACGGGGTGTCGGGGTTGAGCGCCAGGACCGTGATGACGACCTGGACCTCGTTGCGCAGACCCTTCTTGAACGTCGGGCGCAGCGGGCGGTCGATCAGGCGGCAGGTGAGGATCGCGTCCTCGGAGGGACGGCCCTCACGACGGAAGAACGAGCCCGGGATGCGGCCGGCGGCGTACATCCGCTCCTCGACGTCGATCGTCAGGGGGAAGAAGTCGAAGTGGTCCTTGGGGTGCTTGCCGGCCGTCGTGGCCGACAGCAGCATGGTGTCGTCGTCGAGGAACGCGGCGACCGAGCCGGCCGCCTGCTGGGCGAGGACGCCGGTCTCGAAGCGGATGGTGCGGGTGCCGAAGGCACCGTTGTCGATGACTGTCTCGACGGAGTGGAGTTCGGACATGGAAGTCCCTTCCGCAGGCGTGAGCCTGCCTGTTGGGACGAGCGGCTCCGGGCGGTGAAACATGCCGGTCTTCGATCGAGGCCTGCGGGTCGTCTCCCGTGCATGACACAGGGCGTCCCGAGGGCCACTACCGAGGACCGAGCGCGCGTGTCCGGGCTCTCGTCTGGTGTGGTGCGGTATGGAGTTGTGCGGCGGGGCGGCCACCTCGTGAGAGGTGACCGCCCCGGGCGGTACTAGCGGCGCAGGCCGAGACGCTCGATGAGCGAGCGGTAGCGCTCGATGTCGGTGTTCTGCAGGTAGTTCAGCAGACGACGGCGCTGTCCGACGAGGAGCAGCAGACCACGACGGCTGTGGTGGTCGTGCTTGTGCTCCTGCAGGTGGCCCGTCAGGTGCGAGATACGACCCGTGAGCAGCGCGATCTGGACCTCAGGGGATCCGGTGTCGCCGTCGCTGAGTGCGTACTGCTTGATGATGTCTTCCTTGGCGACGCCCGCAACTGTGGGCGCAGCAGTCTTCTTCGACACTTTTCTCCTTGGGGTTCCGTTGCACGGCGCGCCCGGGCACATCCACCGGGGCACTATCGGTCCGTGGCCGATCACACGGCAGCGTCCAGACTATCAGCGGCGGCAGTCGCAGGGCCAATCGACGCTTGGCCCGGGCGATAGCCTCTCACCCCATGGGAACCCGCCACGCCGTCAGTGCGACCGTCCTGCTGCTGGCCGTGACCGGCTGCTCCTCCGGCACCGGGGACGAGGCGGATCCGTCCGCCCCGCCCTCGTCTGCCTCCCCGTCGACAACTGCCACGAGCCGGGCGTCCGGCGCCGCCTCCACGTCCGCGGCCTACGTCGCCCTCGGCGATTCCTTCACGGCAGGACCGGGCATCGACGACCAGCAGCCCGACGCCGGGTTCTGCCAGCGGTCGACGCGCAACTGGCCGTCGCTCGTCGCGGCGAGGGCCGGGCTCGAGCTCGCCGACGTCAGCTGTGTGGGCGCCACGACGACCGATCTGGCCGGCACGGCCGCCTCGGGCGTCCTCGCCTCGAACCCGCGGCTCGTGACCATCAGCACCGGTGGCAACGACGGCGCCCTGTTCTCCTCGCTCATCACGGCGTGCGCCGGTGGGGACGACAGCTGCTCGGCGTTCGTCGCCGACCGGGCGCCGGGCATCCTGGCGCGGACGACCGACGACATCGCCGCCCTGCTGGGAAAGGTGAGGACGGCCGTCCCTGACGCGAAGATCCTGCTCGTCGGCTACCCGCGCATCGCACCGGAGACCGGCGGATGCGATGTCATCGGCATCCCCGACGCCTCCCCCGTGCTCGCAGCCGAGACGGCACTCGACGACAGCCTCGCCGAGGCCGCCGGCCGGGCCGACGTGCAGTACGTCTCGCTGCGCGAGGAGTCCAGGACCCACGACGCGTGCAGCGGCTCGGGCGCGTGGACCAACGGCATCTCGGCAGCACCCGGCGACGGGATCACGTTCCACCCCACCGCGCGGGGCATGGCCGGGGTCGCCGACGTCGTGGCGCAGGCAGCCGGCCTGCCCTAGCCTGGCCCGATGACGCGCCGACGCCGTGTGGCCGCCACCTGGGCGACGGCCCTCGTGCTGGCCGGCTGCGGAGCACCGGACGGATCAGCCGGGTCGTACGGAGCACCGACCACAGCACCGGCGGCCGGCATCTCCTCGTACGTCGCGTTGGGTGACTCCTACGTGTCGGGTCCTGGGATCGACGAGCCCGTCGCGACGGCCGGGTACTGCCTGCGATCGACCCGCAACTACCCCGCGCTGCTGGCCGCCGATCTCGCGATCGACGACGTCACGGACGTCAGCTGCGGCGGTGCCACGACCGCGGGCGTCCTGGCGCCGTCCACGGTCCAGCAGCTGCCGGTGCCGGCTCAGCTCGACGCGGTCGCGCCCGACAGCGATCTCGTCACGATCGGCATCGGGGCAGTGACGACGGGCTCACGACGAGCCAGTTCGTGTCGTGTCTGATCCCGGCGTCGCGGGACGCGGCAGCCTGCGGCGGCCTCGTCCCGGCGACGTCCCCGCCCACGTGTCCGGCGATCGAGGGCCGGATCGTGCAGACCGTCGACGAGGTGCGGGCGAGGGCTCCCGCGGCGCGGGTCGTGCTGGTCGGCTACCTCACGATCGTCGGGCGTGCGGGGGCGTGCGCGCCCCTGGATCTCGACGCCGACGAGGCGGCACGGGCGGCGGCGGTGCTGGTTGCGCTGGAGGACAGCAGCGCGCGGCTGCCCGGCGGTCCGGTGCCGAGTTCGTCTCGGTGCAGGACGTCTCGGCCGCGCACGACGCGTGCCACGACGGCGCGTGGGTCAACGGCCTGACCGGGACCCCCGGCGACGGGGCCTTCCTGCACCCCAGGGCGGCGGGCATGCGCGCCGTCGCGACGGCCCTCGCCGAGCACCTGCGAGACGGCGGGCCCTGACCGGCTACGGCAGGGCGAGGAGCTCGCGCGTGCGCACGACGTCGAGGTCCATCTGCGCGACGAGCGCCTCGATGCCCTCGTACTTGACCATCCCGCGCAGCAGCTCGGCGAACTCCACCCGCACCAACTCGCCGTAGAGATCGAGATCCGTGCGGTCGAGCACGTACGACTCGACGCGTCGCTCGACGCCGTCGAAGGTCGGGTTCGTGCCCACCGAGATCGCGGCCGGCAGCCGCTCGCCGTCGGCACGGACGAGCCAGCCGGCGTAGACACCGTCCGGCGGCACCGCGTACGCCTCGTCGACCGGCACGTTCGCGGTCGGGAAGCCCAGCTCGCGTCCGCGCTGGTCGCCCTTGCGGACGACCCCGTGGACCTCGTGCAGGCGCCCGAGCACCTCGGCGGCCTCACGCATCCGTCCGGCCGCCACGTGCGCCCGCACCAGCGTCGACGAGTACGGCACCGCGCCGCCGTCCAGGTCGAGCGCGTCGACCGCGAAGCCCTCGCGCTCGCCCACCTCGCGCAGGAAGGCCGTGTCGCCCTTGGCCCGGTTCCCGAACCGGAAGTTCTCGCCGACCGCCACGACGGCGGCGCGCAGCTCCTGACGCAGGACACGATCGACGAACTCCTGCGGCGACCATGCCGCCATGTCGCGGGTGAAGTCGAGGATCCGCACCTCGTCGGCCCCGGCCGCGATGAGCAGCTCGACGCGCCGCTCCGTCGTCGCGAGGCGCGTGGGGGCCCGGTCGGGCGCGATGACTGCGAGCGGGTGCGGCTCGAACGTCACCGCGATGACGGGCAGTCCGCGAGCGAGCTCACGGGTCCGCCGGATGACGTGCTGATGGCCGCGGTGCACACCGTCGAAGTTGCCGACGGTGACGGCGGAGGCGTCGACACGCGGCATCGTGGAGGCCCCGGGGAAGTCGCGCCAGATCGTCACGGGAAAACTGTGCCACACGCGTCGCACGCCGAGGCGGCGAGCCGAACCTAAGCCGGTTCTCATCGTCTTCTCCTCGACGCCCGGGGGGCGTGCTGGCCGACCTGGTGAGTCAGCGGGGCCGGCCACCCCGAGATCGCGCCTTGGCGACTGCTGACTTGATGCGGGCCTGGTTCTGGGGCTTGCGGGCCTCGGTGTAGACCTTCTTGGCGATCCCGATGGCGGCAGCACTGCGGAGCAACTTCATGGCCCCTCCGTACCCCGGCCGCCCCGGTTCACGCGGCGTCGTGCTGCGCGGGCCACCCCATCGGCTTCACCCAAGAACCTGGCACCTCACCCCTGTCGTTCCGTGGGTCAGGTACCTGATTCCCAGGAGAACCCCAAAATCTTCCGGGGTTCTCCTGGGAATCAGGAGGTCAGAGAAGGGGGGCCAGCGGCTTCAGGATCGCCTCGTACACGCGGGCGAGGGCGGGACGCTGCATCCACTCCTCGAGGCTCAGCTGCTCGCACTTGGCGCAGTCGTCGGCGAAGATCTGCTCCATGCCCCGCGCGAGGCCGCGGTCGAGGATCTCCAGGTTGATCTCGTAGTTGCCCAGCAGGCTCAGCCGGTCGATGTTCGCGGTGCCGATCGTGGTCCACTCGCCGTCGATCGTCGCGGTCTTGGCGTGCACCATGTGATCGGCGTAGCGGTGGATCTCGACGCCGGCGCGCAGCAGCCGGCCGTAGAAGCCGCGGGACAGCCAGTCGGTCACGACGTGGTTCGACACCTTCGGCACGATGATGCGCACCCGCACGTCGCGCAGCCTCGCCTCCAGCAGCGCCTCGAGGATGTCGCGATCGGGGATGAAGTACGCCGCCGTGATGTCGATGCTGAGGTGCGCGCGGTCGATCGCCTCCAGGTACATGCCGCGGATGGGGTACATCAGCTGGCGCGGGACATTGCGGTGCGCGCGGATCTGCGGTCGCCATCCCGCCGACGGCAGCTGTGCGATGCGGTCGGTCTGGCGACGGGGATGGGTGTTCCAGAAGTCGACGAAGGCGTTGTCGAGGTCCCACACCGCCGGACCCTCGATGCGAAGGTGCGTGTCGCGCCACTCCGTCGCGTACGACGCGCCGATGTTGTAGCCGCCCACGTAGGCGACCTCGTCGTCGACGACGAGGATCTTGCGGTGGTCGCGGCCGAGGTGGCGCGGGCTCAGCAGCTTCCACGACGAGAACAGCGGGTAGCGCAGCACGTGCACGGGCGCCGGGAACGCCAGGAAGCTCGGCCGCACGACGAGGTTGGCGAACTGGTCGTAGATGACGTGGACGTCGACGCCGCGGTTCGCCGCGTCGATCAAAGCCTGCTTGAAGCGGCGGCCGGTCTCGTCGCCCTTGATGATGTACGTCTCGAGCAGGATGCGCCGCTGCGCGCCCTCGATCGCCGCCAGCATGTCCTCGAACAGGATCTCGCCGTACGTGTACGTCGTCGCGATGCTGCCGTCGCCGATCGCGTGCGACACGGGCCGGGACGGCTCGAGCTCGGGGGTCCTGCGGCCTCGCAGCAGGCGGCGCAACCGGTCGGCCCCCATGAGGGACGCGACCGCGGCGACCTGCGTCGCGAGGAGCCCGAGCAGGCCCTGCCGGATGATCCGCCGGGTCGACGCGCGAAGACTCATGACAGGACCCTAGCTACCTGGCTAGACGAACACGGCGACCGGCTTGGCGACCCCGCCGCGCTGCTCGTACAGCGCGAGGAACTCTCCGGAGGGGTCGAACAGCGCGACGGCCCGCGGGGCCCCGAGGTCGATGCCGGTCAGCGCGCGGCCGAAGCGGACGTCGTTCGCCTCGCGCTCCTGCAGGTCGTACGAGTCGAAGCTCGCCCGCGCGACGTCGTCGAGACCGATGACGTGCAGCTCGGTCTCCAGCTCCTCGAGGGTGCGGGCCAGCCTCAGCGGGAATCCGCCGACGCGGGTGCGGCGCAGCATGGTCAGGTGCCCGCCGACGCCCAGGTCGTTGCCGATGTCGCGGGCGAGCGCCCGGATGTAGGTGCCGCTGGAGCACACGACGCGGACGTCGACGTCGACGAAGTCCCCCTCGGCGCGCACGGACGCGAGGTCGAATGCGGAGATCGTGACGGGACGCGCCTTGAGCTCGACCTCTCCCCCGGCCCGGACCTTCGCGTACGACCGCACCCCGTCGACCTTGATCGCCGACACCGACGACGGCACCTGCTGGATGTCGCCGGTGTACGCCGGCAGCACGGCCTGCACGGCGGCCTCGCCGATGTGCGCGGCCGACGCCGTGGACGTGACCTCGCCCTCGGCGTCGTCGGTGACGGTCGACTGTCCCAGCCGGATCGTCGCCAGGTACTCCTTGTCGGCGTGCGTCAGGTAGCCGAGCAGGCGGGTCGCGCGGTTGATGCCCAGCACCAGGACGCCGGTCGCCATGGGGTCGAGCGTGCCGGCGTGGCCGACCTTCTTGGTCTCGGCGAGCCGCCGCATGCGCCCGACGACGTCGTGCGACGTCCAGCCGGCCGGCTTGTCGACGATGACCAGGCCCGACTGCTGACCCTGTGGCGACGGAGCACTCACTCGTCGTCCTCGTCCTCGTCCGTCACCGGCTTCTTGTACGGATCGGGGTCGCCCGCGTACTGGGCGCCGACGGTGCGTGATGCCACCTCATCGTCGGACGCCTTGACCTTCGCGAGGAGGTCCTCGATCTCCTTGGCCGTCTCCGGCACCGAGTCGAGGAAGAACGTGATCGAGGGCGTGATGCGCGTGCCGAGCTGCTTACCGACCTCGGACCGGATGAGGCCCGTGGCGCTGCGCAGTGCGGCGGCCGTTTCCTGGCGCTGGGTCTCGTCGCCCATCACGGTGTAGAACACCGACGCCTGCTGGCCGTCACCGGTCATGCGGACATCCGTGATCGTCACGAAGCCCAGGCGCGGATCCTTGACCCGGCGCTCCAGCATCTGTGCCACGACGACCTTGATGCGATCGCCGACCTTCGCGTTACGGGGTCCGGCCATGATTCCTCCTGTGGAAAGAAGAGCGCCCCTTGAGCCTGTCGAAAGGATCCTTTCGACAGGCTCAAGGAGCAAGTGGTGATCTGAGTTACGCGCGGGGCTTCTCGCGCAGCTCGAAGGTCTCGACGACGTCGCCGACCTTGATGTCGTTGAAGCCACGGAGCACGAGACCGCACTCGAAGCCTTCGCGGACCTCGGACACGTCGTCCTTCTC
>JAOPXY010000018.1 GCA_025964895.1 Aeromicrobium sp.
GCACCTTGGGGCCGACGACCGACAGGCCGGTCGCGACGACGCCGAACGCGAAGACGCCCCAGACGAGCATCCGCTGGCGGAGCAGGCGGTCGCTGAGCCGGCGCAGCGTGCCCTTGAAGTCCTTGGCCCTCTGCGGACCCATGCCCATGCCCGCGAGCGCGGGACCGCGCCCACTCATGCCGGGGCCCCCGGCGAGACGTGAGCGCAGCGAACGGCTCGTTGGGGAGAGGTCATGCCGATGCCTCTTCCAGGGTCAGCTGTGACAGGACGATCTCGCGGTAGACCTCGCAGGTGTCCATCAGCTCGGCGTGCGTGCCGGTGCCGACGACGCGGCCCTCGTCGAGCACCACGATGCGATCGGCACCGCGGATCGTGGAGACCCGCTGCGCCACGATGACGACGGCCGCGTCGGAGGTGACGTCACGCAGCGCGGCCCGCAGGGCGGCGTCCGTCGCGTAGTCGAGCGCCGAGAACGAGTCGTCGAACAGGTAGATGCGCGGACGCTTGATGATGGCGCGGGCGATCGCGAGGCGCTGCCGCTGGCCGCCTGACACGTTGGTGCCGCCCTGCGCGACGGGAGCGTCGAGCTGCAACGGCATCTTCTCGACGAAGTCGCGGGCCTGCGCGATCGCGAGCGCGTCCCACACCTCCTCGTCGGTCGCGTCGGGGCGGCCGTAGCGCAGGTTCGAGCCGATCGTGCCGGAGAACAGGAACGGACGCTGCGGCACGAGCCCGATCGCGGCCCACACGTCCTCGGGGTGCAGCGACCGGACGTCGTGCCCGTCGATCTCGACTGCGCCGCCGGTGACGTCGAACAGCCGCGGGACGAGCCCCAGCAGCGTCGACTTGCCGCTGCCGGTCGAGCCGATGATCGCGGTCGTCTCTCCCGGCCGGGCGACCAGGTCGATCTCGTGCAGCACGTCGTGCTCGGCGCCGGGGAACGCGAACGACGCGGCGCGGACGTCGATGCGTCCCTGCGTCAGCGCGACGGACCGCGCGCCCGCGGGAGCCAGCACGCTGGGCTCGGTGTCGAGCACCTCGGTGATGCGCTCGGCCGACACTTCGGCACGCGGCCACAGCATCAGCATGAACGTCGCCATCATGACCGCCATGAGGATCTGCACGAGGTAGTTCTGGAAGGCCGTGAGGGTGCCGACCTCGAGGTCGCCGCTGCCGATGCGGTAGCCGCCGAACCACGTCGCCAGGACGACCGAGACGTTCATGATCAGCATGACGATCGGGAACATCATCGCCATGAGCCGGCCGACCGCGATCGCGACCTCCATGTTGTCGCGGTTGGCATCGCCGAAGCGCCGCGCCTCGTAATCCTCCTTGACGAACGCACGGATCACGCGGATGCCCATGATCTGCTCGCGCATGACGCCGTTGATCGTGTCGATCTTGACCTGCATCAGGCGGAACAGCGGACGCATCTGGCGGATGACCAGCGCGATGCTGACCACCAGCGCAGGGATCACGACCAGCAGCAGGCCTGACAGCTCGACGTCCTGCCGCAGCGCCATCGCGATGCCGCCGAAGCACATGATGGGTGCCGTGACGAGCAGCGTCAGCGCCATGAAGACGATGAGCTGCACCTGCTGCACGTCGTTGGTCGACCGGGTGATGAGCGTCGGGGCGCCGAGCTGCGCCATCTCGCGGGCCGCGAACGTCTCGACCTTGCCGAACACGCCGGCGCGCAGGTCGCGGCCCAGCGCCATCGACGTGCGGGCGCCGTAGTACACCGCGACGATCGTGCAGACGACCTGCAGCACCGTGATGGCGAGCATCACCAAACCGGTGCGGACGATGAATCCCGTGTCGCCGAGCACGACGCCCCGGTCGATGATATCGGCGTTGAGGCCCGGCAGATACAGGTTGGCCAACGTCTGCACGAGCTGGAAGAACAGCACGATCGCGATGGGCCGCTTGTACGGCGCGAGATACGTCCGTAGGAGCGGGATCAGCACGTCGTCAGGCTAACCCGGCCGACCGACAGGACGCGCGGTCTTCTCGCCCGGTTCGCTCAGGGCGTACGGCTCAGACGACGACGTCGAGCGCCAGCACGACGACCAGGCCGCTGACGGACAGGATCGTCTCCATGATCGACCAGGTCTTGATCGTCTGGCCGACCGAGAGCCCGAAGTACTCCTTCACGAGCCAGAACCCCGCGTCGTTGACGTGCGAGAAGAAGACCGATCCCGCACCGATGGCCAGCACCACGAGGGAGATCTCCCCGCTTGGCATTCCCTTGACGATCTCCGTCATGATGCCCGCCGCCGTGACGGTGGCGACCGTCGCCGAACCCGTGGATACGCGGATCGCGACGGCCACGAGCCACGCGACGATCAGCACCGAGACGCCGCTGTCCTCGACGAAGTCCGCGACGACCTGCGCGATCCCGGTGTCGATCAGCGTCTGCTTGAAGCCGCCACCCGCACCGACGATGAGGATGATGCCCGCGATGGGCGGCAGAGCGCTGCTGAGCACGTCGGACACGTCGTCCTTCGACATGCCGGTCGCGACGCCGAACGTGAAGATCGCGACGACGACCGCGATGAGCAGCGCCACGAAGGGCTCGCCGATGAAGTCGAGGACGCTGCGTGCCGTCGTGCCCTCATCGACCGCGACGTCGCCGAACGCCTTGCCCATCATCAGCACGACGGGCAGCAGCACCGTCGCGAGCGTGACGCCGAAGCTGGGGCGGCGCGCGCGCTTGCCGTCCGTGGAGGCGTCGTACAGGTCACCGGCCGGCACCGGGACCCACCGGTCGGCGAAGCGGGCGAAGACAGGGCCCGCCACGACGATCGTCGGGATCGCCACCAGGATGCCCAGACCCAGCGTCAGGCCCAGATTGGCGTTCAGCTGGTCGATCGCGGCGAGCGGGCCGGGGTGCGGCGGAACGAAGCCGTGCATCGCCGACAGGCCCGCGAGCGCGGGAATGCCGAGGCTGATGATCGAGCGCTCAGCGCGCTTGGCCACCAGGAAGATAACCGGCATCAGCAGCACGAGGCCGATCTCGAAGAACATCGGCAGGCCGATGA
Organism: Aeromicrobium sp.; assembly: GCA_025964895.1. GTDB lineage: Bacteria > Actinomycetota > Actinomycetes > Propionibacteriales > Nocardioidaceae > Aeromicrobium. The sequence goes on from JAOPXY010000018.1 coordinate 3,042, forward strand.
TCGCGCCGATCGCGGCCATCGACCACGGCAGCATGCGGGCGCTCGACCGGCCCACGATCGTGTCGACGATCTGGTCGGCTCCTCCGGAGTCGGCCAGCAGCTTGCCGAACATCGCACCCAGCGCGATCAGCACGCCGACGCCCGAGACGGTGTCGCCGACACCGGTGCTGAAGCTGCCGACGACGTCGAGCATCGCCCGTCCCGCGATCGCGCCGACCGTCAGCGAGCCCAGGATCAGCGCGAGGAACGGGTGCACCTTGAACAGCGTGATCGCGACGACGAGCACGGCGATGCCGGCGAGCGCGGCGGTGACGAGCTGGCCGCTACCCGCGACGGCCTCGACCGGCTCGGGGGTCGCGGCGGCGAGTGCGGCGATCATGCGGTGCCTTCCTTCGTCAGCTCGGACTTCTTGATGAACTCATCGACGATCTGCCCGGGACTCGGGGTGATGTCGAAGGCCCAGCCGCGCTCGTCGTCCTGCAGCGGCTCGAGCGTCTTCTCCTGCGACTCCAGCAGCGAGGACGGCATGAAGTGCTCACGGTGGTCCATGCGCGACTTGATCAGGTCGTGGTCGCCCGTGAGGTGCAGGAACATCGTGCGGGGCGCGGCGTCGGTGAGGACGTCACGGTAGGCGCGCTTGAGGGCCGAGCAGCTGATGACTCCCCCGTCGGCACCGTGAACCGCGAGCCACCGGCCGATGTCCTCCAGCCATGGCCATCGGTCGTCGTCGGTCAGCGGCGTCCCGGCGGACATCTTGGCGATGTTGGACGGGGAATGGAAGTCGTCGCCGTCGGCGTAGTTGACCCCGAACCGGTCCGCGAGCTCGTGCCCCACCGCCGACTTCCCGACGCCGGAGATGCCCATGACCACGACCAGCGGTGTTGCTCCCATGTGCCGACCGTATGCCTTTCGACTGTCGGGTGCTCGTGACGAGTACGACTTCGTCCCCGCGGCCCACCTCCCTTCGGGCGATGGCATGCCACCGCCGCCGGACCCAGCCTCGGCGCCATGACGACCACGAGCACGCGTTGGCTCCCTGTCGTCGGCGTGCTCGTCGCGGCGCCGTGGTTCGCCGAGACGTCGTGGGGCGGCTACCCGAACGGTCGTCAACCACGTCGGCGTGAAGGACGAGTTCGGCCACGGGTTCCAGGCAGCGGCGGTCTGCCTCGTGATCGTCCTGCTGA
>JAOPXY010000002.1 GCA_025964895.1 Aeromicrobium sp.
AGCGCGAGCTTGCAGTGGGTCTTGAGGCCCACCAGGCCGTAGACCACGTGGCAGCCGGCGCGCTCGAGCTTGCGGGCCCACCGGATGTTGGCCTGCTCGTCGAAGCGCGCCTTGATCTCCACGAGCACCAGGACCTGCTTGCCGGCGCGCGCGGCGTCGACGAGCGAATCGATGATGGGGGAGTCGCCCGACGTGCGGTACAGCGTCTGCTTGATCGCGAGGACGTGCGGATCGGCCGCGGCCTGCTCGATGAAGCGCTGCACGCTCGTCGCGAACGAGTCGTACGGGTGGTGGACGAGGCCGTCGCGCTTGCGCAGCGCGTTGAACAGGTCGGCGGGCTTGGACGTCTCGACCTCGGCCAGGTGGCGGTGGGTGCCGGGCACGAACGGCTCGTACCGCAGCTCGGGACGGTCGAGGTCGGCGATCTCGTTGAGACTGCGCAGGTCGAGCGGGCCGCGCAGGCGGATGACCTCGTCGGAGCGGACGCCCAGCTCGGACACCAGGAGGTCGAGCACGCCGGGGTCGATCTGCTCCTCGACCTCGAGGCGGACCGGGGGGCCGAACTTGCGCCGCAGCAGCTCCTTCTCCAGCGCTTTCAGCAGGTTCTCCGCATCGTCCTCCTCGACCTCGAGGTCCTCGTTGCGGGTGACGCGGAAGGCGTGGTGGGCGATGACCTCCATGCCCGGGAACAGCAGGTCGAGGTGGGCGGCCATGACCTCCTCCAGCGGCACGAAGCGACCCGGGTCGGCCTCCATCCAGCGGTTGATGATGGGCGGCACCTTGACGCGGGCGAAGTGGTCCTTGCCCGTCGCGGGATTGCGCATGACCAGCGCGAGGTTCAGCGAGAGCCCCGAGATGTACGGGAACGGGTGCGCGGGGTCGACCGCCAGCGGTGTCAGGACGGGGAAGACGCGATCGCGGTAGACCGAGCTGATGTGCGACTTCTCGTCGGGGCGCAGCGAGTCCCACGTCAGCAGCTCGATGCCCTGCTCGGCGAGGGCCGGGACGAGGCGCTCGTGGTACGTCTCGGCGTGCTGCTCCATCAGGTCCTGGCTCGCGGCGAGGCTGCGCATGAGGACGTCGCGCGGGTTGAGACCGCTCGCGGACGGCACGGCGACACCCGCGGCGATGCGGCGCTTGAGACCGGCGATGCGCACCATGAAGAACTCGTCGAGGTTGCTCGCGAAGATCGCAGCGAACCGGACCCGCTCCAGCAGGGGCAGCTCGTCGTCCTGCGCGAGCTCGAGCACGCGGGCGTTGAACGCGATCCACGACAGCTCGCGATCCAGGAACCGGTCGAGGGGGAGGACGCTCTGAGTCGGGTCGAACGGGGGGTCGACGTCGAACTCGTCCGGGGACGCCGGATCCTCCAGGTCGGCGACGGCGATGTCGTGTGTGTCCACGTCGTCAGAATGTCAGATGAAGGTGAACGGCCGCTGAACGGCGGAGCGACCCGCCATCGGCGCTACCGTGTCGGGATGGCACTTCTCCCGCAGGTCGTCGCCGTCGTTCGTGGTGTCACGGCGCGCTCCCTCATGCAGCTCCCGCGGCCCGTGCTGACCCGCCTGGCGGGGCCGCCGGTCGTGATCAACGGTCGCACCCTCGACCCCGAGATGCAGCTCGTCCTGAAGCTGCAACGGCTCGAGGGTCCTGCGGCCGAGACCGTCTCGATCACGCGCGGTCGCCGTATCATCGCGGCGTCCTCACGGCTGGCCGGCGGCACCCAGCCGATCGGTGCCGTCACCGATCGCACGATCGACGGCCCGGGTGGCCCCATCGCCCTGCGGTTCTACACGCCGCGCGGGCTGTCCGGGCGGTCCCCGGCCCTCGTCTTCTTCCACGGTGGCGGCTGGATCTACGGTGACCTCGACTCGCACGACGCGACGTGCCGGTTCCTCGCGGAGGAGGCGCAGGTGCGTGTCATCGCTGTCGACTACCGCCTCGCCCCCGAGGCGCCGTTCCCGGCCGCGGTCGACGACGTCATGGCGGCGTGGACGTGGATCACCGAGCACGCCCCCGGCCTCGGCATCGATCCCGATCGCATCGCGGTGGGCGGTGACAGCGCCGGTGGCAACCTCGCCGCGGTCGTGTCCCAGCAGACCGTCCGGGCGGGCACCGCGGCGCCGGCCTTCCAGCTGCTGATCTACCCCGCGACGGACTTCGCCGGCACCGCCGAGAGCCGTCACACGTACGCGGACGGCTTCTTCCTGACCAAGGCGTTCATGGACCTCGCCGAGGAGAACTACCTCGTCGGCGCCGAGGACCGGACCGATCCGCGCCTGTCGCCGCTGCACGGCGACGTGACGGGCGTGGCACCGGCGTACATCGTCACGGCCGGCTTCGACCCGCTGGTCGACGAGGGCGAGGCGTACGCCGCGAAGCTGCGCGAGGCCGGTGTCCCCGTCGAGCACGTCCGGGAGGACGGCATGATCCACGGCTTCTGGAACATGGTCGCGCTCGGCCGGACAGCTCCCCACGCCGTCCGGCGGGCGGCCGCCGCCCTGCAGCGCAACCTGTCCTGACCGCCACCGAGGCGGTCAGTCGTCGTGGTCGTGGTCGTTGGGGCCGGGGGCGGGCGGGACCCGGACGTAGAGGACGTCCTTCTTCCAGTCCCGGAAGCCCAGGTTGCGGTAGACCGTGAGGGCGGGGGCGTTGTCGCCCTCGACGTACAGGTCGACGACCGGCACCCCGATCTCGTGCAGGTACCGCAGCCCGCGGGCCGTCAGCGCCGTGCCGAGCCCGCCGCCCTGGGCGTCGGGGTCGATGCCGACGACGTAGACCTCCCCGCCGCGCTCTCCGCCCGGCAGGTCCTCCACCTTGGTCCAGTGGAAGCCGACGATCCGGCCGTCCCGCTCGGCGACGAACAGCCCGGCCGGGTCGAACCAGTCCGACGACGTCCGGCGGTCGAAGTCGGCCCGGTCCATGGCCCCCTGCTCGGGGTGGTGCGCGAAGGCCCGCGCGTTGACGGCGATGACGGCGTCGGCGTCGGCCGGCTGGTACGTGCGGATCGTGACGCCATCGGGCACCCGTTCGACGGGGGCCGGCCCGTCGAAGGTCAGGCGCAGCACCAGCAGGGTCCGCTCGGCGACGAGGCCCGCGGACGCGGCCAGCGCCCGGGCCCCGGCCAGGTCGCCGTGTGCCCAGAACCGGGTCTCGCCGTCGGCGAGGAGCTCGTCGAGCAGCCGGCGGCCGAGGCCGGCGCGGCGCCGCTCGGGGTCGACGACGATCTCGACCGGCGCGTCGCCGACCGCGTACGCCGCGGCCACGACCGAGCCGTCGCCGGCGGTCTGATGCACGATGACGCGGGCGCGGGCCCGCTCGCGCAGCGCGAACACGCTCGCCTCGTTGAACGGGGCGACGCCGTCGGCCGCGGTGGCCCGCTCGGCCAGGTCGAGCAGGCTCATCGCGTCCTCAGCGCCACGAGCTGGGCGCCGACCTCGGCGGCGATGGCGCGGGCGAATGCCTCCGGGGTGTCGCCGACGGGCTCGGGGACGACGTGGTGCACCGTGCCGTTGTCGAACAGGTCCAGGGCCCCGACGCGCTGCGCCTCGGCCATCTCGGCGGCGTGCTCGAGATCGCCGTGGACGATGGCACTGGCCCCCTCGGGCGGTAACGGCGACAGCCACGCGTTCTCGGCGGCGATGACGACGTCGGCGGGCAGCAGGGCCAGCGCGCCGCCACCGCAGCCCTGTCCGAGGAGCACCGACACGGTGGGCACCTTCATGGTCGACATCCAGCTGATGCAGCGGGCGATCTCGCCGGCGATCGCGCCCTGCTCGGCCTCGGGGGACAGCTCGGCGCCGGGGGTGTCGATGAACGACACGAGCGGCAGGCGCAGCTCGTTGGCCAGCCGCATGCCGCGGCGGGCCTCGCGCAGCGCGGCGGGGCCCATGGGCTTGAACCGGGTCTGGGTCGTGCGGTCCTGGCCGATCACGACGCACGGCTGGCCGTCGAGCCGGGCCAGGGCGACGATCATGGCGCTGTCGCGCTCGCCCTTCTCGGTGCCCTGCAGGCGGACGGTCGCGTCGCTGCCGTACCTGAGCACCTCCCGGACCCCGGCCCGCCGCGGTGAACGGGTGATCTGGATCGACTCCCACGCGGTACGGGCCCGGTGCACCTCGGCCGTCCTCAGCTCGCGGGTCTGCCGCTGCGGCGGGTCGACGAGCAGCCCGAGGGCGCGGTCGACGAGCAGGGGCAGCTCGTCGGGCAGGACGACGGCGTCGATGATGCCGCGGTCGGCGAGGTTCTCGGCGGTCTGGACGCCGGGCGGGAACGGCCTGCCCTCCATGATCTCGTAAACCTTGGGGCCCAGGAAGCCGATGAGGGCGCCGGGCTCGGCGATCGTGATGTGTGCGAGCGATCCCCACGAGGCGAAGACGCCGCCGGTCGTGGGGTGGCGCAGGTAGATCAGGTACGGCAGCGACGCGACCGTCCGCCTGCAGGGCACCGAGAAGGGCGAGCGCGACAGCGCCATGATCGTCGCC
>JAOPXY010000071.1 GCA_025964895.1 Aeromicrobium sp.
CGCGTCGCCGCCTCGGCCCCGCTCAAGCAGATCGCGATCAACGCCGGTCTCGAGGGCGGAGTCGTCGCCGAGAAGGTCGCCAACCTCCCGGAGGGTCACGGCCTCAACGCCGCCACCGGCGAGTACGTCGACCTGATCGCCGCGGGCATCATCGACCCGGCCAAGGTCACGCGCTCGGCGCTGCAGAACGCAGCCTCGATCGCCGCCCTGTTCCTCACCACCGAGGCTGTCGTCGCCGACAAGCCCGAGCCGGCTGCTGCCGGTGGCGGTGCGCCGGACATGGGTGACATGGGCGGCATGGGCTTCTAGTCCACTCCGCAGCACCTGCACCACTGCACCACCGAGGGCCCCGAACCGCGCGAGCGGTCCGGGGCCCTCGTCCGTCGGTGGGGTCTAAAGGTGGGTGCGGACGTCGAGGAGCTCGGGGAAGAAGGTGAGGTCGAGGGCCTTCTGCAGGAAGTGGACGCCCGACGAGCCCCCGGTGCCGCGCTTGAAGCCGATGATGCGCTCGACGGTCTTCAGGTGGCGGAAGCGCCACAGCTGGAAGCTCTCCTCGACGTCGACGAGCTCCTCGCACATCTCGTACGCGTCCCAGTGCGTCGCGGAGTCGGCGTAGATCCGGCGCAGCACCTCGGTCACCCCGGGATCGGCGACGTACGGCTGGGTGACGTCGCGCTCGAGCACCGCGGCGGGGACGTCGTGGCCACGGCGGGCCAGCATCTGCAGGAACACGTCGTACAGGCTCGGCGCCCGCAGATCGGCCAGCAGGGCGTCGTGCAGGACCGGGTCGTGGTCGAACACCGCGATCATCTGCGGATTCTTGTTGCCCAGCAGGAACTCGACGGTGCGGTACTGCGGCGACTGGAAGCCCGACGCCTTGCCCAGCGCGTCACGGAACTGGACGTACTCGACGGGGGTGAGGGTCTCCAGCACCGACCACTGCTCGAACATCTGCCGCTGGATCGCCTTGACCCGCGCCAGCCGCTTGAGCGCCGGCGACAGGTCGTCGGCCGTGATCAGGGCGATCGCCGACCGCAGCTCGTGGATGAGCTGCTTGAGCCACAGCTCCGTGACCTGGTGCTGGATGATGAACAGCATCTCGTCGTGGTGGTCCGAGACGGGCCGCTGCGCAGCGAGGAGCGTCGGCAGCTGCAGGTAGCCGGCGTAGGTCAGCTCGCCGCGCAGATCCGTCGCGACACCTTCCTCGATGGGCCGGACGACTCGTTCGTTCATCCCTGCACGGTAGCCCGGCGGCCGCCCTGACGGGTCCACTCATGGCAGGGTTGGGCCATGGCACTCATCGAGGCACGCGCGCTGGGCAAGTCGTACCGGGGCCATCGCGCGGTCGACGACCTGTCCTTCACGGTCCGTCCGGGCAGCGTCACGGGCTTCCTGGGCCCGAACGGCTCCGGCAAGTCCACGACGATGCGGCTCATGCTGGGCCTCGACCGCGGGGACGGCGCCACGACGTTCGACGGCGTGCCGTTCGACCGGCTCGACCGGCCGATGCGGCACGTCGGCGCCCTGCTGGAGGCCAAGCCCTTCCACCCGACGCGGCACGCGCGCAACCACCTGCGCATGCTGGCAGCGCCCAACGCGATCGACGACCGGCGTGTCGACGAGGTCATCGAGATGGTCGGCCTGACCCAGGTGGGCCGGGGCAAGCCGGGCAAGTTCAGCCTCGGCATGGGCCAGCGGCTCGGCATCGCGGCGGCCCTGCTCGGCGACCCGCACACGCTGATCCTCGACGAGCCGAGCAACGGCCTCGACCCGCAGGGCATCACGTGGCTGCGTCAGCTGCTCAAGCACCTCGCGGCGCAGGGTCGGTCGGTGTTCGTGTCGAGCCACCTGCTGCAGGAGATGGCGATTTTGGCCGACGAGCTGGTCGTCATCGGCCGCGGCCGCATGCTCGCCAACGGCCCCGTGCAGGACTTCATCTCCCACAGCGGACTGGCCTCCGTCGTGGTGCGGACGCCCGACCTCGCGCTGCTCGGGCCGGCGCTGGAGGCGCTCGGCGCGACCGCATCGACCGACGACGATGGCGCCGTCGTCGTCCGGGGCGCGACGGCCGAGCAGGTCGGTGACGCGGCGCACGCGGCCGGCGCCCGCGTCCACCAGCTCATGACGAGGCAGGCGACGCTCGAGGAGGCGTTCCTCGCCGCGACGGGCCTGGCCGAGGAGTTCCGCGGCACGCAGCAGGCCGACCACCAGGTGGAGGACCGGCGATGATCGGCGCCCTGCGGTACGAGTACCTGCGCCTGCGCACGCTGCGATCGACGTACTGGCTCATCGGCATCGCGATGACGTTCCAGCTGGTCATGTCGATCGTCATCGCCGCGGTGGTCGCGAACTCGTCGTCGGCGATCGGCGACGACACGGTGTTCGACGTGCTCGCGACGATCGGCGCGTCGGCCGGGTTCGCGCCGCTGTTCATCGCCTTCATCATCGGTCTGCTCGGGGTGTTCTCGACGGGCCACGAGTACCGCCACGGCATGATCCGGGCGACCCTGACGGCCATCCCGAACCGGACCCACGTCTTCGTGGCGAAGGTCCTCTCGACCGTCGTCGTCTCGGCCCTCGCGGCGCTGCTGTGCATCCTGATCGCGCTGCTGTGCCTCGTGGCGTTCGGGCTGGAGATGCCGTCGGTCAAGGACTTCGTCGACATGACGGCCGGCACCACGATCTTCACGGTGCTGTTCTCGCTGTCGGGCCTGGCCTACGGCGCCCTGACCCGCAACCAGACGGCCGCCGTCGCGCTGCTGCTGCTCGTGCCGACCGTGATCGAGGCGATCATCCGGGCCATCGTCATCGCGATCAAGGGATTCTCCGATGATCCGCAGGAGCAGGGTGGCTTCGTGCAGATCCTCAAGTTCCTGCCGTACGACGCCGGCGGCAAGCTCTACACGCGTGCCTCGATCGACGACCTGCTGTCGTTCCTCGGGTACACGCCGTTCGGGGCCGTCGGCGGCGGCATCGTCATGGCGGTCTTCGTGGCCGCGCTGCTGGGTGGCGCCTATGCCCTGTTCCTGCGCCGCGACGCATGAGCGCGGCACCGGTTCCCGAGCCGGCCCCCGGCCTGGCTCCCGCGCACCGCGCCCGCCTGCGCGCCGCGGGGGTGCAGGCGTCGTCGTTGGACGCCTCGTCGTGGTTGCTCGTGACGGACGGCCTCCCCGCATGGTGGGGCGAGCGGGGCAACGCCCTCTACCTCGCGCCCGACGCCTTCCTGCCCGAGCGCGTGGTCGCGGGCCTCGGCGTCTTCCCCGTGCGCGACGTCCTGGTCGTCGTGGGCGCGCACATGGAGTGGCTCACCTCGATGCACGTCGGCGGCGACGCCGCGACGATCTTCCTGGACCGCTCGTGCGTGCTGACGGCGGGAGAGATCTACTGCGGGGGCGACTCGACGATCGTGCTGCACGGACCCGTCGTCGGGACGCGCGGCGCGATCGTCGACGCCCGCAACGGCGGCAGCATCGTGGCGCAGGCCGATCAGCTGTGGGCCGCGGACGTCTACCTCGCGACCGACGACATGCACCGGCTCGACGACGTCGCGACGGGGGAGCGGATCAATCCGTTCGGTGCCGACATCCGCCTCGGCCGGCACGTGTGGCTCGGCCGTGACGTCGTCGTGACGGGGCACGTCGACATCGGTGAGGGCTCCGTCATCGGTCTGCGCAGCCTCGTGCGGGGCCAGAAAGTGCCGGCGAACACCGTGGCGGCCGGCACGCCGGCCCGGATCGTCCGTGAGGGCGTCACGTGGAGCCACGACGACGTGCCATGAGCCGGCAGGCCGGTCCGGCCGATCTTCGGCGCTCGTAGGGTGACCGGCGTCACAACCCGACGTAGACTGCGCACATGGGCCGACCCAGCGATCTCGCGGTGCCACGTGGCGCCGATCCGGCGATCCTGTCGCGCTACCTGAACGTGGCGCACGACGCCTTCGTCTCGACCGGATCGGCCGATCCGGCACTCCGGCGCCTGGTGCGCGAGTCCTGGCAGCGCAGCGTCGACGGCGGCCTCGACCCCGAGGAGGCGGTCGCCGCGATCCGGCTCGACGAGGCGGCCCTCGCCGCGATCCGCGATGCGCACCCGCTCGCGGCGGGCATGCCGGTGATCCGGCGACTGCTCGTGGAGAGTGCCGCCGACGAGGGTCTCCTGGTCGCGGTGAGCGATGCGGCGGGGCAGCTGCTGTGGGTCGAGGGCAACGCCGCGTTGCGCTCCCTCGCCGAGAGCATGCACTTCCTGCCCGGGGCCGACTGGAGCGAGGCCAGCGTCGGCACGAACGCCCCCGGCACGGCCCTGGCCCTCGACCGCCCGGTGCAGATCTTCGGCCCCGAGCACCTGGCGCGACAGGTCACGCCCTGGAGCTGCTCCGCCGCGCCGATCCACGATCCCGACACCGGGGCGATCCTGGGCGTCCTCGACCTGACCGGCGGCGACGAGGTCGCGACACCGCAGAGCCTGACGCTCGTCCGGGCGACCGTCGCCGCGGTCGAGGCCGAGCTCCGGATCGAGCGGCTCCGTCCCGCCGGCGGTGTCGCGTCGACCTCGAGCGGCTGGTCGGCGCCCAGCCTCGAGGTGCTGGGCGGCCACGGGGCGACCCTGCGGCACGGCACCACGACGACGCGCCTCAGCCTGCGCCACAGCGAGCTGCTCCTGCTGATCTCGGAGTCCGCCGACGGCATGACGACCGCCGAGCTCGGCGTCGCGCTGAGCGACGACGAGCAGGCCCAGGTCACGGTGCGCGCAGAGCTGTCGCGACTGCGCTCGGTGCTGGGGCCGATCGAGCTGGCGTCGCGCCCGTACCGTCTGCCCGGCGGGGTCGAGACCGATGCCGATCGCGTCCGGGACGACCTGCGGGCGGGCCGGCTCAGGAGGGCCGTCGCCCGCTACCGCGGCCCCGTCCTGCCGGCCTCCACCGCCCCGGCGGTCGAACGGCTCCGCGACGATCTGCACATGCACGTCCGGTCGTGCCTCCTGGTCTGCGACGACGCCGACGCGCTGCTGTCGTTCGCCGACACGGCGCACGGGCGCGACGACTTCGAGGTCTGGGAGCGCGTGCTGTCGATCCTGCCCCCGTCGTCCCCGCGGCACGCGCAGGTCGCGGCGCACGTGGCCCGGCTGGATGCGGAGCTCGGCTAGGCACCTCGTCCCGTCCCGGCGCAACCCTGCTGCAACGGTGGTGTGACTACGGTCACAGGCACCCGACCACTGCAAGGAGTCACCCCATGACTGTCTACGCCCAGCCCGGAGCCGAAGGAAGCGTCGTCTCCTACCAATCGCGCTACGACCACTGGATCGGCGGCGAGTACGTCGCCCCGGTCAAGGGCCAGTACTTCGAGAACGTCTCGCCGGTCAACGGCAAGGTGTTCTGCGAGGTCGCCCGCGGCACCGCCGAGGACATCGAGGCCGCGCTCGACGCCGCCCACGCCGCGGCCCCGGCGTGGGGCAAGACGTCGGTCGCCGAGCGCTCGAACATCCTGAACCAGATCGCCGACCGCATCGAGCAGAACCTGGAGATGCTGGCCGTCGGCGAGACGTGGGACAACGGCAAGCCCGTGCGCGAGTGCATGGCCGCCGACCTGCCGCTCGTCGTCGACCACTTCCGCTACTTCGCCGGCGCGATCCGCGCCCAGGAGGGCTCGCTGTCCCAGCTCGACGACCAGACCGTGGCGTACCACTTCCACGAGCCGCTGGGCGTCGTCGGACAGATCATCCCGTGGAACTTCCCGCTGCTGATGGCGACGTGGAAGCTCGCCCCGGCCCTCGCGGCCGGCAACGCGGTCGTCCTCAAGCCCGCCGAGCAGACGCCGGCGTCGATCATGCTCCTGATCGACCTGATCGGCGACCTGCTGCCGCCCGGTGTCCTCAACATCGTCAACGGCTTCGGCGTCGAGGCCGGTGCCCCGCTGGCGTCGAGCTCGCGCATCCGCAAGATCGCGTTCACGGGCGAGACGACGACCGGCCGGCTCATCGCGCAGTACGCGAGCCAGAACCTGATCCCCGCGACGCTGGAGCTCGGTGGCAAGAGCCCCAACATCTTCTTCGAGGACGTCGCGAGCAAGGACGACGCGTTCTACGACAAGGCGCTCGAGGGCTTCGCGATGTTCGCGCTCAATCAGGGCGAGGTGTGCACGTGCCCCAGCCGCGGCCTGATCCAGAACTCGATCCTCGAGCAGTTCCTCCCGGCGGCGTCCGAGCTCGTCAAGGTGATCAAGCTGGGCAACCCGCTCGACTCCGTCACCATGATCGGCGCGCAGGCCAGCAACGACCAGCTCGAGAAGATCCTGTCGTACTTCGAGATCGGCGTGCAGGAGGGCGCCCGCATCATCACCGGCGGCGAGCGCGTCGACCTGGGCGGCGACCTGTCCGGCGGCTACTACGTCGCGCCGACGATCTTCCAGGGGCACAACAAGATGCGGATCTTCCAGGAGGAGATCTTCGGGCCCGTCGTCTCCGTCACGGGCTTCGACGACTACGCCGATGCGATCGACATCGCCAACGACACCCTCTACGGGCTGGGCGCCGGCGTCTGGTCGCGCGACTCGAACACCGCCTACAAGGCCGGGCGCGACATCCAGGCCGGACGCGTGTGGACCAACTGCTACCACCAGTACCCGGCCCACGCGGCGTTCGGCGGCTACAAGTCGTCCGGCATCGGCCGCGAGAACCACAAGATGATGCTCGACCACTATCAGCAGACCAAGAACCTGCTGGTCTCGTACGACGAGAACAAGCTGGGCTTCTTCTGATGGTCGCGAGCAACCCGATGGTGGACAGATGATGGTCGATCGCGTCGCGATCACCCCGCAGGCCGCGGAGCTCCTCCGCGGCCTGCGGGTCTCGCACGACCTGCCGCTGATGTTCCACCAGTCGGGCGGCTGCTGCGACGGCTCAGCGCCGATGTGCTTCACGCAGGGCACGTTCCTGACCGGCCACCAGGACGTCCACCTGGGCGATCTGGACTACGACGGTCCCGAACCCGCCCCGGTGTGGATCTCGCGCGAGCAGTTCGCCTACTGGTCGCACACCCACATCACGATCGACGTCGTCCCCGGCCGTGGCGCGGGCTTCTCCATCGAGGGCCCCACGGGCAACCGGTTCATCATCCGGTCGCGCGTCTTCAGCGACGAGGAGGCCGCCGAGCTAGCCACGTACCCGGTGCCGTGACGCACGTCTCCCCAGATCGGCTCGACGACATGTCGTCATGGGCGCGGGGTTGAGGACTCTTCACTGGCAGAGGACGTGACGACTCGTCGCGCCCGCACCCGAGACGACAGGTCCTTCCACCGTGAACGTGCTCTCCCGGCGGCCCATCCCCTTCACCCTGCGCGCGCTCCTGGCACCGGTCGTCGTGCTGGCCGGACTCGCCGGCGTCGGGGTGGCCGGCGCGCCGGCGACCGCAGCCGTGGCGGTCGACGGTCTCACGCAGTCGACCGCGGCGGCGTCGTGCTGGGAGATCAAGCAGCTGAACTCGTCCGCGCCCGACGGGGTCTACTGGCTCCTGACCCCGCAGCTGAAGGTGCCGACCCAGATCTACTGCGACCAGACCACCGACGGCGGCGGCTGGGCCCTGATCGGCCGGGGGCGTGAGAACTGGACGTACAACTACAACGGCAAGGGCACGCCCGCCGAGGTCGCCGGCACCGTGACCGGCACGGCGGCGTTCTCGCCCCGCCAGCTCGACTCGACCATCGTGACAGCGCTGCTCGGCGGCAAGCGCTTCGACGACCCCACGTACGGCAGCGGCGTCCGGGTGCGCCGCGCGACGAACCAGACCGGCACCGAGTGGCAGGAGACGCGCTGGACGTACCGCGCGAACTCGCGGGACCGCTGGAGCTGGGCCCTCGGCGCCGGCTTCCCGCTGGCCTCGGTCAACATCGGCGGCTCGACGGGCAGCAACGTCACGACGTACGAGTTCGGCGCCGACACGGCGTACAAGCGCCTGTGGACGTACGAGGACGCGAAGAACGGCTACGTCCGCGGCTTCAACTTCGGCCAGAACGGCTTCGGCAGCACGTCGGCGTCGAGCTACATCTACTCCAAGGCCGCCAACGGCGCGTACGGCACGCCGTTCACGCAGGTGTTCATCCGGCCGAAGATCATCAGCGCCGACCTCGCCTTCACCGCGATCCCCACCGGCGGCACGCAGGCCGAGACGATCCGCGCCACCCCGCGCAACGGGGCGCTCGCGACCGAGTGGGGCGTCACGGGCATCGGCGCAGGCGGCACGGCCGAGACGGCCGGCGAGGTGCAGGCGCTGGCCCAGATCGGCGACACGGTCTACGTCGGTGGCAACTTCACGACGGTCCAGAAGGGCGCCGCGGCGACCGGCGACGACAAGGTCGCCCAGCCGTACCTCGCGGCGTTCGACGCCACGACGGGTGCATACATCCGCTCGTTCAAGCCCGTGCTGAGCAACCAGGTCAAGGCACTCGCGGCACTGCCGGACGGCAGGCTCGCGATCGGCGGTGAGTTCACCTCGGTCGGCGGCGTCGCTCGCACGGGCCTCGCGGTGCTCGATCCCGCGACCGGCGCGCTCGACACGACGTGGACGACATCGCTGGAGAACCGGGCGACCAATGGCGTCGTCTCGGTCAGGGGCATGGACGTCGGCGGCGGATATCTGTACCTCACCGGCGCGTTCACGCACTTCACGAAGCCCGGCAGCGCCGAGCGCTACGCCAAGGGAGGCGCCCGGATCGCGCTGTCGACCGGCACCGCCGACAACGCCTGGAACCCCGACTTCAATGGCACCGGCACCGCCGTCGACGCCAGCGACGATGGCACCGCCGTGTACTTCTCGGGCTACTTCACGCAGATGTCGGGCGGTGCGGTCGCGGATCGCGCCGCAGCGATCAGCACGGCGTCGGGAGCGGCCAAGGTCGCCAACTGGCAGCCGACGTTCAGCACCAGCGGCTCGGCCCGGTACCAGCAGGCCGTCAAGCAGGTCGGCGGCAAGGTGTGGCTGGGCGGCTCGCAGCACAGCATGTTCTCGTACGACCCGACGACGTTCGCCCTCGAGAACTCCCACGTCACCAAGAACGGCGGCGACCTGCAGGCCATCACGGGCGGCAACGGCCTCGTGTTCGGCGGCTGCCACTGCGAGAACTGGAACTACTCCGACACGACGCAGTACGACATCTCGAACCCGGGCACGACCAACATCACGTGGTCGCAGGCCGACAAGATCTACTACGTCGGCGCGTGGGACGCCAAGACCGGCGACTACGCCGCGGAGTTCACCCCCGAGATGCGGGCCCGCCAGGGCCGCGGCGCGTGGGCGCTGCTCGTCGCGTCCGACGGCACCCTCTGGGCCGGCGGCACGATGACGACGGCGGTCAGGGAGAACGGCGTCAACCAGTGGGTCGGCGGCTTCGTGCGGTTCGCGGTCCGCCCCCACACGGCGCCCGCGGCGGCGACCGCCCTCAAGGCCTCGCTGACCGGCACCGACGCCAACCTCACCTGGAGCTCGTCCGCGCCTGCCGGCACGACCTACGAGATCCTGCGCAACGATCGTGTCGTGGGCACGACGACGACCAAGCAGCTGACGGTGCCCGGCTCGACGGGCTCGGACCGGTTCTACGTCCGCTCCGCCGACAGCTGGGGCAATCGCTCGGCGTCGACGTCGGCCGTCACCCCGGCCGCGCCGGTCGCCACGACGACGATCCTGCCCGCCGGCTCGACGTGGTCGTACTACTTCAACGGCTCGACCGCGGTCGGCGCGGACTGGAAGCAGGCGTCCTTCGACGACGCGACGTGGACGAAGGGTGCCGCGCCGCTGGGCTTCGGGTCGTCGACGATCGCGACGAACATCGACGTGCCGGCCGGCCAGACCCGAGCGGTGACCTCGTACTACCGCAAGAAGATCACGATCGCCCCCGGTGCGACCTTCGGCACCGTCACGCTGACGACCCGCGCCGACGACGGGATCGCGGTGCACGTCAACGGCACCGAGGTCGCGCGGTCGAACGTCGGTGATGGCACGCTCGCGAGCACCACGTACGCGAAGTCCGCCCCGCGCACCGCGACGGCGGTGGCTGATCCGGTGACCTTCACGATCCCGGTGTCGGCACTGCGCGTCGGCGAGAACACCGTCGCGGTCGAGGTGCACTCGATGTACAAGGCGACGCCCGACTCGAGCATGGACGCGTCGATCACGGCGACGGCCGGCAGCAACGCGCCGTCGCCGGCTCCTGCCGCGACCACGCCGCTGGTCGCGAACGGCGCGACGTGGTCGTACTACGCCGACAACACCGCCGCCGTGCCGGCGGACTGGAAGACGTCCACGACCGCGACCACCCCGTGGCGTACCGGGGCAGCGCCGCTGGGCTGGGGCACCGGCCCGATCGCCACCAACATCGACGTCCCGCAGGGGGCCACGCGACCGCTCACGTCGTACTTCCGCCGGTCGTTCGCGGTGCAGGACGCCGCCGCCGTCACGGCGCTCAGCCTCACGACGCGCGCGGACGACGGCATCGTGGTCTACGTCAACGGCACCGAGGTGGGACGGTCCAACCTGCCGGCCGGCACGCTGACGGCGAGCACATATGCGCTGTCGGCGCCCAGCACCGCGACGGCCGTCGCGAATGCCGTGACGTGGAGCGTGCCGCCGGGCGTGCTCGTCGACGGGGCCAACACCGTGTCGGTCGAGGTCCACTCGAACTACCGGGCCACGCCGTCGACCAGCATGGACCTGACCCTCACGGCGGCCTCGTGATCGACACATCACCCGAGGCGGGCGTCCGCCGCGCCTACGCGGCGCTGGCCCGCGCCCAGAAGAGCGGGGCCGGCGTGCCCTGGTACATGCGGGTCGTCAACCGCCGGCTCGGGCGCCTCATTGCCGCCGTCGCCTCCCAGACCCGGGCGACCCCCGACCACA
The DNA here is from genome assembly GCA_025964895.1 of Aeromicrobium sp. Lineage (GTDB taxonomy): Bacteria > Actinomycetota > Actinomycetes > Propionibacteriales > Nocardioidaceae > Aeromicrobium. Next base: position 10,880 of record JAOPXY010000071.1, read on the forward strand.
TGACCGCGCTGAGCTTCCTCGCGTTCCTGGGTGGTGCGGCCCTCCTGGCGGGTGTGGAGCCCGGCCCGGCCATGGCTGTCGCGGCGATGCTGCTGCTCCAGGCCGGCTTCGCCTTCGACTCCGCCGACGGCCAGCTCGCCCGGCTGCGCGGCGGAGGATCGGCGGCGGGGGAGTGGCTCGACCACGTCGTCGACTCGGCCCGTCACCTGCTCTTCCACGTCGCGGTGCTCATCGGCCTGTTCCGCTTCACCGACGTGGCCGACGCGGTGCTGTTGATCCCGCTGGCCTTCGCGCTGTTCTCGACCGTGCGCTTCTTCGCGCAGATCCTCGCCGAGCAGCTCGCCCGCCGCGATCCCGTCGCGGGCCCGGAGTCCGTGCCACGCTTCGGCGTCTGGATCCAGGCCCCCGCCGACACGGGGCTGCTGAACGCCGTCGTGGTCCTGTGGGCCTGGACGACGCCGTTCCTTTGGGTCTACGGGGTCATGGCCGCGCTCAACGGCCTCCTGCTGCTCGCCACGGCGGTACGCCGGCACCGCGAGCTGACGGCCCTGTCGAAAGCGGCGTGATGTCGCGCAGCACCGCCGCGTCCCGGACGCCCCCCGTCGTGGTCGACGACGCGCACGAGGCGCTGCCGGCGTGGCCCGTGCTGGCCCTGCTGTGGGGCTTCCCGGTCTTCTGGCTGCTGGGCGCGACCGTGATCGCCGGCGTCGGCCTCACGGTCGTGATGCTGTCGTACCTCGCGCAGTACCGGGCCGTGCGGTTCGTGCCGGGTGTGTACGCGTTCACGGCATTCGTCGTGTGGGTCGTCCCGTGCGTCGTCATGATCGACTCCGCGTCCCGGCTCATGGGCTATGCCTACCGCTTCTCGATCCTCGCGATCGTCGGGACGGCGTTCGTGTACACGATCAGCGCCGGCAGCCGGCTGACCCGGCGGCACATCGTGAACGGGCTGACAGTCGTGTGGTTCTTCACGATCGCGGGCGGGCTCGCGGCCCTCGTGATCCCCGAGGTGCGCCTGAGCACGCCCATCGGGTTGCTGTTGCCCAACAGCGTGTCGAGCAACGAGTACGTCCGTGACCTGTTCTTCCCGCCGATGGCCGAGATCCAGCACCCGTTCGGGTCACCCACCGACTTCGTCCGCCCGTCCGCGCCGTTCCCCTACGCCAACAGCTGGGGCGTCGCGATCGTGCTGCTGACGCCGGTTGCGGTGGCCTGCTTCCTGCAGGCCCGGTCGCGCCTCAAGCAGGCCGCGATCGTCGTGGGGCTGACCGCGATGATCGCTCCCGCGATGGCCACCGGCAACCGCGGCATGTTCGTCGGGCTCGTGCTGGCCGCCGTGTATGTCGTGGTCCGGCTCGCGGTCCGCGACCGGGCCGCCCCCGTCCTGTCGATCGCCCTGCTGGGAGTCGTCGGCGCGGTCGTGCTGGTCGGCAACGGCCTGTTGTCCCAGATCAGCACGCGGCAGGAGTTCGGCGACTCCTCCGGCACGCGATTCTCGCTGTACCGGGAGACGTTCCACCGGTCGCTGCAGTCACCGCTGCTCGGCTACGGCGCCCCACGCCCCTCGACGTCCGAGCCCCTCGTCTCCGCCGGGACCCAGGGTTATGTCTGGATGCTGATGTTCAGCTTCGGCTTCGTGGGCCTCGCACTGTTCCTGACGTTCCTGTGGGGCACGACGGCACGCACGTGGCGCGCGCCCGGCGACGTCGACATCGTCCTGCACAGCGTCCTGGTCGTGGCCAGTGTCGTCATCGCGGTGTACGGGCTCGACATCATGCAGATGCTGGCGATCATGCTCGTCGCGGCGGTGCTGCTGCGTCGCCGGTACGGGCTCGACACGGCCGAGACCAGTGGCTGAGGCCGGCTCTCGCGGCATCGCGTGGGCCGGCGCCGTCAATCTCGTCGGCGGCGCGACCGGATCGGTCATCGGGCTGCTGCTGGCCGCGATCGTCGGCCGCGGACTGGGCACCGACGGGGCGGGCACCTACTTCCTGGTCGTCGCGGTCTTCATGATCGTGTCGAACGTCGCCGAGCTGGGCGCGGACACCGGCCTCGTGCGGTTCGCCTCGGCGGCCCGCGCCCGGGGCCGGGTCCACGACGTGCCGCGGCTGCTCGTCATCGCGACCGGTCCCGTGCTACTGGGTGGGGTCGTCGTGGTCGTGCTCGCGGCCGCGTGGGCCCGGGAACGTCCCGACGACCTAGCCGGTCTGTCGCCAGGACTCGTGGTCACCGCTGGGGTCCTCGCGGTGCTCTCCTCGCTCGTGGCCGTGATGCTCGCGGTCTCGCGCGGCCTCGGCGACGTGCTGGCCTACCCGGTCCTGCAGAACATCCTGCTCCCGCTGCTGCGCGTCGTCGGGGTGCTCGTCGTCGTCACGGCCGGCGGCGGGGTCGCCGCGGTGCTGCTGGCGTGGATGGCGCCGGTCCCGCTCGTCCTGGCGATCGCCGTCGTCGTGGCGGTGGCGCTGACGCGCCGTCACGCCGGCACCCTGCGTCCGGCGCCGCTCCCGTCGTCCCAGCGGAGCGGCATGTCGCGCGAGTTCTGGTCGTTCAGCGCGACCCGCGGCCTGTCGTCGGCCGTCGAGATCATGCTCGAGTGGTTCGACGTGATCCTGGTCGGCGCCCTGACCTCACCGGAGGCCGCGGGTGTGTACGCCGTCGTGACCCGCTGCGCCCGGGCCGGCGAGGTCGTGCAGCAGGCCGCCCGGATCGCGGTCGGTCCCCAGATCAGCGCGGCGTTGGCCCGTGGGGCGATCGCCGAGGCGCGGGAGGTCTACGGCCTGGTGACCGCGGCGATGATCTGGCTCGCGTGGCCGTTCTTCATCGTGCTGGCGGTGTTCGGCGACACGGTCCTGACCGCGTTCGGACCCGGGTTCGACGACGGCGCCGTCTCGCTGGCCGTGCTGAGCCTGGCGATGGGGCTCGCGACGGCGGCCGGCACGGTGCAGACGATCCTGCTGATGGGCGGTCGCAGCTCGTGGCAGCTCGCCGACAAGTCGGCCGCGTTGGTGCTCAACATCGTTCTGAACGTCGCGCTGGTGCCCCTGTGGGGCATTGAGGGGGCGGCGGTGTCGTGGGCCGTCACGATCGTCGCCGACACGGCCCTGGTCGTCTACCAGGTGCAGCGGCTCATGGACGTCCGTCCGGCGGGACGGTACCTATGGGTCGCCGCCGGTCTCGCCTGCGCCGTCGTGGGCGGCATCACGACCCTCGCGCGGCTGCTGCTCGGCTCGTCGGTGCCCGTGCTGGTCGTGACGGTCGTCGTGGCGGCGGCGGCCTACCTGGCCGCCAGCTGGCCCCTGCGGCACCGCCTGGGCCTCGTCGAGCTGCTCGCCCACCGCTCCCCGGTCTGAGCCCGACGCCGCGGCGCCCAACCTGATACCTGTCTGAGCCACCGGCGCCCGCCCGGATACGTGTCTGAGCCACCGGCACCCACCGGATGCGGATCGACCGCCCCCGAGGAGGCGGTCGATCCGGGTCGGGGGATGTCAGCGGTGGTTGGCCATGGCCTCACTGCGGGGCGGGAACAGCGCCGTCAGGGCGACGTCGACGCTCTTGGACTTCAACAGGCCCACGAGCCGGCGCAGGGCCGCGGAGTCGTCGGCCGTCGAACGGGCCAGGAGCACCGAGTCGGAGCGGGTCGCCAGGGCGACCTTGTTGGCGTCGGAGGTCAGATGGGTCGTGTCGATGATGATGATCTCGCCGGCCCACGAGATGCGCTTCTTCTCGGTCGGCCAGCCACGGCTGATCTTGCCCTCGTTGATCATGCCGGCGTCGACGAAGCGGGCCGTGCGGCCACGGCGCAGCAGCGCGTCGGCGAGCTCCTGACCCGGCGTGATGCCGCGGCCTGGCTCCTCCTCGGCGTCGACCATGATCGTGAACGGGCCGTCGACGCCGATCTCGGTGGGGATCTTCAGCATGAACGCCGCGATGTCCCACGTGTCGGCGCGGTTGGTGTCCTTTGTGCCGTCGAGGACGATCTGGTCGCCGATCGACTGCAGGCCCTCGACGCCGCCGATCTCTGAGTCCTCCTCCTTGCGGAGCAGGGCCACCGGGACGCCGACCAGCAGACCGAGGAACAGTCCGGCGAGGCCGAGCGGCAGGGCGCCGGGCGTCGACGGGCTCGACGGCGTCTGCGCCGCCCCGACGACCTGACCGGGGGTGAGGTCGAAGTTCGCGAGCTCGGCGAGCTTGCTGCCCAGGGCGTCGGCCTGGATCTGCAGCGAGCGCTGGACGATGGGGCCCTGGTTCGCCGGATCCGCGGCCGATGCCTGGACCGCCGCGATCTGATCCTGTGCGGCCTTCACGAGGCGGTCGATCTGCGCGGACGCATCACTGCGGCGGGTCATGAGGTAGGCCTCGGCCACGGCGTCCGCGCCGGCCTTGGCCTCCTCGGCGCTGCCACCGGTGAAGCCGATCCGCAGGATGAGCGAGTCCTCGGGCGAGGTGACGGTCGTCGAGTCGACGATTTCCTCGGCGGTGATGCGGTGGTCGGGGCGCATGGCCTTCGAGGCGGCGGCCGCGACCTGGCTGGACGTCGCGATGCCGGACTCGGTGGCCATGCTGACCGACTGAGAGGCCTCGACCGACGCCGTCAGAGGATCGGCGTTCATCGGCTCGACCGCCACGGTCGTCGTCGCCTGGTAGGAGGACGGGATCGCCAGGGAGGCGAGCACCCCGAGCACGAGGCCGATGACCGCCGCGGCGACGACGACGGCCCAGTGCCGCTTGAGCGAACCGACGAGGTCTGTGAGCTGGACGGGCTGGGGAGCGGTGGCCATCTGGAGGTCCTTGCGTCTCGTTGCGGGTCCCCGGATCGAGGAGCTTCTACAGGAGAGGAGGAGTCACCGTGCCACCTATGACGGCGCCGTGCTGATATAGCCCGATGAGGTGTGAATCACAGTTACATCCATGGCGCCCGTCATGATGGGGAAAAGTTGAAAAAATAATCGGGGCACCCCCTGTTTGAGGCGGAACTAATCCTTTCGTACTAGTCCTCGGGGGTCTGCGGCCCCGTTCATTATTTATTACGGGCGGTCGTTGCAGCGAATACGCCTGTGGATTCGTCTGGCGCGTGACGCTCTGTCATGACATGCTGCCTAGGGCCGGCACCACCGGTCACATGATCAGCAGGGCCCCGACACCGGGCTCGATCGAACACAAAATCCAGGGGAAACACATGCGGGACGTTGACGCCGTCAACGTGTCCGGGGCGGAGCTCTCACTCGCCGAGCTTGATGATGGAGAGCTGCTCGCGCTGACGCGTTCGGGAGACCAGGAAGCCTACGCCGCGCTTTTCGAGCGCTACAGCTACGCAGCGCTGAGACTCGCCAGGCACCTCGGGCAGAAGGACGAGTCCGACGACGTCGTCTCTGAGTCCTTCGCCCAGGTCCTCGATCTGCTCAGGCGCGCCAAGGGACCGGACCGCGCGTTCCGGGCGTATCTCTTCACGACCGTGCGGCACGAGTGCGCTCGCCGGGCGAAGGCCCGTCGGCGCGTCATGCCGACCGATGACACCGACCAGATCGACGCTCCCGTCGCGTTCGGCGAGGGCAACCTCGACATGTTCGAGCGGACGGCGATCCGCGCGGCCTACGAGTCGCTGCCCGCCCGGTGGCGCACCGTGCTGTGGCACCTTGACGTCGAGGGGCTCAAGCCCAACGAGCTCGGGCCGCTGCTCAACCTGTCGCCCAACAGCGTCTCCGCGCTCGTCTACCGCGCTCGCTCCGGCCTGCGCGAGGCGTACCTGCAGCAGCACGTCAACGACGACGACCAGGCCGGCAGTCGCACGTGCCTGGAGCACCGGGCCAAGCTGTCCGCGTTCGTGCGGCGCACCGCATCGGCGCGCGATCAGGAGAAGGTGCACGCGCACCTGCAGACGTGTGACGACTGCATGGCGATCTACCTCGACCTCAAGGACGTCAACCGCGAGGTCGGCTCCATCTCGGCGTCAGCCGCGTTGGCGCTCTCGGCCACCGGTCTGACCGGGCTGGCCCTCGCCGGCGGCGGCATGATGTCCACCCTGACGAACGTCGCGGTGCTGACGAAGGGCGTCGTCGCGACGCTCGTCCCGACCGTGGCGGCGGCGGTCATCACGACCGCGACCCTCGGGGCAGCACCGAGCGAGACCGCGCCGCACGCACTCGGCGCCCTGGCCGCC
>JAOPXY010000075.1 GCA_025964895.1 Aeromicrobium sp.
CTGGCCGCCGTCCGCCAGACCGTGTACGGACGCTCCCTACCCCTTGCTACGCGCGACCTGCGCATCATGCGAGCCTCCGCGATGCCGGCGCCGTCTCTTCTCGGAGCGGCCTTCTTGGTCCTCGATCAGCTGTTCAGCCGCGAGGGCATCGGCGCGTGGATTCAGCGCGGTGCGCCCGTCGGTCATCTCGAGATGACCGCCTCGTGACCAGAACGTAGCGCCCAGGACTTCCCTCCCGGCGGCCCTCTCCTCACGAAAAGACTTCAGTCGTCAGCACGATGGGCGCACCCGAGGATGCGCCCATCGTGTGATGTCCTCAGCCGGCGTGAGGAGCTGGGGTGACCGTCAGCTGGCGGGAGTGGTGTTGACGGTGATCTTGGCGACGCCGACCAGCAGCGCGTCGGTGACGGCCTCGGTCTTGAAGGTGTCGTTCAGGAGCCCGGCCGCGACGGGGCTGACGAAGACCTTGGTGCCCTCGAGCACCGCGGTCTCGCCCTCGACCTGCAGCGGCTTGAGGGTTGCACCGCGCAGCTGGAAGATGAACGCCGAGCTGACGACCGTCTTGCCGTTGACCGCGACGTCGCCGTAGACGCGCGAGACGCCCGGATCGACGTTGAGGTTGGTGATCTCGACGGTCGTGTCGCCGGCCGACAGCGAGAAGCCGGAGCCCTCGTGCTGGATCTGGCCGATGACGTACGGCTTGACCGTGCCGGGCTTGAAGTACGTGACGTTGCCGCCCGTGATCGGGAAGACGAGCGAGCCGTCCTCCAGGGCGCCGTCGCCGACGACTCCGGGGGTCAGGCCCAGCGTCGTCAGCGCATCGGTGAAGCCGGCGTCGAGCTTGACCGCGGTGTCCTCGCCGGACAGCGCGTTGATGCGGGCGACGGGCTTGGCGACGGCGGTCTTGGTCTCCGACGAGGACGACGAGCCGGCCGAGTCCGAGGACGAGCAGGCGGCGAGCGGGAGGGTCGCGACGGCGGCCATGGCGATCCCGGCGAACAGCTTCTTGTGCGAGCGAATCGTGCTCATGTGAATCCACATCCTTGTGTGTTGTCGTGCGGTGAAGTACTGGTGGCTTGTACAAGTACTTCGGCGCAGACGTGCAGGTGGATGGGTCGTGTTGCGCCCTCCCCTTCGAGATGAGGGCATTTTCGGCGGCATTCCGGGGTGTTTCGCCCCGGAATCTGCCCACATCGTGGGGGGGGGCCTAATCTGCTTGCAGGTAGACCCCAGCCGTCCGGGTGTGTCACGTCCCGGAGATGTCGGCGCGATTGGTGCCGTTAGGGGGGCGTGCGGGTCGATTTTCGCCGAAATCTCAGGGGGGGCTGCGCTCGGAGCCGATGACGGGAATCGAACCCGCATATCTTGCTTGGGAAGCAAGCGCTCTGCCACTGAGCTACATCGGCGCGACGGTGTGACGTCGTGAGCGAGAGTCTAGCGATCGTTGCCGAGCGCGTCGCCGGGCCTCCGCTGCCCGGGACCGGCCCCTCCTTCGTGCGGCGGAGGGCAGCCGCCCCTGCCATGCTCGCTGCATGAGCGCATCGACCTGTCCCGACGTCGCCGTGATCGGCGGATCGGGCTTCTACACCTTCCTCGACGAGCCCCAGCAGATCGAGGTCGACACCCCGTACGGCAAGCCGTCCGCGCCGATCTCCGTCGGCACCGTGGGGGGACGATCCGTCGCGTTCCTGCCCCGCCACGGCGCCCACCACGACTTCCCCGCCCACCGGGTGCCGTACCGCGCGAACCTCTGGGCGCTGCGGAGCCTGGGCGTGCGGCAGATCCTGGCACCGTGCGCCGTCGGTGGCCTGCAGGTCGAGCACGGGCCCGGGACGTTCGTCGTGCCCGACCAGCTCGTCGACCGGACGACGGCCCGGCACCAGACGTACTTCGACGAAGGCGCGTGCCACGTGTCGTTCGCCGATCCGTACTGCGCGCGGCTGCGCGGCCACCTGCTCGCCGGGCTGGACGGGCACGAGCCGGTCGACGGCGGGGCGATGGTCGTCATCGAGGGTCCGCGGTTCTCGACCCGCGCGGAGTCCAGGTGGTACGCCGAGCAGGGCTGGGCCGTCGTCAACATGACGGGTCACCCCGAGGCGGTCCTGGCCCGCGAGCTGGCCCTCTGCTACGCCACGGTCGCCCTCGTGACCGATCACGATGCGGGCGTCGACGAGGCGTCGGCGGTCAGCATGGAGGCGGTGTTCGAGGTGTTCGCCGAGCACACGGGGACGCTCAAGTCGGTGCTCGCGGACGTCGTCCAGGGGCTCGGCGCGGAGCGGGACTGCGCCTGCCCGCACGCGCTCGACGGCATGGACCTGCCGATCGAGCTGCCATGAGGATCCTGCTCACCGGCGCGGCCGGCTTCATCGGCACCCACATCGGCGACATCGCCCGCGAGCGCGGCCACGAGGTCGTGCCGCTCGACATGTTCCTCGACAAGGCGCACGGGCCTGGCCCGCGACCGCCGGGATTCGCCGAGCTCGACCTGCGCACCGACCGGCTCGACGACGTCCTGCGGGGCATCGACGTCGTGTGTCACCAGGCCGCGATGGTCGGCAACGGCGTCGACGCGCAGGACCTGCCCGACTACGCCGAGCACAACGACGCCGGCACGGCCCGGCTGCTCGCGGCGATGGCCCGCGCGGGGGTGCGCGATCTGGTGCTGGCGTCGTCGATGGTCGTCTACGGCGACGGGCGCTACACGTGCCCGGACGACGGCGATGTGCCCCCGGCCGTCCGGCGCGAGGAGGATCTCGCGGCGGGCCGGTACGATCCGCGCTGCCCCGTGTGCGGCGGCGACATCACGTGGCGTCGCATCGACGAGTCGACGCCCTTCCTCCCGCGCACGAGCTATGCCGCGTCGAAGGTCGCGCAGGAGCACTACGCCTCGGCCTGGTGCACGCTGGAGGACGCGCGGACGATCGCGCTGAGGTACCACAACGTCTACGGCCCGGGCATGCCCGCCGACACGCCATACGCCGGGGTCGCGGCGATCTTCCGGTCGTCGATCGCGCGTGGCGAGGCGCCCCGGGTGTTCGAGGACGGTGGGCAGGTGCGCGACTTCGTGCACGCCCGCGACGTCGCCCGGGCCAACGTGCTGGCGATCGAGCAGGTCGGCGCTCACCCGGCTGGCCTGACGCCGTACAACGTCGCGTCCGGGACGACGTTCACGATCGGCCAGATGGCCTCGACCCTCGCCGCCGCGGCCGGGGCGCCGGAGCCGGTCCTGACCGGCGACTACCGCAGATTCGACGTCCGCCACGTCGTCGCCTCCCCGGACGCGGCGAGGAGCGGCCTGAGCTTCGTAGCCGAGATCCCCCCGGAAGAAGGCCTGAAGGAACTGGCCTCCGCCCCCCTGAGGACCCGGTGACTGGACCTACCAGCGGGTCAGCAGGAGTTGCTGGGCCAGGAGGGCCGTGGCGACCTGGGTCAGGAGCAGGGGTCTCGTCCACCGCTCGGGCAGGAGGGCCGGCAGCGCGACGATCCAGATCGTGAACGGCAGGAAGATCCGCTCCACCTCGGCCTTGCTCATGCCCGACACGCACGCGACGGCGATCGTCAGCAGCGCCGCCGCCGCGAGCTGGGCCAGGACGTTGTGCCGGACGGCTCGCACCGCGGCCGGGAAGGCGGCCCACACCGCGAGTCCCGCCGTGAACGTCCACGCCGCGACGTCTGCCCACACCCAGTACGAGTACGCCCGCTCCGACGCGATGCCTGCGTAGTAGCGCTCGCGCAGGACGGGATACGCCTCCCACCACGCGAACCCCCCGAGCGTGAACAGGGCCGCGACGATGCTCGCCCCGCCGATGGCCCACGTCAGCGGCCGCCACGTCCGCGCGACGACCAGCACCGTGACGGCGAGGATGCTCAGCAGCACGAGCCCGTACGACAGGTAGACGCACGTGCCGAGCAGCAGCCCCGCGCCGATCGCCGGGACGACGCGCCGGTGCACCGCCGCGATCGCGAGCAGCGCCAGGCCCCACGCCGCCACGGCCGCGAACACCGCGTCGCCGTTGACGCCGGCCCACACGGCGCTGGGGGCCAGGACGATCCACGGCATCGCCGTCCGGGCGAGCCGCTCGGTGCCGAGCGTCCGCAGCGTGACCAGCACGGCCGCGACGGCCGTGCTGGCGATCGTGACGCAGACGACCGCGATCCAGAACGGGTCCGTGATGCCGAGGCGGTCGATGCCGACGAAGTACAGCAGCGCACCGGGCGGGTGCCCGGCGACGTGGACGTACCAGTGGTCGGGCGCGTCGAACGGGATGCGGTCGACGAACGTCTGCAGCATCGTGTGCACCGACCCGACGCTCTGCGCGTCGTACACGTACTCCTGGCGCCGCTCGAAGACGCGCGCGAGCCCCTGCGTCCCGTCGGTCAGCGCGAGCGCCATGATCCACGTCCACAGCGCGCCGACCGAGGTCGCCAGCAGGGCGGGCCACGGCAGGCTTCGGGACAGGCGCGGAAGGACGGCGACGAGCAGCAGCCCGACGGCGATCGCGACGACCGTCATGGGCTCGAACCGCGGGTACCAGTCCGCGTGCAGCGGCGGCCAGTGCACGCGGACGTCGTCGTCGAACCACGTCGGCACGATCATCGAGGCGACCACCAGCAGCAGTCCCGCGCCGGCCGAGGCCGCCGCCGCGCGCGGCGAGGCGTGGGGGCGGGTCACCCGGTCAGCCTAGGGCGAGGACGCTCGGCGGGCAGCGCGAGCGACCGGTCAGGTCGGGACCAAGCCCAGGTGGCCACAGGTTCGAACGACCATCATGAGCATCTGTGACGTCGTCATCCCATGCCGGGACGAGGCTGCCGCTCTGCCCCTCGTTCTGGCGCACGTGCCGGCCGACTGGAACGTCATCGTGGTCGACAACGGCTCCACCGACGCAACCGCGGACGTCGCACGCCGTTTCGGTGCCTCCGTCGTGACGGAGCCGCGGCCGGGCTACGGGGCGGCGGTCCACGCGGGCATGTTGGCCGCGACCGCCGAGCATGTCGCGGTGATCGACGGGGACGCCTCGATGCGCCTCGACGAGCTCGTCCCGATGCTCGACCTGGTGCGCTCCGGCGCCGCGACGATGGCCGTGGGTCGCCGTCGTCCAGTCGGCCGCGGCGTCTGGCCGTGGCACGCGCGGGCCGGCACGAAGCTGCTGGCGACGATGATCCGCCGGCGCAGCGACGTCCCCATCCACGACCTGGCGCCCATGCGGGTGTGCCGGCGCCAGGACCTGCTCGACCTCGACGTGCAGGACCGGCGCTTCGGCTACCCGCTCGAGCTGATGCTGAAGGCGTCCCGGACGGGCTGGACGATCCGTGAGATCGACGTGTCGTACGACCGGCGCGCGGCCGGGACGTCGTCGAAGGTGTCCGGCTCGCTGACCGGGACGCTGAAGGTCGCGCAGGACTTCGCCAAGGTGCTGCGATGACCGCCCCGACGGTGCTCGTCGTGGCGAAGGCACCCGTGCGGGGACTCGCGAAGACCCGGATCGCCGCGACGGTGGGCGACGAGGCCGCCGCGCACGTCGCGGCAGCCGCGCTGCTCGACACCCTCGCGACGGCCGTCGCGGTCGGCTGGCCCGTCGTCGTGGCGATGACCGGTGACCTGTCGAAGGCGGTGCGCGGCGACGAGATCCGCGCCGCCCTGCAGCCGCTGCGGGTCATCCCTCAGCGCGGCGACGGGCTCGGCGAACGCCTCGCCCACTCGCACGCCGACGCCGGGGGACCGGGCGGCGTCGTGCAGGTCGGGATGGACACCCCCCAGCTGCTCGTCTCGGACTACCTCGACGCGGGACGCACCGTCGAGCTCGGCAGCATCGTGCTGGGACCGGCCGAGGACGGCGGCTGGTGGTTGCTGGGCCTGCCCGATCCGTCCCGCGCCGAGGTGCTGTCGCAGGTCGCGATGTCGCAGGACGACACCGCCACCCTCACCGAGCAGGCGCTGGGCGGCGACGTCGTCCGGCTGCGCACCGTGCGCGACATGGACACGTGGGACGACGCGGTCGAGATCGCGCGGCTCATCCCGATCTCTCAGCTGGCCGACGCCGTCGCGGCGCAGCAGACGGCGGACGCATGAGCATCGCCTTCGACGCCGTCAGCGCGTACGACGCCGCCTTCTCCGGCAAGAGCGCGCACGTCATCGACGGCCGCGGCCGCGCCGAGCCCTTCGACGTCGGCCAGTGGACGGCCGCCCCGGACTGGGTGGACCGCGAGCTGTTCGTCGAGCCGTGCGACGCGCCGACGATAGACGTGGGATGCGGCCCCGGCCGGCTCGTGGCGGCGATCTCGGCGCGCGGCATCCCCGCGATGGGGATCGACGTGTCGGCCGAGGCCATCCGCCAGACGCGCGTGCGGGGTGCCTGGGCGTTGCGCCGCGACGTCTTCGCCACGGTTCCCGGCGAAGGGCGCTGGCGCCACGCCCTGCTCGCGGACGGCAACCTCGGCATCGGCGGCGACCCGGTCAAGCTGCTGAGCCGCGTGCGGGACGTGCTGTCGCCCGCCGGACGGATCATCGCCGAGGTCGCCGACGACGGCGCGGGATTCGTGCAGGAGCGCCGCCGGCTGCGGGTGGACGGACGCGTCTCGGCGCAGTTCGCGTGGGCGGTCGTCGGGCTCGACCGGATCGAGGACATCGCCGAGGGGGCGGGCCTGCGGGTCATCGGCACCCGCACGCTAGGCGGACGACACACGGCCACGATGGCGCGGATCGGGTCATGAGACTGCCGACCGTCGCCGACGTCGAGCGACGGATGCCGCGCCCGGACGACTTCGGCAGCCGGGCCCGCGGGACGGCCCTGACGGCACGGGTGGGCTCGGCCCTCGGCATCGCGTTCATGATCTGCTTCCTGACCGGGTTGTGGAGCCATGTCCAGTACGCGACGCCCGCCTGGCTGACGCTGAGCCCGCACCCGACCCAGCTCTACCGCTGGACGCAGGGTCTGCACATCGTCTCGGGCACCGCGGCGATCCCCCTGCTCCTGGTCAAGCTGTGGTCGGTGTTCCCGCGCCTGTTCATCCGACCGCCCCGCGGCGCCCGCGCGCTCGTCGTCGAGGCACTGGAGCGTGGATCGATCGCGGTGCTCATGGCCGCGTCACTGTTCGTGCTGGCGAGCGGGACGCTCAACATCATCGGTTGGTACCCCTGGGAGTTCAGCTTCCGGCGCACGCACGAGGCCGTCGCGTGGGTCGCGATCGGATCGCTCCTGGTGCACATAGCGGTGAAGCTGTCCGTCATCCGGCGGGGGCTGGGCGAGCCGATCGACGACGCGGCGGACGACGTCGATCCGGCCGACGTCGATCCATTCGACCCGACGCGACGCTCCGTGCTGCGGGGTGCGCTCCTGGCCTCGGGGCTTGCCGTGCTGCTGACGGCGGGTCAGACCGTGCCGGCGCTCCGCCGCGTCTCGCTGTTCTCGGTACGTCCAGGTGACGGGCCACAGGATCTTCCGGTCAACCGCACCGCCAAGGGTGCCGGGGCCGACCGGACGGCGCTGGATCCCGCGTGGCGGCTGGAGATCACGGCCGGCGACCGAACGATGTCGCTGTCGCGTGACGACCTGCTGGCGATGCCGCAGAGCACGCACCGCCTGCCGATCGCCTGTGTCGAGGGTTGGAGCCGCAACGCCACCTGGACCGGGGTCCCCGTGCGCGATCTCGTCGCGCTGGTGGGTGCGGCGCCCGGCGGCGACGTGGTCGTGCGGTCGCTGCAGACCAAGGGCGCCTTCGCCTCGTCGCTGGTGGTCGGCAACGTCGCGAAGGACGACCGCACGATGCTCGCGCTGGAGCTGAACGGCGAGACGCTCGACATCGACCACGGATACCCGTGCCGGCTCATCGCACCCAACCGTCCGGGTGTGTTCCAGACCAAGTGGGTCAACCGGCTCGAGGTCACGACATGAGGGTCGTGCGGTCGCTCCTCGTGCTGGCCGGTGTCGCGTGCGGGCTGTGGGGCGTGTGGCTGATGCGCGACTTCACCCGCGAGCAGTTGACGTCGGAGGCGTTCTGGCTGGCCGGGGGCGTCGTGCTGCACGACGCGGTGCTGGCGCCGCTCGTGGTGGCGGTCGGCTACGTCGCGTCGAGGGTGCTGCCCCGGGGCTCCCGCAGACCGGCGGCGATGGCGTTCCTGATCTGGGGGACGCTCACGATCGCGTTCCTGCCGGTGCTGACCGGGGAGGGCGGGAAGGCAGACAACGACACGATCCTCGGCCGGCCGTACGTCCTCAACTGGATCGTGCTCACGGTGGTGCTCGCGGTCTACGCCGCGGTCGGCGGTCGCATCCGTCGTCGGATCAGCGCAGCTCGAGCGTCATGAAGACGCTCCACGGGTCGAGCACGTAGTCGGCGAACGGCTCGCACTCGGTGAAGCCGTGGCGGCCGTAGAGGCGCCGGGCCGCCGCGAACGGCTCGTTGCTGCCGGTCTCGAGGCTCATGCGCGCGCAGCCGCGGGCGCGGGCCTCCTCGACGAGGTGCAGGAGCACGGTCTCCCCGACGCCGCAGCCGCGAAAGCCGTCGGCCGTCCGCATCGACTTGATCTCGACGTGCTGCGGGCTGAGCTGCCTCAGCGCGCCGCAGCCCGCGAGTCGTCCGTCGTCCGACCACACGGTCCAAAACGTCACGTCGTCCCCGGACAGGCGCTGGACGTCCATCGCATGCATGCTCTCGGCGGGTGAGTGGCTGCTCAGCTCGATGAGGTGCTGCTCGAGCAGCGCGGTGACGGCGGGTCCGGTGAGGTCGTCCTCGCGGATCGTCAGATCGGGCACCCGTCCATTCTTGCGCGGCGTAGCCGGCACATCGTGCGCGGTGGCAAGATTCCGCCGCGATCGGGTTGACAGTGAGCGTGGTCACACCTAATGTACGAACTCGTACGTTCACTCGATGACCCCGAAGAGGTATCTGTCCGTGGCACAGCGCAAGACGACGACCGCATGAGCACGACCTTCCGGGTCGCTCTCCTGGGCGACGGCATCGGTGAGTCCCTCACCCCCGCGATGCACATGCTCGAGGGCGA